>CAYGKH010000041.1:6627-12834 GCA_964350345.1 uncultured Coriobacteriaceae bacterium
CGCACTCGGTCAGAAACAGGTCACCCTCCTCCTCGTGGCAGCCGCTGTTCTGCTCGCCGCCATCGTGGGCGTCCTCGTCTGGCAGAACACGAACTCTCCCGAGATCCCCGCTGTCGGCTCCGCTACCGAACCCGCAGGCGGCTCAATGGGCGGCGCGCAGGCTCCCGCAGTAGAGTTCGACCCGGCTACGGCCCCCGCCGTCGCTGAAGGACAGACCCCTGCCGAATATGTGACGGCGTACTACGAGGCATGCGCCGCCAAGGACTACGGCACCGCCTACGGACTTCTCCCGGTCGCTTCCCAGCAGTACCATGGAGACGCGGCCTCGTTCGCGGCGACGCTTGAGAGCTACGGCGTGACCGCATACTCCGTGGGCGATGCTGTCGAGAGCGGAGACACCGTCTCTGTCATCGGTGGTCAGGAGGCCCAGGGCATGATGGTCAACTACGAGTGGCTCTTTGTTCAGGCCGATGACGGGACGCTCCGTTTGATGTCGCGGACGATGGCGAGGTAGACGTTTCCCGACAGGCTCGATCTTCACGCACGCCGCCCCGTCAGATGTCGGGGCGGCGTGCTAGTCTTGTCCGGTGATGAGCGCACCGTCGAGCCGGTTCATCGTGCCGGGAACAGACTCCGATGTCGTCGCCGCGTACGCGGCCATCGTTGAGCGTGCCCGGGAAGAGGTCTTCGGATTCGAGGAAGAGGTCGTGCTCCTCGACATCGAGACCACCGGGTTCGACCCGGACCGTGACTCGGTGATCGAGATCGCTGCGGCACTCATGCGCGGCCCGGAGGTGGTCGACACCTATCAGACCCTCGTCGACCCCGGCAGGCCGATCCCACTCGAGATCGCGCGCCTTACCGGCATCGACTCAGCCATGGTCGCCGGCTCACCGTCTCCTACCGCCGCCGTGGCCGCACTCGCGGAGTTCGTCGGCGGACGTGACGTGGTCGCCCACAACGCACCGTTCGATCGTAGCTTTCTCGAGCGCTTCGCAGGCACTACCCGCTTCTGCGGCTCGTGGGTCGATACGCTCCAGCTCTCACTCATCGCGTTCCCGCGCCTGTCGAGTCACCGACTCCGCGATCTGTCCGAGGCTCTCGGTGGTCCCGTACCGTCCCATCGGGCCGCTGACGATGTCGCCGCGCTCGTCACCGTCTGGCGCGCAGTGCTCTGCGGCCTGTCCGACCTGGGTCCAGACCTCCTCGGCAGGCTTGTCGCGCTCTCTCCGGCGACAGACTGGCCCGCCCGCGGCGTGCTGGCGCACATGGCGGCGGGAGCTCGCGCGAGCGGCCACGACCTCGCGGAGGCCCGTACCTCCCGCGTGAGTGTCGAACGGTGCCCCGCGCTCGAAGATGCCGAGGACGTCGAGTGCACCTGCCCCGAGCCCGACGAGGTCGCCGCAGAGTTCTCGCTCGAAGGGATAGCTGGCCGGATGTATGCGGGGTTCGAGCAACGCGGCGAGCAGGCGCGGATGGCGCGCGAGGTCGTCGAGGCGTTCGCGAGCGACACCCATGTCGCCGTCGAGGCGGGGACGGGTGTGGGCAAGTCGCTTGCCTACCTGGTGCCCACTGTGCGCTTCGCGCTGCGCAACGGCGTGGGGGTCGGAGTCGCCACTAAGACCAACGCGCTGATGGACCAACTCGTCCATGGTGAACTCCCTGCGCTCTGTCACGTGCTCGACGAGCCCCTGCGCTTTGCCTCCCTCAAGGGCTACGATCACTACCTGTGTCTTCGTAAACTCGAGCGCTACGCCGCTACTCTAGACGATGCGGACCCGTCCGCAGCCGGTGCGGCTGCGGCGCTTCTGGCGTGGGTCGTGCAGAGCTCCTGGGGGGACCTCTCCGCGGCCAATGTGCACCTGCGGCGCGAAATCCGGACCGAGGTCTCGGCTTCTGTGGCTGACTGCACGCGAAAGCGGTGCCGCTACTACCCCAACCTTTGCTACCTGCACGGGGCACGTCGCAGGGCCTCCTCGGCCCATGTGGTCGTCACCAACCACGCGCTCCTCTTCCGGGACACCGTGGCCGACGGCGGCATCCTGCCCCCCATCCGGCACTGGATCGTCGACGAGGCCCACGCGGTGGAGTCCGAAGCGCGCAAGCAGCTTTCCATGGAGTGCTCCCGCCTCGAACTCTCGGTCGTCCTGGGCGGGCTGGGTGTCGGGCGGGGCGGGCTGATGGAGGCCGCGCGAGCGGCGATGCGCGCATTCGGCCAGGCCGGGGAGCCTGCGCTGGCGACGACCCTCGGCGAACTGGAGCGGTCTCTGACCGAGGCGGCGACGCTTGCCGGTTCGCTCTTCGAGTTCCTCCACGATGTCGTGCCGCCTGACCGGGCCCAGTCCGGTTACGACACCACCGAGCTGCGAATCGATGCGGCCGTTCGTGAGACCGGTGCATGGGGCACCGTCAGCCGTGTGGGGCGCTCGCTCGCCGGTCGGCTCGAGACGGCGATCGAGGCCGGCAGACGTCTTGTCTCGCACCTGGAGACCGTGAGCGGGGGGGCGACCGAGTTGCGTGCCGACCTCGCGGGCTTGCTCACGCGACTCGCCGACCAGCGCATCGCACTCGTGACCATCATCGACGGCGAAGCGTACGAGTACGTCTACCATCTCACGGTCGACAGCCGGCCGGGCGGGCGCACCGATCGCCTGGCCGCATCCCTTCTCGACGTCGGCGAGGTCCTTGCCGAGGAGTTCTACCCGCGAATGCGTTCGGTCGTCTTCACCTCGGCGACGATCGCAACGGCCGACGGGTTCGATCACTTCGCCACAGCGACCGGGCTCGATCGCCTCGGCGAGGATCGCTGGAGTGCGGTGCGGCTTCCGTCCTCCTACGACTTCGAGCGACAGATGGTCGCGTTCGTTCCGACCGACCTCGCACTCCCCAAAGCCAGCGACTATCTCGCGCGGCTCGAGTCGCTGTTGTGGGAGACTCACCTTGCGATGGGTGGCTCGGTACTCACGCTGTTCACCAACCGCCGCGACATGGAGCGTCTCTACAACGCTCTCGCACCCCGCCTCGCGGCGAAGGACATCCCGCTGCTGGTCCAGAGTAGAGGCGTGTCGACCAAGCGGTTGCGAGACGAGTTCCTTGCCGACGAGCGGACCTCGCTCTTCGCGACCAAGTCGTTTTGGGAGGGGTTCGACGCGCGCGGTGACACGCTGCGGTGCGTCGTCGTCACCAAGCTGCCCTTCGGACACATCTCCAACCCGCTCACCGTCGAGCGTGAACAACGTTACGGCGCCGCTGCGTGGCGCACCTACTACCTGCCCGAGGCGATCATTGAACTCAAGCAGGCGGCCGGGCGGCTCATCCGCTCATCGACGGACAGCGGTTGCCTGATCATAGCCGACCCGCGGGTCCTCTCGGCACGATACGGGCGCCAGTTCCTTGCGGCACTACCCGTCGACGATGTGGAGCGGATCGAGACCGCCGAGGTCGTCCGTCGGATTGGCGAACGGTTCGGGCGCAGCGCGGGGAGTCACTGAGCGACCGGTCTCCTTATGCGAGCCGACCGAGTTCCTGCGCCGCGAGTCCGGCCACGGCATGTCTCACTTCGGGGGGATCCACGACGACCGCCCGTCCGAGGTAAGAGAGAACCTGACGCGCGATCCAGCCGGTGCCGGCGAACGGCACCTCGACGAGTGTGCCCGTCTCGTCTTCGGAGACGATCCGCATGCCGGGCCACTCCCGCTCGGGCACGGCGACGCCGGGCTCGAATCGGATACGGGCGACTGGGAGCACGCCACGAGGCACTGCGGTGCCTAAGAGCGCGATGTCGCGGGGTTCGAAGTGCTCACCTGTCGGTTCGGCCGAGCGGATGCGGTCGACCCGGAAGGTCCGCAGCGCGCCCGCGAGCTGGCAGAAGGCCTCCACGTACCAGGTTCCCCGCTCGTTGAAGAGGCCCATCGGCTCGATCACCCGCCCGGTCTCACCACTGCGCCCTGCGGACCGATGGATGATCCTCACACACACGGAGTTCGCGGCCCCGGCAACCAGGACTGCTGTCGTCGCGAAGTCCCCGGAAGCCGCGGCGTGCAGCACGCGCTCGATCTCTGCGGGGTCGGCCTCGCTGGTCGCTGCGAGGAGTCGCGTAACGAGCGGGTCGGAGTCGGGACGGCCTGCGATCTGGAGCACCGCCGCGAGTGCGCGTGCTTCGGGCGGGGAGAGCCGGACACTGCGATCGAGCGCAGGCAGTGCACCGAACACGTGGACCGCGTCACCGTCGATGAATATCGGAACGAGGTCGTCAGGGCCGTACGGGGCCACGCCGCACATGGAGAGCAGTTCCAGGTCGGCGGTCACCTCGGCGACCGAGACGTCCAGCATCCGCGCGAGTTCATAGAGGGAGACTTGCGTGTCGCGCTCGAACGTGCCGAGGAGGACGAGCAGCCGGCGGGCGCGCTCTGACACAGACGCTCTAGCCATGGGCTGTCACCAGCCGGTCGAGAGAAGCGCGCAGGTCGTCGGAGAGACGTGCGGGCGCGACGACATCGATGCCCGGACCGTGAACCAGGGTCCATCGCGTGAGGGCCTTCTCGTCTCTGGCTCTGATGTGCCAGAGGAGTCGTCCGTCGCACTCGGTTTCGAAGCGCCCGACTCCTGACGAGAGTGCTTCCGCACGCCATGCAGCCGACGCCGAGAAGCGCAGCGTGGCATCGAACGGATCACCGGAGCCGTACTGGAACGGTAGCCCCACGAAGTTCGAGACCCGGAAATCGGAAGGAATCTCGAAGTCCGGGGTCTTGGGCCGCGCGGTGTTGGCGACCGGGTCGCTCATCCGGGGCACGGCGTAGACGCGCACCCCGTCGATCTTCGTGTCGCGTCCGACGAGGTACCAGCGCCCCTCCCGGAGGAAGAGTCCGTACGGCTCGACCGCGCGTCCCCGACTCATGCCATCGGCATTGGTGTAGCCGAAGGAGACCGTCTTGCGCATCGCCGATGCGGACGCGAGGGCACCGACCGCCATGCCCTGCTCAGATGCTCGTTCGTCTGCGATGCGAGTCGCGGCGGGTACGGGAGAGTCGGTCGCTGCAGCGATCTTGACGAGTGCGCGTCGAAGATCTGCGGCGAAAGGGAACGATGGGTCTTCCAGAAGCGCAGCGCCCGCCGCGCGGAGGGCAAGTTCTTCTCCGGAAGCGAGAGTGAACTGTGCGCAGAACGAGCGTGAGACGTCGAGGTGATAGGTCCCCTCGGGAGTCGAAGTCACCACAAGGCCGACGGCGCGCAACTCGTTCTTGTCGCGCTCGAACATGCGAAGGAACGTCGCTTCGTCCTGACCCGGGGGATACCCGGCCACTTCGAGCCGGATCCGGTCGACACCCACCGGGGAGCGCGACGCGGCAAGGAACAGCGCCAGGTTCACTATGCGTTCTGCAGGATCGGGCACGCAGCCTCCATCACCTCGGTCCGGCGGGCTGCCTTGATTCTATCCCACCGATGGTCGACGGGGCGCGAGCCTTCCGGCCGGACCCTCCCGGAAAAGGAAACGAGCCGCGTGGGGGGACGCGGCTCGTCCTCACAGAGCGGGCGTGATCCGCCCCTGAAGGGGGAGGAGAGGGCGGGTCGCCGTGCTCGATGAATTCTGGTAGCAATGAATGTGCCAACACTAATCATTCTGATGTCCAGTGCCAGGAATGTTCCGCAGGGCTGGAATGGTTGCGATACACTTGGCTTTGGAGGCTCACGATGGTCGAACCGCCCGCAATCTCACACAGGATGTCCCCGCAAAGCGGCGCAGAAGAGGCCGCGGCACTTGAGCGTGCGGCAAACGGGATACGGGACGCCTTCGGGGCCCAGAACGTGTACGGTGCGCTCCTCGAGGAAGATGGCATCGTTCGCTTCCGGGCCTCGGCGCCCGTGGACGCTGGCATCCCCGCGCCCTGGAAGTCCGGCGACATCGAGGGACTTGCCGACGCGCTGGAGACCGGTGTCGTGACGCATCTCTCCGGTGTCCCGCCGCTTTTCGGATTCACCGGACAGGTCGTCGTGATGCCCTTGACGTCACGTGGCCATACCTTTGGTGCGATGGTGATGTCGTGGATCCCGGACGCCCCGATCCCCGCCCCGCCGGTCCTCGCGCTCGTGGGGTCGCAGCTCGGACTCGCCCTCGACGCGCTTCGCCACGGTTTCCAGCAGTTCTGCGGTGCGCGGATGCAGTTCGCCGGTTTCCTTGTGGGTGAAGAAGGGCATCGGCACGCCCCA
>CAYGKH010000042.1:0-12687 GCA_964350345.1 uncultured Coriobacteriaceae bacterium
GCGAGCAAGCCGCGCTTCGAGATCGCAGCCTCGCAAAACGCGTGGACCTCGGCTGGGGAGGCGCACGTCACCACATCGGGGTTGACGTGGAAGCCTGCCGCGCGAAGCCACTCGAGACCTTCGCTTTGCCGCCTCAGGCCCAGGACGCGCGGGTCGGCGATCTGATAGATGAATGTCGCGAGCTCGCGAGAGGCGGTCACCGCCGGGTCCTTCTGGCGGACCGCACCCGCCGCGGCGTTGCGGGGGTTGGCGTACGGTGCCAGTCCCGCCTCCTCCTGCGCTTCGTTCAACCGCTCGAAGACGGCGAGCGGCAGGTAGACTTCGCCGCGCACCTCGACACGCGGCCAAGCAGGCGGATCGCCGAGTAGCGACGGCTGCGTCGCCGCGGGCAGCGCAACATCGTGAAGCCGTAGCGGGACGTCGCGGATCGCGCGAACATTGGCGGTCACGTCCTCGCCGGTTCGCCCGTCCCCGCGCGTGGCGGCCCGAACCAGCACCCCGCCCTCGTAGACGAGCGCGAGCGAGGAGCCGTCGATCTTCAGCTCGCAGGTGAACGCGCACTCCCGCTCCCCGACAGCGGCGGTGACCCGTGCGAGCCACGTGTCGAGCTCGCCGAGGTCCATCGCGTTGTCCAGCGAGTACATCCGCTGTGAGTGTGCCACGGGCGCGAACTGCGAACTCGGAACCGCTCCGACGCGCTGCGTCGGCGAGTCGGACGTCACCAGCTCCGGCCACGCTACCTCGATCTGGCGCAGCTCGCGCATGAGCGCATCGTAGGCGGCGTCACTCAGCTCCGGCGAGTCTAAGACGTAGTAACGATGGTCGTGGTAGGCGATCTCCCGGCGCAATGCTTCCGCGCGAGCCGCTGCGGCCTCACGCCCTGCCAACGCTCCAGCCATCCGCTCTGCCCCTTACTCGTCAAGCTTCAGGCGCTGCACGTGCACGGGGCCGACCTCCCACGCGGTGACCTCCGGCGCGGAGCGGTTGGGCCGTTCGGCCTCGTAGATCCACACGTCGGTCAGTACCACCTTGAAGTAGGTACCGCCGGGTGCCTCCACGGGCTCAACCGTCACCTGGTCGGCAAGGTAGGCCCGCAGTTCGGTCTCGACGTAGTAGCGGAACACGCGCGTCGCATCCCGGTATTCGTTGTAGAGGGCCAACCGTCGCTCGGCCTCGTACATATCCAGCTCATCGATGCTGTCCATCTCACGCCCCTCGTGATCGCCGGGTGCGCCCTGAAGGCGACCGTCGTTTACGTTGTCAGTGTCGTGTCGGCCAGTGACACCAGTCGCACATTTCCCCACGCACCTACATGCCCATCCACGGTCACAAGCACGCCGAGGACCCCGTGTACATGCCGCGCGGCCTCGACCGCGCGCTCAATGTCGGCGGCCTCGCGCACCCGGTTGGCGAGCGCTGTCGCGACCGCGTCGGCCAGCGCGCCGTTGCGGGCGAGCACGGTGACGGCGTCGGCAGCCCCGAACGACTCCGAGTGTCCGATCTTCCCCGAGGACGTGCAGACAGCGACCGGCTGCAGACCGCCGGGAACCACCAGACCGAGTCCTTTGACGCCGAGGTCGCCAGCCCAGAGCGCGACCGTGCGCTCCCCCTTGCCCATCAGGTAGATGTCGCCACCGTTCTCCACGACGACCTCGCGAGAGACCTCGGCGAGTCCCCGCGCGACGTATTCGGCGATTGCTCCCGCCACCGCCGCCATCGGACCGACCCGTGCGGCCCGGCCGGCCTCCGCCATCCGCCGCACGATCCCGGGCGCGTCCTCGGGCACATCGAGAGGCACGAGCGTCTCTCGGAAGTACGGATGCGTGCGGATGAAGTTCTCCAGCTCCCACCGGGCACGGACCACAAGGTCCTCGGCCAGGTCCGTAAGATCACGGGCGGCACAGACCCGAAGGTCCGTCTCCTTGATCGCCACATCGAAACAGACCAACCCGGACGGCTGTATGGTGCGTCGGTATGTGCGCGGCTCATATGTCATGTACCTATCTTCGCCGCGCATGGCCCGCTTCGCAAGCGACCGCGCATGGCGATACGGCAACGACTACGCGGGAGTGTGCATCCATACGGGGGTAGAATGAATACAGGTAGTCGCGGTACCACCCCCGAAACCGCGGCCGGAGGATCGGAGGGTCCGTGCGCGACGTCCTGGAGATGTGCATAGAACTCGACACTATGGCTGCCGAGACGTACCGTTCGCTCGCCTCGGCGTGCACCGACCCGGAGGTTGCAACGCTCTTCGAGCACCTGGCCGCCGAAGAGGACTCACATGTCGGCTGGTGGTCCGAGCTGCTGGAGTCGTGGGACAGCGGGCTCATTCCCGACATCGTGACCGACCCGGACGCGATCCTGAAGAGCATCCGCGAGGTCCAAGACGACGTTCGCGCCAGCATTCCTTCGGACCCCGCGGCCCTCTCTCCGGCCGACATGCTTGAAGTCGCGGTCCACCTGGAGTTCTTCCTGCTCGACCCGCTCTTCGCCGAGCTGCTCGACCTCACCGAGCCCGGCCGGACGGGTCACCACCGCGACGCCTACGCGCGCCACATCGACCGCCTCGTGGGCGCCATCGAGCGGCACGCGGCCAACGACTCCCTCTCGCGCTTCCTCGCCCGCGTGCTGAAGAGGGCGCTGCGCGACAACGTACGCCTTGCCACCCTCGCCACCCGCGACCCGCTCACCGGCCTGTACAACCGCCGGGGGATGCTCGGCCATCTCACCCAGTGGGTGTCGTGGGCAGCTCGCTACGGGCGGCCGATCATGGTGCTGCTCATCGACATCGACCACTTCAAGACGGTCAACGATACTCACGGTCACCTGGTGGGCGACACGGTGCTGAAGAGTGTGGCCGGAGCGATCGGCTCGTCGACACGCGAGAGCGACTTCGTTGCGCGCTACGGTGGCGACGAGTTCGCGGTCGTGGCACCGGAAACCGATGCCGATGAGTTCGCCGCTCTCACCAAACGCATCCTCACCGCTGTGCGCGACGTGCGGTGTCCGGGTCGAGACGGTGTTGACGTGAGGGTCTCGGTCAGCATAGGCGGTGCGGTGCTCACACCGGGATTCGAGCTGACCCCGAGCACGATAGACCTGCTCCTCGCCGGCGCCGACGCCAGCATGTACGAAGCGAAGGCCACCGGTCGCGATCAGGCCGGCGTACCCGCACTTGTCGACTCACTGGCCCCGGCAAGTTCCGCGGCGCGGTAGCTCGACCGCACGAACGGATTGGCAGCGACTGCAGCAAACCCCATCGCGCGCGCCTCGCGTGCGAGCGCCGCGAACGCAGACGGCTCGACGAACTCGGTCACCGGCAGGTGTGCCGCTGACGGTCGCAGATACTGGCCGAGGGTGAGCATCGAGCACCCGTGTGCACGCAGGTCGCGCATCACCTCGACGACCTCGGAGTGTGTTTCACCGAGGCCGAGCATCAAGCCGGACTTGGTCGGCATCCCGGGTGAGCGCTCTGCTGCCCGCGCAAGTACGCGCAGGCTGCGGGCGTAGTCGGCACCGGGACGTACCCCGGCGTAGAGGCGCGGCACGGTCTCGAGGTTGTGGTTGAAGACGTCGGGGCGCGCGTCAGCCACGAGATCGACCGACGCCTCCCGCCCGCCAAAGTCGCTCACGAGCACCTCGACGGCCACGTCCTTCACCGCGCCACGAAGCGTCTCGATGACCGCCACTACATGTGCGGCAGCGCCATCCGCGAGATCGTCGCGGGTCACCATCGTGACGACGACGTGGACGAGGCCCATGCGCACAGCCGCCTCCGCCACGCGTGCGGGCTCCCCGCTGTCCAGCGGCAACGGCTCGCGCTCCTCGACCGCACAGAAGCGGCATGCGCGCGTGCAGGCGTCGCCCGCGACCAGGAACGTCGCGGTCCCGCTCGAGTAGCACTCGCCGCGGTTCGGACACTTGGCACTCTGGCAGACGGTGTTAAGCCTCAACTCGCCGAGGATACCCTCGACGGCCGTAGCGCGGCCGGGGGTGGCGATGGGACGGCGCAGCCACGCGGGGAGGCGTGCCTTGCTCACTTGAGACCCGCTCTGACCTGGACCTCGGACACGAGCTTGCGGCTCACAGGGATACAGGTACCCGCCTCGTCGGCGAGCGTGAGCCGGTACGAGGAGGACGAGACCCAGCGACCTCCGGCGACCCTGTTCATGTTGACCAGGTAGGAGCGGTGGACCCTCATGAACTGGGGCGGGGCCTGCTCTTCGATCTCCCCGAGGCCGATGCGGCTCAGGTAGCGTCCAGCGTGGACATGCAGGTAGGTGTAGTTGCGCACTCCGTCGACGTAGTAGACGTCCTCGGCGGGGATCAGCACCTGCTCCTGCGAGCCGACCACGGCGAGGAAGCTGTGCTCCGCGCTCTTAGGGCTGTATCTGCTCTCGACGCGGCGCAACAGAGCCGAGATCCTGCACTTGAGCTCGACGATGTCGAAGGGCTTCGTGAGGTAGTCATCCGCGCCGAGAGTGAACCCGGCGACCTTCGACTCGGTCGTGCGCTTCGCGGTCAGCATCAGCACCGGCAACTCGGCCGTCCGAGGCGCGCTACGTATCCATTCGAGCACCTGCCAGCCGTCGGTACCCGGCATCATGACGTCGAGGATGACGAGGTCAGGACGGGCTCTCTCGATCGTCTGCACCGCGAACTCCGGCTGCGCGAGCACCTCGACGAGGTAGCCCTCCTTTGTGAGCGCCATGCGGAGGCCCCTGAGGAGATCGACACTATCGTCGATCAGCAGAATCGTCTTCTGCCCGGCGGCACCGGTCGCGCTATCCCGTGACATCATCACTCCTTGTCACTCTCGGCACTCACGATCTGCACATCGAGCGATCGTATGGCCTCGCGCTCCTCCGTCACCAGCGGGATTCTGAACACGAACACCGTGCCGGGGCCTTCGGGGTTCTGGTGAAACCTGAGGGCCGCGTCGTGAGCTTCGGCTATGCGCGCGCTGATCGCGAGGCCCAGGCCGAGTCCTGCGGTGCTCCGGTCATCGTCGAGGTCGAGACGGCTGAACGGCTCAAAGACCTCGTCCTTCCGCTCCCGGGGAATACCCGGGCCGGCATCGGCTACCTCGACGACAGCGTGCCCGTCGTCCGCACCGCACGATATCCGTACGCTGCCGCCGGGTCCTGAGTACTTGATCGCATTCGAGAGCAGATTGTCAACGACCTGTCGCACGCGTATCGAGTCCCCCATCACTTCGAGCTTCCCGCCCTCGATGGAGACCTCCACCTCCATCGTCCGCGATTCGGCAAGACGTGCCGCGTCCTTGCCCGCAGCGCTTACGATATCGGCGACGTCGAAGCGCATGAGGGTGATCCTCATCAGTCCGCGCTCGAGCAGAGCGACGTCCATAAGGTCTGTGACGGTCGAGCTCAGCCGGGCCGCCGCCGACTTGAGCTGTTCGGCCACCTCGATGCCCTCGCCGCTGAGTTCACAGATGTCGCCAGCCTCCAGCATGTCGCTGTAGAGCTTGATGACAGCGAGCGGCGTGCTGAACTCGTGTGCAGCAACCGCCACAAAATCCGATTTCATCCGGTTGAGCTGCTCGACCTCGGAGCGCGCCCGCGCCTCCATGATCCGCGCCTCCTCCGACCGGACCGCCGCCTGGCGCAACTCCTCCTCGCTCTCATGAAGCTGGCGCGCGAGTTCTTCGAGCGAGTCGCCGAGGAGACCCAGTTCGTCCTTGTGCACAAGCTGGAGCCTGATGTCGCGTCTGCCCGCAGCAAGACTCTCGGCCGCGCGTTGGATGTGCTGGACCGGTTCGATGATCGTGCGGACAGCAAGCCAGGAGAACCAGAGCGCCGAGACGAGCACGACAGACGCCATAACCAGTGCCGATACGAGCAGCGCGCTACCGTAGGCCTCGAGGAACGTGCGGTCGCCGAACATCAGGCCGAGCGTGCCGACCCGGACTTCCCCGGTCCCTATGTCGCGCTCGATGTAGGTGGGCCCTAGGAGGCGGGCCATGATTCCCTCGGAAACGGAAGTGGGTGGGCAGGGCTGCCCCGGCACGCCGCTGTGCACTATCACCCTGCCCGAACCGTCAAGGAGCCGAATTCCGGTCAGCTCCGCCTGGTTTTGGAGCAACCGGATGCCATCCAGCTGACTCTGTGCCGCCTCAAGATCGCGGTCCATCACGAGCGGGAGGATGCTCGCACCGATAGCTGCGGCCACATCATCCACATAGGTGGTGCGCGCCTGGTGGTCGGAGATGGCTACGTAGGTCCCGGCGCCAAGCCCGAGCACGATGCCGAAGAGTACCTGCCCCGCGAGAGTAAGCCCGATGAAGCGACGCGCGAGCGAAGGCTTCGGCTTTCGCCGAGTCACCTGGGTGCCGCTCATCTCGACCCGCCCCCATCGGGCAGTGCGGCACTATCTAGGTAGCGAAAGAGCTCGAGCGGAAACTCGTAGTCGGACGGGTCGGCGAGCAGGAACCGCTCGAGTTCCCCGTTGCCCATCCCTTCCCGTGGCGCCTCATAGCTCAGGAGGGTGTCGACGAGAGCCTCGGCCTCGCTCTCCGGTAGATCGGGAGAGATGACGAACGGCGGCATCCCATACTCCTCGGAGATCGCGATCACCCGGAAAGCGTTTTGCGGCCACGAGGCGAGCTGGGAGAGATTTGCAGCGGTGACATCTGCCTCGCCGGCGATCACGCGGCGAAGGTTCTCCTCCTGGGAACCGGTGGCCTCAACATCTCCGAAAAACTCCTCCGCGCGCTCCATCCCCTCATTGGCAAGCAACCACCTCACGTACGCCCCTCCCGCTAGTGAGAGCTCCATGAGGAGCACTCTGCTTCCTGCGAGATCGCGCAGGTGCTCATAGGGGCTGTCCGCCCGGACAACGAGCACAGCCTGCTCGCGCTCGAGCCCGTTGATCACCGGAGTGACCGCCCGGGTTATCCGTGGGTCCAAATCGAGAGCCAGGAGGTAGCCGTAGGTCGACATGAAGGCCCCGTCGGCCTCCGGATGATTCTCGAAGAGCCCCATCGCCTCGTCGGGACCGAACAGGAACATCGTCTCAACGGGACGCCCGGTCGATTCGGCGATGTGCGAAAGGACGTCTAGGTAGGAGGGCCACACTGCGCCTCCCCCGACCAGTCGCACCATGGCTACCGTGACGGGTTCATCCGAGTTCGAACCTTGCACGTCGGCACCACCAGACCCCACTCCGAGACGGGGGCCCAAGATCACCGCGCCGGCCGCAAAGAACATCACCACCGCGAACGCCGTGGTCGCCACCGCGTAGCGCAACAGCCGCCTGGACGCCAAAGTGCTGCGGGGCGGCTCGCTATCGGGTTCGCGTTGTGGCTCCACCAAAGGCTCCTCACGCCGGGTTCGTTCACGCGATCAGCAGCCGCACTTGCCAGCCGCGTCGAGCGCCGCGAGCTTCACAACCTCGCTGACGGTCGGGTGTGCGTGAACGGTCTCCGCCAGGTGGCGCACGCCGATGTCGTGGCGCATGGCGACCGCGACCTCGTGAATGATCTCGACGGCGTGCGGGCCCACGATCTGGCAGCCCACGATCCGCCCCGTGCCCTTCTCGGCGACGAGCTGAACGAACCCCTCGGCCTCGCCCTCGCCGAGCGCTTTGCCGTTGGCCGCGAACTTCGCGACCGCCTGCACCGCGTCGATGCCCCGGTCCTTGGCGGAGTCGCGACCCGAGCCGACGACGGCCACTTCGGGGAAGGTGTAGACGCATGCGGGGATGCAGTCGTGACGAACCTTCTTGAAGTGCGGGGCGGCCCCGACGGAGCGCAACTCGGCGACAGCGTTACGCGCAGCCACAGTGCCTTCTTCCTCGGCGACGTGCGCAAGCATCATCCCGCCGATAAGGTCACCGACAGCGTAGACACCGGGCAGGCTGGTGCGGAAGTACTCGTCGACCTTGACTGCCGCGCGGTCCATCTCGATGCCCGCCTCCGGATAGCCGAATCCGGCCGAGTTCGGGATGCGACCGGGCGCGCTCATGACGATGTCGGCCTTGAGTCTCTCCCCGTTCCGCAGGATCGCGCGTACTCGATCCCCGTCCTGTTCCACCGATTCGACCGCGTCGCCGAGGAAGAAACGGACTCCCATCTCCTCGAGCGAAGCCTGCGTGGCCTTGACGACCCGGCGATCATTGCCGGGCAGGATCTGCTCCATGAGCTCGACAACCGTCACCGTGCTCCCGAAAGCAGCGTAGGCGCACGCGAACTCTAGTCCGATCACCCCGCCGCCGATGATGACGATCTCTTCGGGGATCGCAGTGAGCGAGACCGCGTCGTCGCTCGTCCAGACGCCGGCAAGGTCGTGGTCGATGCCGGGCAGACGGAGCGGCACCGAGCCCGTGGCAAGGATGACGGTGTCGCCTTCCACGCGCTCGGTCCCGCCCCCTCCATCCGTGACTTCGACCGATGAAGGCCCTGCAAGCCTGCCCTCGCCGTAAATGACGCGTACCTTGAGACGTTTGGCCGTGCTTTCTATCTGGCCCACGAGCTCGTCGACTACGCCCTCCTTCCGCGTGCGCAAGCGGTCGACATCCACGCGGGCCACGGACGCGTCGAGGCCGAACTCGGCGGCCCTCCTCGTGTCGGCGACGATGTGCGCCGAACGAAGGATCGTCTTGGTGGGTATGCAGCCCCAGCTAAGACACGTGCCGCCGAGGCGTTCACGCTCGATCAACACCACGTCGGCACCCAGGCGCGCCGCCTCGAACGCAGCAGCATGCCCGCCCGGTCCCCCACCCAGAACGACAATCCGCACAGCCCCTCCTTGAAATCCATAACATGCAGTAGATTCTACCATCCGGGCGAACCCCGAGCGGTTTCGCGATGCCGGTCGCACACGTGGGAATCGCGGCGGGGTACGATAACCCTGGGTCCGGTTGGAGAAAGGTCATCTATGTGTCAGTTCTGTGTGCAGCACGGTGACGGCGAGAAGTGGTACCTGCAAGCCGAGAACTACGCTTGCGACCTCGAGAGCGATCTCTCACGCCGCGGATACGTGGTCTCGTTCATCAGCGGCTTCGACGACAACCGCCGCAGGATACGGGCAGGACTCGCCGCTCTGCGCCTCATGCCCAAGCCGGTCGCCGACCCTTTTCGCGCGCGCGCATCCCGCTACATGCGAGAGAACCACTTCGGTCAGCCGGTGCCGATCGAGGAGTGCGAGAAGATCATCGGTATGGCCACGAGCGTGGTCCGCATGCCCTGTCTGTGTCGGGGACAACGCGACGCCGAGGAGGGCGTGTGCCTTGTCGCGACCGTACGGCCCGTCGACGACGTGCTCGCCGAGGGGTGGTCCTCCTACGAGGACGGTCCCGATGTCTCCTCCTTCGAACGCCTCGACGCCGAGGAGACCCTCGGCCTGCTGCGCGAGTGCGAGCGACGCGGCCTTGCCCACACTATCTGGACGTTCAAGACCCCGTTCATCGCAGCGATCTGCAACTGCGACCTCGAGAGCGGCTGCATGGCGATGACTCTGCAGCTCAAGGGCGGCATCAAGGTGATGTGGAAAGGCGAGTGGGTCGCGCGTCTCGCCGAGGAACTCTGCACAGCCTGCGGCGCATGCGTGCCTGCGTGTCCCTTCGGCGCGTTAGCGCCCGCACGAAACGGCGGGCCCATCGCCTTCGACGAGATTGCCTGCTGGGGCTGCGGTACCTGCCGGGCCGCCTGCCCGACCGGAGCCCTCGCGCTCGCCGAGCGCCGTTCGATTCCCGCCGTGGCGCACTCCTGGTAAGACTGTCGGTTGGGTATATCCACAGAACGGGGTATACGACACCCCCGGTTGCCGACGGGTAGCCTCGATTCTCGACTGTGGAGGTGGCAAATGGGCAGGGACCTGCTTCGCGTGGACATGTCAGACCTTTCTGTTGGCCGGGAACCGCTCCCGGCAGCGTGGGGCCGCTACGGGGGACGAGCACTCACTGACGCGATCGTCTACGCCGAGGTACCCCCGAAGGCCGATCCTCTCGGCCCGGAGAACGTGCTCGTGTTCGCACCGGGAATCCTCGGCGGTACGAGCGCGCCGAACGGCGGACGCATCTCGGTGGGGGCGAAAAGTCCGCTCACCGGTGGCATCAAGGAGTCGAACTCGGGCGGCCAGGCCGCCCATGCACTCGCGCGCAACGGCATCGCGGCACTCGTGGTGAGCGGCATGCCCGCGGATGCCGATGCACGGTACTGTCTCGTCATCGAGAACGACGGCTCGGCATCACTCCAGCGTGTTGACGAGTGGGCTGGACTCGGCAACTACGAGCTCGCCGACAAGATCGCGGCGACACGGCCCGAGGGTGACCGCTACGCGACGATCCAGACAGGCCCCGCGGGCGAGGCGGGCGCGAAGGCCTCAGGCATCGCGTTCTCCGATCCCAAGGGCTACCCGAACCGCTTTGCGGGGCGCGGCGGCCTCGGCGCGGTCATGGCGAGCAAGGGGCTGAAGGCTGTCGTCGTCTCCGACAAGGGGCACGGCTTCCTCGAGCATGCCGACAAGGAGGCGTTCCAGGCGGCACTGAAGCGGTTCGCCTCGGCGCTCAAAGAGCACGCGGTCACCGGTCAGGCGCTCCCCGCCTACGGCACCAACGTGCTCACCAACATCCTGTCTGAGGCTGGCGGCCTGCCGACCCGCAACTTCAGCTCTGGCACGTTCGAGATGGCCGACGACGTCGGCGGAGAGCGCCAGGCTGAGATGATCAAGGCCCGTGGCGGCGAAGAGCATCACGGCTGCCACACCGGGTGTACGATCCAGTGCTCGCGCTACTGGATGGACAAGGACGGCCACTATAAGACCAAGGGGCCGGAGTACGAGACCGTCTGGTCGTTCGGAGCGGACTGCGGGATCGGAGACCTCGACGAGATCGCCGAGCTCGACCGCGCCTGTGGCGACCTGGGACTCGACACCATCGAGATGGGCGCTACCATGGCCGTCTACATGGACTCCGGAAAGATCTCCTTTGGCGATGCCGACGGGGCTCTCAAGGCTCTCATGAGCGGTGCGACCGGCGGCGAGCCGGGGCGCGTCCTCTGGGACGGCGCCGGGGCTACCGGCAAGGCGTTCGGCGTGAAGCGAGTGCCTACGGTGAAGAACCAGGCGATGCCAGCGTACGACCCCCGCTCGGTCATGGGCATCGGTGTGACGTATGCGACCTCGACACAGGGCGCCGACCACACCGCCGGCTACACGATCACCGCTAACATCCTCAACGTCGGCGGCAGCGTCGATCCGCTCAAGCCAGAGGGCCAGGCGGAACTCTCCAAGAACCTGCAGATCGCCACCGCGATGCTCGACTCGCTCGGCTTCTGCATCTTCGTAGCGTTCGCGGTCCTCGACATCCCCGAGGCATTTGCCGCGCTCCATGAGCTCGCCGAGGCGCACACGGGCGAGACATGGGACCCGGATTCATTGATGCGGCTCGGGCGCGAGGTGCTCACTTTCGAACGGCTCTTCAACGAGAAAGCAGGCTTCACGGCGGCCGACGACCGGCTTCCCGCCTTCATGATGACCGAGAAACTGCCGCCGCATAACGTGGTGTTCGAAGTCAGCGACGCCGAACTCGATTCGGTCTTCGACTTCGTGCCGGAGACTGCCAAGCAGATGGGTCTGGCATAGCGCTTGCACCGAGCCGGGTGCGGCACCTGAGAGGGTGTCGCACCCGGATTCGCATACGGAAGGACCCCGCCATGCAGATCGATCTCGCGTTGTTCGCCCACCTCTCGGGCTTCCAGCCCGATGGCCGAGGTGGACGCTCGTCGCGGCCCATCGACCTCGCCGACGGCTCCACCGTAGCGGACGTCGTCACCCTCCTCGGCCTGCCCGACGGTCCTCGTATCGTGCTCGTCAACGGGAGGCACGCTGACGACGATCAGGTGCTTGTCGAGGGCGACCGTCTGGCAATCTTTCCGCCGGTCGCAGGGGGCTGAGCGTCTATGACCGATGGGTCGACCCGCCTCGCCTGCGAACGCATGCCCGACCCCCTCGACGACGCTGCACTGCGCGCCCGACTCGCCGCAGCACATGTCACACTGATCGGGTGTGGCGGACTCGGAAGCAATGCAGCCGCGATGCTCGTACGCGCGGGGGTCGGCGCGCTCACGCTCATCGACTTCGATGTGATCGAGGAGAGCAACCTCAGCCGCCAGATGTTCTTTCGCGACCAGCTCGGCCGACTCAAAGTCGATGCGCTCGCCGAGACCCTGTTGCGTATCAATCCCGACGTCGAGCTTCACCTTGTGCGTGAGTGCATGACCGAGGAGAACCTCCTGCTGACGGTCGAAGACTCCGACGTCGTCATCGAGGCGGTCGACCGGGCCGAAGTCAAAGCCATGGTGGCCGAGGTCATGCTGACCGGAGCACCGGACGTGCCCCTCGTGAGCGCCTCCGGGCTCGCCGGGTTTGACTCGGCCAACGAGGTCGTCACCGAGCGTCTGGGCGCAAACTTCTACCTGGTCGGAGATTGCCGTAGCGATGTACGGGCCGGGCTGCCACTCTTCGCCTCACGCGTGATGGTCGCCGCCGCGCACCAGGCGCACGCCGCGATCCGCATCCTGCTCGGCTACAGCGAGCCGTAGGCCGGAGGGCCGGGAAGCACCCACATCTCGCACCGCACTCCATCCGGCTGAAGTGCCGGGGCAAGGGGGGTCAGGAATGTGCGGCCCGGTGACCTCATGGGCGACCTCACCGGTGAGGTCGC
>CAYGKH010000043.1:0-12629 GCA_964350345.1 uncultured Coriobacteriaceae bacterium
ACGAAAGGTGCCCTGTGAGCACCGCCCCCCGCATAGCCCTCGTCGACTACCGGATGGGCAACCTGCGCAGCGTACAGAAGGGCTTCGAGCACGCCGGTGTCGAGGGCGTGATGGTGACCGACGACCCGGCTGTCGTGGCGTCGGCCGAGGGCATCGTGCTGCCCGGGGTGGGCGCGTTTCGCGACGCCGCGCACAACCTGCGCGAGTCGGGACTCCTGGACACGGTGGTCGAGCGGGTCGCCGCGGGTGTGCCGTTCCTCGGCATCTGTCTTGGAATGCAGCTGCTCGCCGATGTCGGTCTTGAGGACGGCGAGTGGGAAGGCCTCGGGATCACCCCCGGGCGCTGCGAGCGGTTGCCCGGAGGCGTGAAGGTGCCCCACATCGGCTGGAACACCGTGGACTACCCGGTGGGAAGCCCGCTGTTCGACGGCATCGCCGAGGGCAGCGCTTTCTACTTTGTGCACTCCTACCGGTTCGTACCGGAAGATACTTCCTGTATCATCGGGGCGACGGAGTACGGGGTCCGGTTCGCGGCTGCGGTCCAGAGCGGTACTGCCTTTGCGGTGCAGTTCCATCCGGAGAAGTCGTCCGCAACAGGACTTTCGCTCCTCGCCAACTTTGGACACATCGTCAAGGAGCGTGGCTGAAGATGATCATCTTACCTGCGATCGACATCCTCGACGGCAAGGCGGTGCGGCTGCGCCAGGGCCGCCTCGACGCGGTCAAGGTCTACAACGACGATCCGGTAGACCAGGCACATCTGTGGGCCGAGGGCGGCGCCGAGTGGCTGCACATCGTCGACCTTGACGGTGCCGTCCTCGGTGAGCCGCGCAATATCGACGTGATCCGCAAGATCACGCACGCGGTCGACGTCCCGGTGCAGACCGGCGGCGGGATCCGCAACATGGAGACACTCGATGCGCTGTGCGACGCGGGAGTGAAGCGCTGCGTGCTCGGCACATCGCTCGTAAGCGACCCGGAGTTCGTGTCCGAGGCGTGCGCGAAGTACCCGGGGATCGTCGCGGGGATCGACGCGCGTGACGGCAAGGTCGCTATCGAAGGGTGGCGACAGGGCACCGAGTACGGCGTACTCGAGCTCGTACGCGAGTTGGAGCTTCTCGGCGTGCGTCGTCTCGCCTACACCGACATCGGCCGCGACGGTATGCAGGGAGGCGCGAACTACGGCGCCTACCGCGCACTCGCGGACCATATCGATATGCCGATCATCGCCTCCGGCGGGGTCTCCACTCTCGACGACATCCGCGACCTGGCTTCGATCGGGCCGAGGGTCGAGGGCGTCATCGTCGGGACCGCACTCTACGAGAAGCAGTTCACGCTCCCCGAGGCGATCACTGCCGCCAGGGCATCAGCAGCCGAGTAGCGATGCTTGCCAAGCGTGTCATACCCTGTCTCGATGTGCACGAAGGGCGCGTCGTCAAAGGCGTGAACTTCGTCGACCTCGTCGACGCGGGCGACCCTGTCGAACTCGCCGCCTTCTACGATGCCGAGGGAGCCGACGAACTCGTCTTCCTCGACATCACCGCAAGTCACGAGGAGCGTCCCTCGATGCTCGAGGCGGCTGCCCGCACGAGTGAGGAAGTCTTCATCCCCTACACCGTCGGCGGCGGGATGCGCTCGGCCGCCGACATCCGGGCGATGCTCTCGGCGGGCTGCGACAAGATATCGCTCAACTCCGCTGCCGTACGTGCACCTGCGCTCATCACAGAGACCAGCCGCATCTACGGTACGCAGTGCATCGTGGTGGCCATCGACGTGCGTCGCATTGCGGGCAGCGTCGAGCGCTGGGAGGTCTTCATCAACGGCGGACGCGTCAACACGGGCCTCGACGCGGTCGAGTGGGCGCGCGAGGCCACGCGGCTCGGAGCCGGCGAGATCCTGCTCACCAGCATGGACCGCGACGGCACCAACGAGGGCTACGACCTGCCGCTCACCCGCGCGATCACACGGGCAGTGGGCGTCCCGGTCATCGCCAGCGGCGGCGCGGGCGAACTCGAGCACTTCACCGAGGTCGTGGTGGAGGCGGATGCCGATGCTGTCCTGGCCGCCAGCACGCTGCACTTCGGCAAGTTCCGGGTCCGCGATATCAAGGCCCACATGGCCGCCAACGGCGTGCCTGTCCGACTCGTGGAGGTAGCCGAAGAGGCCCGCTCCCCGGTCGCGGGAGGGTGGCTGAGATGAGCTCACAGAGTGGTGACGCGACTGCCCGCATCGAGGACCTGAGTTTCGACCCGGCCGGACTTATCTGCGCGGTCGTCCAGCAGCACGACACCGGCGAGGTGCTCATGGTCGCCTGGATGGACGCCGAGGCCGTGCGCCGGACCGTCGACACCGGCTGCACATGGTTCTGGAGCCGCTCGCGCGGCGAGTACTGGTGTAAGGGTGAGACGAGTGGCAATACCCAGCGGGTGATCGAGGTGCGCGTCGACTGCGATGCCGACGCCCTGCTCGTCCTCGTGGACCAGACGGGTGTCGCGTGCCACACCGGCGAGCGCTCCTGCTTCTACAGAATGCTGACGGAGGACGCAAGCCATGAGTGACGACGTGAGTACGAACCCCGCCGGACCTATCGGTGACGACGCGGCGCGCATCGGGCCGGTCCTCGAGGAGCTCTTCACCGTACTCGAGAGCCGTCGGGGCGCTTCGCCCGACGAGTCCTACACCGCCAAGTTGCTGAGCGGCCCTCAGGACAAGCTCCTCAAGAAGATCGCCGAGGAGGCGGGCGAGGTCATCATCGCCGCCCGCGACCAGGATCTTGAGCAGATCCGCTACGAGGTCGGCGACCTGTTCTATCACCTGCTCGTGGTGCTCGTTCGCGAGGGGCTCACCCTCGACGACCTCGCTGCCGAGCTCGCGTCCAGGCGTCGGTAGGGGGCGGAGCCGGTGCGGCCGCATCGGATCGAGCCGCTATGGGACCGCGTCGATCGCAACCGGGTCGAACTCGCGGTGTTCGTCATCCTCCTCCTGATCGCCTCGGCCATCGCGGCGGCTATCGCGCTGGGGATTGGGCTCCTCGGCCTGCTCGTCTTCTCGCAGGATTCCGAGGTTTGGGAGTGGTTGCTCGGTGACGTACCGCGCGCGTTTCGCGTCGTGAGTGGAGGGGCCGCCCTGATCTCCGGCGTCTACGTCGCGGTGGCTCTGTCGCGAAGCGAGCGGTGGCTACTCCGGCGATTCGGAGCGGCGCTCTCCCCGCGCGGCGAGATGCTGCCCACCAAGATGGCGCTCAAGGACATGGCGATCGCATCCGGGTTCGAGATAGCGCCCGCGCTCTACGTGATCGAGACGCGCAACGTCAACGCTTTCGTGTTCGGGAAGGGGAGACGCCGTCCGGTCGTGGGCGTGACGCGGGGACTCACCGAGCGCCTCAGCGTCGACGAGCAGCGTGCAGTGTTCGCGAACCTCATGGCACGACTGCGCGCGGGCGACACCATCTGGGCGACCGGTGTCACCGCGATCATGGCCCCGCTGTGGACGATCCGCGACCGGCAGATGCGGGTCGAGGAAACCTTTGGCACTACGCCGCCAGCGTTGCGCTTCACCGATCCTGAGACCGGACGCGAGGTCGTGCGTACGAAAGAAGCGGACGCGCTCGCCGGGCTGTTCTGGCTGATGCCGCTTGCGTTCGCGTTTGTTCTTGCGGGTGAGTTCATAGCCTTCGGGCATCGTTTCTCGCAATTGCGCCATGCCGAGGTCGCGGATGCCGAGGGGATGCTGCTGCTCAAAGACCCGAGCGCGATGCTCTCTGCGTTGGAGAAATGTGTGCGCTTCAACAACTACGTGCCGACGGCGGGTCCCGGCTTCACGCAGCTCTTCTACCTGTGGACCGGGGACGGTTCGACCGACGACGAGTGTGATCCGGAGAACCGCCGCATCACGCGGCTGCGCGAGGTGCTCGGTGTGGCCGGGCTACCCGACCCGGTGATCGCCCCCAACGAGCCCGTGATGGCGCCGGTGGCATCACGGTTGGAGAGCGCGGGCGGGGCCTGAACTGCTGGCCGGGGGTGCTCGACGGGAGTTCATACCCCGGTGTCCGGCAACGACCGCCAGCAGCGGGTATACTCACTTACACACCTAGATTACACAACTAGTTTGGTGGGCTCCATCGTAAGACGCGTGCAAGAGTCTGATAAGGGAGGGCGAGTACCATGGCTCGCATGGTGCGCAAGCAGATCGTGCTGGATGCGGAGCTGGAGCGGGAGTTGGCCGCTCGTGCGGAGGTGCTCGGCGTGTCTCAATCGGAGGTGGTGAGAAGGGCAGTCAGTCGGTACCTGAAACCATCAGGGGACGCATCTCGCCGGCTGCGGGCCTTTGAGGACCTGCAGGCGATGTGGGAGGAGTCTGAGCGCTTGCGGGTAGGCAGCGGTGGCGCGAGATGGACGAGGGAGGAGATACATGAACGGCCGGGTGCTGCTCGACACGAACATCCTGGTGTACGCGGAGGACGCTAACGAGACTGAGAAGCGCCCACTGGCTCAGGGTGTCATGGCACACCTCATCGCCACCGAACAGGCGACTATCACGAGCCAGATCCTCGGTGAGTATTATTACACCGTGACCCGGCTGTTCCCAACCACACTCGGTCCCCAGGCCGCCTCGGCCAGGCTCGATCGGTTCGTAGAGCTGATGAGCGTTTTCGAGATGTCGGCTACTGTGGTCCTTGAGGCGGCGCGGGGGGTCGTGCGTTACCGGATGCACTACTACGACGCGCAGATCTGGGCGGCCGCACGACTTAATGGCATCGGACTCGTGCTCTCCGAGGATTATCAGGACGGCCAGGAGATCGAGGGCGTGAGATTCGCGAACCCCTTCGTCGAGGGGTTCGACCTGGAGCGCATGCTGTGCGAGGACTGACATATATGCTGTTCGCGCGCTTAGCATTGACGAAACGTTGGAGGACCACTTCACCGAGGGCGGAGTGTGGGAGAGGGAGAACGGTCGCCTCAGTACACCTCGGGCACGAATGTCTGCGAGTCGATCGGTGGACGGATGTAGCCGCTACTCGCCGGTTTTCTCGGCGGTAGATCGAATGGCTCGGGCACGACGTCCTCGTAGGGAACCTGTGTGAGCAGGTGATGAATGCAGTTGAGGCGCGCGCGCTTCTTCTCCTCGCCGTCGACGACCCACCACGGACTCTCCTTGATGTCGGTGTACTTGAACATCTCGTCTTTGGCGCGGGAGTACTCCTCCCAGCGGTCACGACCCTCGATGTCCATGTCGGAGAGTTTCCAGAACTTCGCCGGATTGTTGATGCGGTCGCTGAAGCGGCGGTCTTGCTCCTCGTTGGAGACGGAGAACCAGTACTTGATCAGCACGGTGCCGTTGCGTACGAGCATGCGCTCGAACTCCGGGCAGTCACGGAAGAACGATTCGACCTCCTGCCCGGTGCAGTAACCCATGACCCGCTCAACGCCGGCGCGGTTGTACCACGAGCGGTCGAAGATCACGATCTCGCCGGCGGCCGGCAGGTGCGAAACGTAGCGCTGGAAGTACCACTGCGTCTCTTCGCGCTCGGTAGGAGCAGGCAGCGCGGCCACGCGACACACGCGCGGGTTGAGCGCCTCGGTAATCCGCTTGATTGCCCCGCCTTTACCTGCAGCGTCCCGACCCTCGAACACCACGACCACGCGCAGGCCCCGGAGCTTGACCCACTCCTGCAGCTTAACGAGCTCGATCTGCAGCCGCGCGAGTTCCTCGGCGTAGAACTTCCTGTCGAGTTTCCCGGGCTTCGATTCCTCGGCGGGTGCGGCGACATAGTGCGCAGGTTTGCCCTCATCGGCGTGATGCTTGGACATGCAGACCTCCTCGGCGGGTGGCGCACTGAGGTGTTCGTTCCCCCACATCAACCATCATAGCCGACGCCGGGGTGACTCCCGAATCGCGCGAAGGGTAGATACTCTCCACGGCCACGCAGATTAGGGAACTCATGAGCAAGAGCAAAGGTGGCTCGAAGAAGGCCGCGGACAAGGTGACGCCCGTCTGCGCCCTGTGCAAGAACTACAAGGCCGGCAAGGGCATGTGCGGCAAGCGCGACAAAAAGCGAGATCCGGACGCCAAGGCGTGCGACAGTTTCAGGCGCCGATGAGACACGAACCGACCCCGGGACGGATGGCACTATGCGCACCACGATGAGACTGTACTTCTATCGGCACGCCCCGGCGCTTTCGCGCGCCGAGTGGGGCGGCGCCGACAGCGAACGCCCGTTGAGCGCTGCGGGAACCGAGACCGCTCGTGCCATGTCGCAACACATAGGCGGCATGGGGCTCGCGATCGACGCGATCGTCGCCAGCCCGTATGCCCGCGCGTGGCGCACCGCCGAGATACTTGCCGAGGAGATCGACGCGCCGCCGCTTCTCGCCGACCGCGGACTGGAGCCTGCCGCCTTCGACCGCCGGGCGCTTGAGGCAATCGTTGCGGCGCACGCCGATGCGACCGGGCTGGTCATCATCGCCCACGAGCCGTCGATGACGGCCGTGATCGCTGATGTGATCGGCGGCGGCGATATGGTGCTCAAGAAAGCCGGCCTGGCGCGCGTCGATCTGTTCGGCAACGGCGCCCCGGCCACCGGTACGCTACGCTGGCTGTTACCACCCGGGCTGCTGCTACCGTAAGCGTGACTCCGCGCACGACGGATGCACACCGCGAGAGCGGCTAGCTGCGGCCCCGGGCACGCTCCAGCAGCCACTCCTGAGCATCGAAAGGCTTGTCCGGATCGTGCGGCACAATGGCGCGATACGATCCGTCGGAGAGCATCTCGCGCGATTTGACGTCGTCGGCCAGGTACGCCTCGAGCACCTCGGTGCGCAGTCGCTCGACGATTGCCCGGTCGAGTACCGGTGCGAGTACCTCGACGCGCCGCTCGAGGTTGCGCGTCATCAGATCGGCGCTACCGATGTAGCACAGCGGATCGCCGTCGTTCTCGAAGTAGTAGATCCGCGTGTGTTCGAGGAAGCGGCCAACGATGCTGCGCACCGTGATGGTCTCGCTCACGCCGGGCACGCCCGGACGCAGGCAGCAGACACCGCGCACCAGCAGGTCGATGCGCACGCCCGCCTGCGAAGCCTCGTAGAGTAGCCGAATCATCTTCGGATCGGTCAGCGAGTTGGTCTTGAGCAACATGCGCGCGGGCCGACCTGCCGAGGCATGCTCGATCTCGCGGTGTATCGCGCGCTCTAGCCCCTCTCGGATGCCACCGGGTGAGACCAAGAAGCGCTCGTACTCGGTCATGGCCGCGTAGCCGGTCAGGTAGTTGAACAACTGCGAGGCATCCTCGGCGAGTGATTCATCGGTGGTCAGCAGATCCATATCGGTGTACTGCGTCGCGGTCGAGGTGTTGTAGTTGCCGGTGCCGACGTGGACGTACCGGCGGATCTTCCCGCTTTCGCGGCGCACGATCAGTGCGACTTTCGAGTGGGTCTTGAGGCCCACTAGTCCATAGACTACGTGGACGCCCTCCTGCTCGAGTGCGCGCGCCCAGTCGATGTTGCTCTCCTCGTCAAAGCGGGCTTTAAGCTCGATGAGAGCGGTCACTTCCTTGCCCTCGCGGGCGGCGTCAAGCAGCGCCTCGACGATCGCGGAGTTCCGGCCCACGCGGTACAGCGTCATCTTGATCGCGAGCACCTCGGGGTCACGCGCGGCCAGCCGGATGAGCCGTACGACCGGGTCAAAGGACTCAAACGGGCGGTGCAGCAAGATGTCGCGGTCCCGGATCGCGGCGAACAGGTCGCCACCGGGTACGGCGACCAGCGCTTCGGGGGTCACCGGCACAGACGCCGGGAACTTCAGATCGGGCCGGTCCAGATCGGTAAGCATCATAAGGTCGCTTCCGCCCAGCGGCGGCGAGAGCACGACCATATCGGCCGGGTCGATCTCAAGGTTATCGAGCAGGATAGCGCGCACCGATTCCGATGTATCCGGCGTCAACGTCACGCGCACCACATCGCCGAAGCGACGACGACGCACTCCTTCTTCGATCGTGAGCAGCAGGTCGTCGGCTTCCAGTTCCTGGATCTCGACCTCGGCATCACGCGTGACGCGAAACGGGTGCGCCTCGATAATCTTCATACCGGGGAACAGCGCGTCCAGGTGCGCTTTGACGACCTGGTCGAGCCAGACGTAGTAGCGCTCGCGACCACGGCCGCGACTGAGGATCTTGAGTAGGTCGTGGTTCCTGCCCGGCGCGCCGACCTCGACCAGGCGCGGCAGCACCTTGGGAATTTTCACGCGGGCGAAGTGTTCCTCGCCATCCGGATTGCACAGGAGCACGGCGAGGTTGAGGCTCAGATTGGAGATGTGCGGAAACGGCCGGCCGGGATCGAAAGCGAGCGGTGTGAGCACGGGAAACGCCGACTGGTCGAAGTAGTCGTCGGCGACGATACGCTGCGAGCTGTCCAGCGAGTCGTAGTCGAGCAGGTGGATGCCTGCAGCTGCGAGCTCGGCGGCGATGCCGATGTAGACCACGCGGCTGCGACGCAACAGCTCGGGCGCGAGGCGGCGGACCTCGTCGAGCTGCTCGTGCGCGGTCAGTCCGTCGGCGGAGAGCTCGGTGACGTGCGCCTCGACCATCTGGCGCAGCCCGGCGACGCGCACCATGTAAAACTCGGCCATGTTCGAGCCGACGATTGCGAGGAATTTGACCCGCTCCAGCAAAGGATTTGCCGGATCTGCTGCCTGATCGAGCACGCGCTGCTGGAACTTCAGCAGCCCGATTTCGCGGTTGAGGAACAGCCCGGGGTCGCGCAGATCCGGGAGTCCAGGCTCGATTCCGGCCTCGGGTCCCTCTGCCGTTTTCGTGTTGCGCATGTCGTGTTCACCCATCGTGTCCGTCGCCTTCTGTCGCGATCTGGCCGTCCATTCGCATCTGCCCGCCAAGTCCCTCGTCTACCACGTCGACCCGCACGCCAAAGACCGCCTCGAACAGGTCGGACTTACGCTGGGCTCCGTAGACCTCGACGTCGAGCGCCGAGGAGCCCGAAAGCGCCACGCGCAGGTGCGCGCCGGTCAGGTCGAGCTCCACCGTCCGGACGCGACGTCCGCGCGAGCGGTCGATGCCGTCGGCGAGTCGCAAGAGCGCGGCCAGCTGCGAGACGAGCGTGCGGTCAGCGCGGTTGAGGTCCACGAGCGCCTCGTGTCGGGCCTTGGGCAGCGCGCCCCGGTGGTAGCGGGCGATCGCCGCGATGAGCCGCAGTTCTTTCCTCGCGAATCCGGGCAGGTCAGCGTAGGAGATCAGGTGGTAGCTGTGTTTGTGGTGGCGCTCGTAGGCGATATGGTAGCCCACATCGTGCAGCAGTGCGGCGGTTTCAAGCAGGTAGCTCGTCTCGGGGTCGAGCCGCAGGGCAGGGCCAAGCTCGTCGAAGAGCAGCAGCGCCATGCGGCCGACCTGCTCGGCGTGGTTGACGTCGGCGTTGCAGGTCCGCGCGAAGTCGCGTACCGACTGCATCCTATCCGGCGCAGCATCGATGCCGCGCTCGCGGGACACGAGGTCTATCACGAGCCCTTCGCGCATCCCGCGCGAGTTGACGATTAGCTCGTTGGCACCCAGCGCGCGCATCGCCTCATCGAGCACGATGGCGCCCGCCACGATGATGTCGACGCGGTTCCCGGAAAGCCCCTTCATGGCCGCGCGCTCCGCCGAGGAACTGCGCGACAGTGACGCGAGAAGGTGGATGAGCTCGGCGCGCCTGATCTCAAAGGTGTGCACCGTCTCAAGGTTAAGCTTGCGTCTGGCCGCTATGAGCGTCGCCACTGCACTGACGGTTCCGCCGGAACCGACGAGTACACCGGCCGGCAGGGTGTCACCGGCAAGCGCATCGCGCAGCGTGCGGCGCACGTACGTGGTTAGCCGGCGGTACTCCTTGTCCGGCATGGGGTCGACGGTGTGATAGCGCTCCGACAGCACGACCGTCCCGAGCGGCACCGAGGTAATGAACGTGATCTGCCCGTCGGTCGCGCGCACGATTTCCATCGAGCCGCCGCCGATGTCGATTACCGCGCTGCGGCCGTGCAGCCCGATGCTTTCGGCTGCCGAGAGAAACGCGAGGCGGCCCTCTTCCTCGGCGGTGATGACTTCGATTTTAAGGCCGAGCTCGTTATTGATGCGCTCGACGAATTCGTCGGCATTGAGAGCTTCGCGCACTGCGGCGGTCGCGACCGCGCGCAGGTGCGTGACGCCGAAGCGTTCGGCGATGCTAAGCATGCGGCCCAGGACGGCGACGGCTTCGGTAATCGCTTCGCCGGACAGACGCCCCGTGGCCGCAAGGCCGCGGCCGATGCGCGTGTAGGCCTTCTCGTCATCGAGCGTGCGCCGTGCGCCGCCGACCGGCACCTCGACGATGCGCGAGCGTATCGAGTTCGTGCCTATGTCGATGACGGCGATCCTCACGCGGGTGTCTCCTTCATGGCTGTGCCGGTCGCCCGTCAAGAGCCAGCGACGCGTTCTTGTAGCGTGGATCGGCGGTGACTTCATCGCCAAACCACTCCGGCGGATCGAACTCGCGGGCCGCCGATTCCGAGGCAAACTCGACCTCGGCGACGATCAGTCCCGCCAGGTCGCCCTCGTAGACATCGAGTTCGATCGTGGCTCCGGATGCGTCAAGCCGGTAGCGGCACTTCTCTACGCGACGACCTACCGTGGCCGGCCACAGCGCTTCGAACTGCCCGTCCGTGAGCGCGACCTCATACTCGTCACGCGAAAGCGTCCCGACCGACTTCACTGTAAGCGTGTATTCCCCGGATGCCTCGCGCACACGTGCTTCGCTGTCCGGCCCGATCGCGAGATAGCCCTGGCGCAGCACCGCCACCGGTGCGGTGTGTGCAGCCCCGGGCACCTCGTTTACGAGGAACTTACGCTCGATCTCCATTCCGAACCTCCACTCGCACATCTCTCGTCAACAGTACCCCACCCCGGTGCGGGAGACTGCCGAAAAGGCGTATCCGTGGTCCGATCACCGGGGGAACATCATGGCCAAACGGCAGAATACGGGAATCAAGCAGGTCGCCGAGGAACTCGGCGTCTCGACGAAGTGGGTCCGACGCCAGATCGCCGCCGGACTGATCTCACCCGGGCGGACCGGCACCAAGCGAAACAGCCGCTTCGTCCTGACCGAATCCGATATCGAGGCGCTGCGCGTGCGCCGCGACGCACCGCCCGCGATACGCGATGCCGAGGAGGGCTCATCGCTCGCCCGCATCGACCAACTTGAAGCGCTTTCAGCCTGGGACCGCGTGCGCGGACGGCACAAAGACATCTAGGTTCCGGGTTTTGCCGTTGACGACTCTTCTGTGTCGAGATCCGCATCAGGCGCTGCGTCCCATCCGGCCACCCACGGCTCTTCGCCCACGATGACGGGGGGCAACACGGAGCCGTCGGCATCGATGACAGGCGGGAAGATGCTCGTCGCATCCTGACCATCGGCGGCCTCCAGAACCTCAGACGCCACGGCGGCGGCTTCGGGAGCCCCGGTTGGCTCGACGCGGTCGGCGGTGCTCACGCGCGTCGCGGTCGCAGCTTGCGCGAGAGGCAGCAGTAAAGCAGGCAGCAGCGCATCGGGGGGAAACCCGGTCGCCAGATCGGTGAAGCGGGCGAACGTGTCGCGTGCGCGTGACTCAAGTACCGCCTCGACCTCAGCGACGTCTGCCTGCGACACCCCCGCGCTGGCCGCGGCCTCGGCCACGCCGGGAGCGCGAACTGAATCGAGAAATACGTGCAGGTCGTGCAGGTCCCCGAGTGTGTCCTGGAACGCCGTCAACGTCTCGTGCAGCGAGTCGAAGTACTTACCGTATGCGGGAGCGAATGTCTCGACGGCGTAGCGCAGCCGCTTGTAGTCAATGCGCAGCGCGTGTTGTTCGTCAATGTTGGCTTCATCAAGGGCGGCAGGCTGCGCACCGAAGACGACGGCAGCCCGGGATGCCACCTCCGCATGCGCGAACTCCACGAACGGGCGCTTGGCCCACCCGGTGGAGGCGAGCTCATGAACCAGTGTCTTGAACTCGCGTCGGCTCGCCTTCAGATCGAGAGCAGCGAGCCCTTCGTTGAGCAACACCAGCTCGTACTCGCGGCGTCCCATCCTCTGCCCGATCATGAACACGGTAAACCGCCGACCACCCTCACTCAGCTCAGGACCCAGTTGCGAGAAGGCATCGATGAACACATCTGAGTCGCGTACCGGACCGAGGGCACGCGTAATCGTACGTACGCTTCGATACCAGGAGCGAAAACGCTTGCGCGGATAGAGGGGTTCGAGCAGGCGCATCGCCTCGCGAAGCCGACGCGATGCAACCCTCATGTCGTGCACCGCGTCCATGTCGGCGCCTGCACGGGCTGCAGACTCAAGTGCAAACAGCGGCTTTGCCTTGGCAAGCAGCAGCAGCGGGGCTGCCCGGGCAATCTGCGTGCGGGCATCGACCCCTGCAAGAGCGAATCGTTTGTTCATGCGTACGCGCCCCTGTCATCGATTCGCCGGACTGGCGGGCAACCCAAACAGGATCCACGCGGGACCCTTCTATTGACTCTACCCGCACCCGCGCGACGGTACGCGCGATCCGGGCGGATGCAACAGCGAAGTAACAGGAGTTCAGGCGGGTGCTCGGCCGGCTAGCTGGCGACGACCCGGCTG
>CAYGKH010000044.1:0-9765 GCA_964350345.1 uncultured Coriobacteriaceae bacterium
TGACGCAGCGGGCTCATCCCTCGGTCAGTTACTCATCCTCAGGATCGGGAGTGGGCGTCATCGGGGCATCGTCCGTCGGTGGGCCCATGTGCAACCGAGGATCGAGTTCGGCAGCGGCCCGGAGGTCCAGGGAGCCTTCGTAGTCCCTTCCCATCTCGTTGAGAGCCAGGCCCCGGTTCAAGTAGGCTGGCGCGTAGGAGGGGTCGACCTCGATAGCCTTCGAGAAGTCCTCGATCGCCTCGCTTCGTGCCTGTTGCACCCGAGCTCTTAGTGCGAGTCCGCGGTTACTGTAAGCGATCGGGTTCAGCGGGTCGAGTTCGATCGCTCGTGAGAAGTCTGCGATCGCCGATTCGAGATCGCCGATCTCTTGAAGCGCAAACCCCCTGTTGATGTAGACCTTCGCATCGTTGGGATCGAGCTCGATGGCGCGCTGGTAATCGGCCATGGCCCCTTCGTAGTCATCCAGCCGGTGGCGCGCGATGCCGCGGTTGTTGTATGCGAGAGCGTTGTTCGAGTCGAACTCGATCGCCTTCGAGTAGTCCGCGACCGCCTCCTCGAGTCGTTCCGTGTTGTGGTACGCGACGCCTCGCTTGTAGAAGAGGAGGCTGCTGCCGCCGCCGAGTTCGATCGCCTTCGAGTAGTCCGCGATCGCCGCATCGAACCCGGCCCTTTCGACATGCGCGAGTCCGCGCTTCAGAAAGGCGTCCGGGTTAGACGGGTCAGCTTCGATCGCCCGATCATACTTCCATATCGCCCCTTCGAAGTCGCCCGCCTCGAAAAGCGCATCCCCGTTCGTCAGATCCTCCATGATCACTCCTCGTTTGCTGCTCGGTTGCTCTCGTCACTCCGTCACGACCAGGGACTCCTTTGCACCTGCACTGGCTGGCTGGCGATGTGGTCGTCCCCGGCGAACGCGCTACTTCAAGGATACTCGTTAACGCGCGAACGATGCTACTTTCGAAGATGACCTGTGCCCGGGGTCATGCAGTCAGCGACGGGCGCTCTGCTCGCCCGCGTTGTGCGTTAGACTACTGTGCACAACTGCTTCCGCTGCCCACGCCAGTAAGGAGCGAGCGTTGATCACCCTCTACGACACCACACTGAGAGACGGGACGCAGCGCGAGGGCCTCTCGCTCTCCGTCGATGACAAGCTGCGGGTCGCGCAGCGCCTCGACATCCTCGGTATCCACTATATCGAGGGCGGCTTCCCCGGCTCGAACCCCAAAGACATCGAGTTCTTCGAGCGCGCCCGGGACCTGAAGCTCGAGACGGCCGTCATCTCGGCGTTCGGCGCCACCTGTCGAAAGGGCGTCGCTGCCGAGGACGACCCCGGGCTGGCCGCGCTCCTCGAGACCGGGTGTGAGGCGCTCTGCATCTTCGGCAAAGCATGGGACCTGCACGTCACCGAGACGCTGCACGCGAGCCTTGAAGAGAACGTGCGCATGGTGCGCGATTCGGTCGCCTACCTGAAAGCGCAGGGACGCACCGTCTTCTTCGATGCGGAACACTTCTTTGATGGATACGCGAACAACGCGGGCTATGCCATCGAGGTCGTTCGGGCGGCTGCCGAGGCGGGTGCGGATGCGATCGTGCTCTGCGACACCAACGGCGGCACCATGCCGCACGAGATCTTGCGCGCGGTCGGCGTCACACGGCTCGAGACCGACGTCGCCCTCGGCATACACGCGCACAACGACGCAGGTTGCGCCGTCGCCAACTCGCTGCTGGCCGTCGGAGCGGGCTGCACGCACGTCCAGGGCACCGCGAACGGCTACGGAGAGCGCGCCGGCAACGCCGACCTGCTCGCGATCATCCCGTCGCTCGTGCTCAAGATGGGCGAGGAGTGCATCACGCGCGATCAGCTCAAGCTGCTCACGGAGGTCAGCCACTTCATCGCCGAGACCGCCAACATCTCGCCCGATCCGCACCACCCCTACACCGGTGCGAGCGCGTTTGCGCACAAGGGGGGCGTGCACGCGAGTGCGGCCGCACGTCTGCCCGAGGCCTACGAGCACGTCGACCCGGCTGCGGTGGGCAACCTTGCGCGGGTGGTGATAAGCGAACTTGCGGGCCGGGCGTCACTCACCATGAAGGCCGCCGAGCTCGGTATCGATCTCACCGGTGATCAGGAGACGGCCGCATCGGTTCTCGACTCGATCAAGGAACTCGAGCACCGCGGTTACTCGTTCGAGGCAGCCGACGCGAGCCTGGAGGTCATGCTCAAGAAGCGCCTCGGCACCCATGAGCCCCTCTTCCGGCTCGAGTCGTTCCGCTGCATCATGGAGAAGCGCGAGGACGGCCGGGTCATGACCGAGGCGACCATCAAGATCCACGTCGGCGGGCACCGCTACATCGCCACCGCCGAGGGCAACGGTCCCGTCAACGCACTCGACAAGGCGCTGCGAATCGCGATCGAACGCTACTACCCCTCGCTCGAAACCTTCGAGCTCACCGACTTCAAGGTCCGCGTGCTCGACGAGAAGAAGGGTACCGGTGCGGTCACACGCGTGCTCATCGAGACCGCCGACGGCGAGAAGAGCTGGGGCACGGTCGGCGTGAGCGAGAACATCATCGAGGCTTCGTGGGAGGCGCTCGTCGACTCTGTCGAGTACGGACTCTCACATCCCGGGCAGGAGAGCGACATTGCTCATGGAAGTTAATCCCGAGGACGATCCGATCGACCGGATCAGGGGTCTCGGCATGAGAGTAGTGCGCATCCTGTCTGAGGGTGACTGCAGGTACGGCCTGGCCGACGACGCGACCATCACGCTCATCTCCGATGAGCCGTTCGCGCAGTGGGAGCCTGAAGGCACCGTGGGCCTGGCCTCCGCGGAGCTGCTCACTCCCGTCATTCCTACCAAGATCGTCTGCGTGGGAATCAACTACCGCCACCACGCCGAAGAGATGGGTCACGACCTTCCCGCCGAGCCGGTCATCTTCCTCAAGCCTCCGACCACGGTCAACGGGCCCGGGAGAGATATCCGGATCCCCGGCGGAGTCAACCGGATCGACTACGAGGCTGAACTTGCCGCTATCATCGGGCGCCGGACACGCAGCGCCACGCCGGAGCAGGCGCGCGAGAACATCCTCGGCTATGCGTGCGCCAACGACGTGACCGCGCGTGAGCTTCAGAAGGTCGACGGCCAGTGGACCCGCGCCAAGGGCTTCGACGGGTTCTGTCCCCTCGGTCCGTGGATCGAGACGGACGTCGACCCGGGCGACCTGCTCGTCGAGAGCTACATCAACGGTGAAGTACGCCAGTCCGCGCGCACCTCGGACATGATCTTCGACGTCTACGAACTGGTGAGCTTCATCAGCGGCGTCATGACGCTCGTTTCTGGCGATGTGGTGCTCACGGGTACTCCGGGTGGCATCGGCCCGATGGAGTCCGGCGATACGGTCGAGATCCGCATCGAGGGCATCGGGAGCCTCGTGAACCACGTCGTCTGAGCGTACGTGTGACGCTCGTCGCACGTACGCTCCGCCCGTCAGCTGCGAACAGCCGTTCGGCTAGCCATAAGCCCCAGATGTCGTCGTGCCGTGGTAGAGTGGACACATCATATTGTGTCCGACGATATCTGTGAGGAGCACGCTGTCGTGGGGGAGGACCGCCTCAAGACTCCCGAGGTAGACGAGTTGCTACGCGCGTTCGTGGCGCTCGAGGACACCGCGGAAGCCTACGCATTCCTGCAGGATGTCTGCACCATCAAGGAGATCCAGGACATGGCGCAGCGTCTTCACGTTGCCCGCCTGCTGGCCGCCGGCGACCACTATAGCGAGATCAGTGCGGCGACCGGTGCCTCGGCGACCACGATCAGCCGTGTCAGCAAGGCGCTCAACTACGGCGCCGACGGATATCGCTTGCTGCTCGAGAAGCTCGACGGTGCCGGGGAGGCGCGCTAGCCCGTGTCCTTCGTCCACCTGCATACCCACTCCGAGTATTCGCTCCTCGACGGCGCGGCGCGCGTCCGCGACCTCGTCGACCGCGCGGTAGAGCTCGACATGCCGGCTCTGGCGGTGACCGACCACGGAGCGATGTACGGTGCGGTGGAGTTTTACCGGGCGGCGAAGAAGGCCGGCATCCGTCCGATCATCGGCTGCGAGATCTACTTCACACTCGGCTCGCGTCTGGCCCGTGAGGGCAAGCCGACGCTCTACCACCTGCTGCTGCTGGCCAAAGACCAGCTCGGTTACCGCAACCTGATGGCGATGGTCTCCGAGGCCTCGGTTGCCGGCTTCTACTACAAGCCGCAGGTCGACCTCGAGCTGCTGACGCGCTACAGCGCCGGTCTCATCGGCACGAGCGCGTGCATGAGCGGCGTGGTGAGCAAGTCGATCGAGCGGGGTGACCTCGACGAGGCCCGTACGTGGGCAGAGACATACGCCGGCATCTTCCCCGAGGGCGACTTCTTCCTCGAGGTCCAAAACCAGGGCATCACCGCTGACAACGGCACCACCCAGTCCGTCATCAACGAACAGATCGCGTCTCTGGGCGCCGAGCTCGGCCTGCCGCTCGTGGCGACCAACGACATCCACTATGTCAACGGCGCCGACGCCAACGCCCAGGACATGCTGCTCTGCATCGGCACCGGTTCTACCATGGACGAGACCGCTCGCATGAAGTTCTCGTGCGAGGAGTTCTTCATGAAGTCCGCCGAGGAGATGGCGTCGGCGATCGGCCCGTACCCTGAGGCGCTCGCCAATACGCTGCGTATCGCCGAGCGCTGCGAGGTCGAGATCGAGTTCGACAAGCTGGTGTTCCCGCAGTTCGGGGTCCCCGAGAAGCACACCGAGGCGTCGTTCCTGGAGGCCGAGTGCGTCGAGGGGCTCAAAGTCCGCTACGGCGATCTGGTCCCCCCGGACGCACTGGACAGGCTCGCTCACGAACTCGGCATCATAAACGCGAAGGGCTACGCCGCCTACTTCCTCATCGTTGCGGACTTCGTGAGGTGGGCCAAGGAGCGCGATATCGGGGTCGGTCCTGGCCGAGGAAGTGCCGCGGGCTCCATCATCGCGTACGCCCTCGGCATCACGAACCTCGACCCGATCTCCAACGGGCTGCTCTTCGAGCGCTTCCTCAATCCCGAGCGTACCGAGATGCCCGATATCGATATCGACTTCGACGACGAGCGCCGCGGCGAGGTCATCGAGTACGTCCGCGAGAAGTACGGACACGACAAGGTCGCGCAGATCATCACGTTCGGCACGATGAAGGCGCGGGCTGCGGTGCGTGACGCGGGCCGGGTCCTCGGCTATCCGTACGGCGTGCCGGACCGCATCTCGAAGATGATCGTCGACGACCTCAAGGCCACGATCGACTCGTCTCTCAAGCAGAACCCGGACCTCGCTGCCGACTACGACTCCAACCCCGACACCAAGCGCATCGTGGACGCGGCGCGCGCGCTCGAGGGCATCGTTCGCGGCGAGGGCGTTCACGCTGCCGGCGTCGTCATCTGCCGCGATCCGCTTCACTACCACACGCCGATCAAGCGTGACACGAAGGGCGACGCCGTCGTCACGCAGTACGAGGGCAACACGATCGCCGACCTCGGCCTGCTCAAGATGGACTTCCTCGGCCTACGTACGCTCACGGTGATCGCGCAAGCGGTGCGCAACATCGAGGAGAACCACGGGGTGCGCATCGATCCCGACGAGATCCCTCTCGACGACGAGGTGACCTTCAAGCTCCTGCGCAAGGGCGACACGGTCGGCGTATTCCAGATCGAATCGCCGGGTATGCGCCAGCTTCTGCGCGATCTCAAGCCCACTTCTTTCGCCGACATCGTGGCGCTGCTCGCTCTCTACCGTCCCGGCCCGCTCGGCTCGGGCATGGTGAAGGACTTCGTGAACCGCAAGCACGGCCGGGCGAAGGTCACGTACTACGATGACCGCCTCAAGCCAATCCTGGAGGAGACCTACGGGACGGTCGTCTATCAGGAGCAGGTCATGCGCATCTCGATGGAGATGAGCGGGTTCACAGCCGCCAAGGCCGACAAGCTCCGCAAGGCGATGGGCAAGAAGGACCGCGACGTCCTCGACAAGCTCAAAGACGACTGGGTCGATGGCGCCGCGGGTAACGGCTACGACGCCAAGCTCGCCGCACGCATGTGGGAGGACATCGAGAAGTTCGCCGAGTACGCGTTCAACAAGAGCCACTCGGCGGCCTACGGGCTCATCACGATGCAGACCGCCTACCTCAAGGCTCACTATCCCACCGAGTACATGGCGGCGGTGCTGACCTCGTACAGTGGCAAGACCGACAAGATCGTCAAGTACGTCGCCGAGTGCAACCGCGCCGGCATGAAGGTCCTGCCGCCCGACGTGAACTCTTCGGGGCGCAACTTCACGGCGGTGCCTGAGGGCATCCGGTTCGGGCTGGCCGGGATCCGAGGGGTGGGCGAGGGAGTGGTCGAGCGCATCATGGAGGCGCGGGGCGACGGGGGCGTGGCGTTCTCGTCGCTGCAGGACTTCTGCGCTCGGGTCGAGATGCAGTCGGTGAACAAGAAGACGCTCGAGGCGCTCATCAAGGCGGGCGCGTTCGATTCGATGGGCTACACCCGCAAGCACCTGCTGGCGATGATGGACACGTGCGTGGACTCGGCGATCAAGCGCCAGAGAGACGCGGCGTCGGGCCAGGTCTCGATGTTCGACATGTGCGCCGAGGACGGGGGCGGTGGCTTCGCCGATGAGATCCCGGTCCCGGACGGCGACGAGTGGGACAAGAAGCTCAAGCTGGCGTTTGAGAAGGAAATGCTCGGTATCTACGTCTCCGACCATCCGCTTCGCGGGATCGCCGATGAGGTCAAGGCTGCCCGGACGCTCAGTCTCGGCGAGCTCGAGGACGCGCGCGACGGGGCGACCGAGTGGTTCGCGGGGCTGATCACTTCCGTGGTGCGCAAGCCGACCAAGCGCGGCACGATGATGGCGATCATAGTGCTCGAGGACCTCGAGGGCTTCTCCGAGGCGGTCTTCTTCCCGCAGACCTACGACACGTATCGCGATCTTGTGGTGGTCGACGGCGTGGTCCGTGTTCGCTCGAAGATCGAGCACACCGACCGGGGCACGAAACTGCTCGTCCAGGAGGTGCAGCCCTTCAACGGCGAGGCGTTCGCTCCGCCGCCCCGCACGGTCGTGGTCAGCGCGGACAGCGGCGCGCTCAAGAACGGACGGATCGAGAAACTCAAGCGAATCGTCGAGACCTATCCCGGGCGCGACTCGCTGGTGCTCGAGGTCGCCGACAACGGGTCGCGCAAGGTCTTCAAGGTCGGGGGCGGGGTCGACTCCGAGTCCGGCGGTCTGCACGCCGAGTTGATCGAACTGTTCGGAGCTACCGCGGTGCGCGAGGAGTAGTATCGGGAGGTGCGGGAGGTGCGGGAGGTGCGGGGGGTGCGGAAAAGTGGCCGAGGTGACCTCACCCGTAACATCGCCCGTGAGGTCGCCGGTGACCCTCGTGACGTCACCCGTGGCACTACGTGACCTCATCGGTGACCTCACGAGGGTCACCCGCGAGGTTGTATGTGAGGTCACGGGTAAGGTCATGTGGTGGCATTTTCCAGAAGGGCTCGCCGCCCCTCTCTACCGCCACAGCACTACAGCACTACAGTGTGATAGACTGTGGCCAGAACAACACAAGCTATCCTGATCGCGCGACCAACCGTTCGCATCGAAAGGAGCCACCCGTGAATCCGGTGACCCCCCGAGGGTTCCGAGACGTGCTGCCGCAGGAGGCCGCCGAGCGTGCTACCGTCGCCGCATCGCTTGCCACGGTCTTCGACAACTGGGGCTACGGTCCCGTTGAGACCCCGGTCGCCGAGGAACTCCCCATGCTGGAAGCTGGTGCAGGCTCGCTGGCTGGCACCGCGTTTCGGCTCTTCGACTCAGATGGCCGCCTGCTCGCGCTTCGCCCCGACATGACCGTCCCGATCGCGCGGCTGGTCGCATCGCGCCTGAAGGGGCAGCGGGGACCGCACCGCATGCGCTACGTGGCCGACGTCTTTCGCGAGCAGGCCTCACTGCGCGGCCAGGCCCGTCAGTTCACACAGGCTGGCATCGAGTTCGTCGGGGGAGAGGGGCCCGCTGCCGATGCAGAGGTCCTTACCGTTCTCATCGAGGCGGTCGCCGCAGCGGGACTTGAGCGCTACACCGTCGCGGTCGGCACAGTGGCGATCCTCTCCGCGCTTCTCGACGCATCCGGCGCCGACGAGCCGTGGTGCGCCGAGGTGCGTATCGCCGCGCACGACCGCAACCTGGTCGAGATCGACCGGCTCGCCACGCGCGAAGACCTAGCCGCGGATGTCGCACGCGCCCTGCCAGCGGTCGTGCGCATTCAGGGCGGTCGCGAGGCCATCGACGCGTGTCGCGAGCACGTCGCGGCGTGCGGCTGCGATGGCGTGCTCGACGAGTTCGAGGCGACCTGGGACCTCCTTGAGGCCTCTGGCGTCTCAGAGCGTGTGACGGTCGATTTCGGTACCATGCGCTCGTTCGACTACTACACCGGCATCGTGTTCGAGGTGCTTGCCCCCGGCCTCGGCCTTCCGGTCGGGGGAGGGGGCCGCTACGACGGCGTCTTAGGTGAGTTCGGGGCGCCTGCACCCGCTGCAGGATTCGCGATCGGGATCGAGCGCCTCCACATCGCGCTTACCGAACAGCAAGCGGTCCCTGCGGCCCGCCGCGTAGATGCCGTGCTCGGCGGCGATGACGCTGCCGGCGTCCTCGCTGCGGGTGCAAGACTGCGCGCAGCGGGGTGGCGCGTGCGCCTTGCTGTCGGCGCGTCAGGCGAGGACACCGTGGCCGAGGCGAAGGCTTTCGGCGCCTTTGAGGCGCTGCGTGCGACAGACGGGGCCATCGTGCGCCTCGACCGCGCAGGCGAGGCCGCCGACCCGCTGCTAGAGCCGCTCGCCGGTCCGTCGCCCGTGGCCGTGACACAAGAAGGAGCCGTCCGATGATGTTCCGGCCTTCGGCCGATCGGGCCGGCAGACTCCGGATAGCCGTGCCCAAGGGTGCGCTCTTCAAAGACTCGGTGCGGGTTCTCGCCGCAGCGGGACTCGACACCACGACACTTGCGGAGCCCGGGCGCCAACTGCTGATCGCCGCCGGTGACGTCGAGTACGTCATCGCCAAACCCACCGACATCGCGGCGTACGTCGCGTACGGCGGTGTCGACTGCGCGATCGCAGGCAAGGACATCCTTATCGAAGCCGACCTGTCCGTGGTCGAGATGGTCGACCTGGGCTTTGGTGCATGCCGATTCGTCGTGGCCGAGCCCGAGGATGCCGGAGCTGAGGTGGCCGAGCACTACCGGCACCTCGGCGTGATCCGCGTGGCGACCAAGTATCCCCGCATCACCGAGCTGCACTTCGCAGCCCGCGGCATCCAGGTCGAGATCGTGAAGCTGCACGGCAACATCGAGATCGCTCCGCTCATCGGGCTGGCCGACCGTATCGTCGATATCACGGCCACTGGCACGACGCTTCGCGAGAACCGTCTGCGCATCGTCGAAGAAGTGTTGCCCTCGACCGCACGCTTCATCGCCAACCCGGCGAGCCTGCGCATCGCAGGGGCTCGCATCACCGAACTCGCAAACCTTCTCGCCGCACTGCCGGTAGAATAGGGATCGTCAACCCGACCGAGAGGGGTCATCTACATGATCCGCCGTATCGTCCTGGACCGTGCCGAGCGACTCACCCGCGACGACCTGTCGCGCTCCGGCGGCATCGACGCCGAGGTGATCGGTGTCGCTGCCCGCATCATCGAGGAGGTCCGCAC
>CAYGKH010000044.1:9865-12553 GCA_964350345.1 uncultured Coriobacteriaceae bacterium
CGCGCCTGCTACCCGTCGAGCGTGCTCATGAACGCGATCCCCGCACAGGTCGCGGGCGTCGATGAGATCGCGATGGTGGTTCCGCCTGATGCTGACGGAACCGTGAACCCCTACACACTGGCCGCTGCGGCGACCGTGGGCGTCGACGAGATCTACAAGGTCGGCGGCGCACAGGCCATCGCGGCGCTGGCGTACGGCACCGACTCGATACCGGTCGTCGACAAGGTTACCGGACCGGGCAACGCCTACGTGACCGCAGCCAAGAAGCTCGTCATGGGCGACGTGGGCATCGACATGCTCGCCGGTCCCAGCGAGGTCTGCGTGCTGGCCGACACGACCGCGATCCCGGCGTTTGTGGCAATCGACCTGATGGCGCAGGCCGAACACGACCCCCGCGCGGCGACCTACGTGGTCACGGTCGACCCCGATCTCCCTGATCAGATCGAGGAGGCGCTCAAACTCTTGCTCGCCGAGGCGCCGCGCCGCGACGTCATCGAGCGCTCGCTCACCGACAACGGGCTCATCGTCGTCTGTCCCGACATCGTAGCCGCGCTCGACACGGTCGACCTGATCGCGCCCGAGCACCTCGAGATCCAGATGGCCGACGCGTTCGACATCCTCGGCTCGATCCGCAACGCCGGCGCGATCTTCCTCGGCCACTTCACGCCGGAAAGCATCGGAGACTACGTCGCCGGACCCAACCACGTGCTTCCCACCGGGGGCACGGCGCGCTTCTCCAGCCCGCTGTCTGTCGACGACTTCGTCAAGACGTCCTCGGTGATCTCGTATTCGTTCGAGGCGCTCGAACTCGACGGCCCCGCAGCGGTGCTGATCGCCGAGGCCGAGGGGCTCGACGCCCACGCGCGCGCGGTCTCGTTGCGCCTGCAGGCGATGACCGAGACCGGGGAGGGCGAGTAGCGTGGATCGCATACGCCCGTCGCGTCCCGAGCTCGAGTACCTCGTCCCCTACGACACCAAGGACATCAAGGCCGATGTCATGCTCGCCGCCAACGAACACCCCGCGAACCTTCCCGGCGAGATCGTCGAGAAGCTCTCGTCGCGCCTGTCGGAGTTTCGCTTCAACCGCTATCCCGACCCGATGGCGAGCAAGCTGCGGGGATTGATCGCCGAGGCGAACGGGTTGGAGCCTGCCAACGTGCTGGTCGGCAACGGGGGTGACGAACTCATCTTCGACATCCTGCTCGCGTGGGGCGGCCCCGGTCGTAAACTGCTCGACCTGCCGCCGACCTTCTCGATGTACCGCATCGACGGGCAGGTCACCGGCACCGAGGTCGTGAGTATCCCGAGAGACGCGTACTTCGAGGTCGACGGCGAGGCGGTGCTGGCGCGCCTTGCCGAGGGCGACATCGACGTCGTGATGATCTCGCACCCCAACAACCCCACCGGCAATATCGCGCCCGAGACGCTGCTGATAGACATCCTCAACACCACCGACGCCCTTGTGCTGGTGGACGAGGCCTACTTCGAGTTCAGCCGCCACACGATGCGCCCGCACATGGAGCGCCACCCGAACCTCGTCATCCTGCGCACCTTCAGCAAGGCGTTCTCGCTTGCGGGACTGCGCGTGGGCTATGTGCTCGCTCACGAGGACGTCATCAGCGAACTCACGAAGGTGCGGCAACCGTATTCGGTGGACTCGTTCGCCCAGTGGGTCGCGGCGAGCGTCTTTCGCGAGCGGGTGGTCTTCCAGCAGGCGATCCGCGACATCATGCGCGGGCGCGATTCGCTCATGCACGGGCTCTCGTCGCTCGAGGGCGTCACCGTCTTCCCATCCGAGGCGAACTTCGTGCTTTTCAGGGTCGAACACGCTTCGGCGCTCTGGCGCGACCTGTTGCACAATCACTCGGTGCTCATCCGGGACTTCTCGCGTAGCCGGGGGCTCGAGGAGTGTCTGCGGGTCACGGTCGGCTCCGAGCGCGAGAACGAACGATTCCTGGACGCCGTCGAAGTCGTGCTCTCTCAACGGCGGGTCTCACAGATTCTGGGCAACGGTGTACACGTCCAACACGGGACGGCGGGGGAGTTGGGGTACTGAGATGACACAGCGCACAGCGACCATAGAGCGCACCACGCGCGAGACGAGCATCACAGTCACGCTCGACCTCGATACAGCGGGTCCGGCTGAGGTCTCGACCGGCATCCCGTTCTTCGACCACATGCTCGATGCGCTCGGCCGTCACGGGCTCGTCACGCTCGGCGTGGCGGCCACCGGTGACCTCGAGGTCGACGCGCACCACACCGTGGAGGACGTCGGCATCTGCATCGGCCAGGCACTCACGCAGGCCCTCGGCGACAAGACCGGCATCCGCCGCTACGGTTCTGCGGCGATACCGATGGACGAGGCGCTCATGCTCGCTTCCGTCGACATCTCCGGCCGAGGAGGACTCTTCTACGACGTCGATCTGCCGATCGAGTTCATCGGCACGTTCGAGACGTCGCTGGCGCGCGAGTTCATGGCCGCGCTGGCGCAGAACGCCGGTGTGACGCTCCACGTGCGCAAGCTCGCAGGCGACAACGCGCACCACATCGTGGAGGCGGCATTCAAGGCGCTCGCGCGGGCACTCGCCGAGGCCGTCGAGTACGACCCGCGGGTGGCCGGCGTCGTGCCGTCCACGAAAGGTGCCCTGTGAGCACCGCCCCCCGCATAGCCCTCGTCGACTACCGGAT
>CAYGKH010000045.1:0-12370 GCA_964350345.1 uncultured Coriobacteriaceae bacterium
CCCCCGTCTACCACATCTAGAAGAAGTGGAGGGGCGCCCCGAAGCCTACGTGTGTTGGATGCTTGACTTTCGCCTTCCCCTATATGCACTATAACGGTGCACAATCGTTGCGCGTCTACCGAGCAAGGGGGAGAGGAATGTCGAGACACCGTGCGATCGGCCCGTCAGCATTGATTCTGGCTGCAGCGGGTCTGCTTATCGGCGGGACCGCTGCATGGCTGGTGAAGCTGGGGAATCCCGGCAACATGGGACTGTGCATCGCGTGCTTCAACCGCGACATCGTAGGAGCGTTCGGCGGCTCATGGGCGAACATGGGGGGCGTCGCGTATCTGAGGCCCGAGATCTTCGGGCTCCTGTTGCTCGGCGCGACAGTGGCTTCGTTCGCGACGAGTGAGTTTCGGCCGAGGGGCGGGTCCTCGGTCGTTCTGCGCTTCGTACTCGGCTTCATCTTCATGCTCTCGTCACTCATCTTCCTCGGCTGCACGGTGCGTGCGTGGTTGCGCCTCGGAGGCGGCGATCTTAACGCGCTGTGGGGAATCGGCGGTATCGTCGCCGGTGTCATGGTCGGTGTCGTGATGCTGAAGAACGGCTTCAACATGGGCCGCGCCAAGACGGTCAGCTCTGCGCTGGGGTGGACCGGGCCTGCACTGATCATCGTGCTGCTCGGGCTCTCTCTGATGGTCGCCTTCGGCAGCACACCCGGATTCCTTACCATCACTCCCGAGGGTGCCAGGGCCACCGCCGAGGGTGCTGTCGTGCAGGGAGAAACCGTGCTCCGTCCCGAGGGCGCCTACCTTGCTGACGGTGCGGTCTTCGCCGCGGACGGAGAGGTCATCTCTCCTGTCGAGTCTGTCGAGAAGGCGCCGCCGATGCCGGGTGGGCGCAGGGCTCCGTTCGCCATCTCGCTCATCGCCGGCCTCGCGCTCGGCGTGGTCGCTCAGCGCAGTCGTTTCTGCAGCATCGGCGGAATCCGCGATGCGGTACTGGTCCGCCGCTACGACCTGCTCTTCGGCGTGCTCGGGCTTCTCATAGGCGCTACGGTGATGAACATGGTCTTCGGTCAGTACAATCTCGGGTTCGTCGGCCAGCCGATAGCGCATACCAACGCGCTCGGCAACTTCGCGGCCATGACCGTCGCTGCGCTCGCTGCCATCATGCTCGGCGGATGCCCGTTTCGGCAGGTGATCATGTCTGGTGAGGGCGACGCAGACGCCACGGTTGCGGTCCTCGGCATGTTCGCCGGCGCGCTCGTCGCACACCGTTTCGCCATCGCCTCGACCGGCGCGGGCCTCTCCGACATCGCGTGGCCCGCACTTGCCGTCATGGCGCTTGTCCTGGCAGTCATCGCGTTCGTGAAGCGCGAGCGCATCGCATAGAGGGGGTTGTCGAGATGGTAGAGGTCGATGCACGGGGGTTGTCCTGTCCGTTGCCGCTGATGCGCGCGAAGAAGGCGGTCGATGGCTCTCCAGACAGCCTCGTGGTGCTGGTGGACTCCGGTACCGCGAAGGCGAACGTGAGCAACATGCTCGCCGACGAGGGCTACGATGTCAGCGTCACCGACGGGCCCGAGGGCTTCAGGATCGAGGCTGCGCGGTCGTGATGAAGTGGCCGTTCAGGCGTCAGCAGTCAGAGGCTACACATCAGGGGGGTGCCGACGAGGCTGTCGGCATCTTCCTGTTCGATGAGGTCAGCGATGCGATCAAGGCCGAGGGGGTTCTCAAGGCCGCTGGCTACGATGTCGAACTGGTGGCTCCGCCACCTCATCTGCGTGCCGGGTGCGATCTTGCGGTCGCACTTCCGTCGGTAGAGCGTCCCGGCGCCGAGCGAGCGCTCGCCGAGCGTGACGCGGGCGCACGCGGTTGGGCGGACACGCTCGATGGCACCATGGACCTGGCGGATATCGTGACCACCGAGGACTTCGGGGAGTGGTTGATGGTGCGCGCCGGCAACATGAAGATCACAGTGGAGAAGGGCACGGGCATCATAGTCAACACATCGGGGGGCGGATGCCCGGACATCCCCTACCTCAACCTCGAGTTCGTCGGGACTCCACTTGACGACGGCCGACGCCCCAAGGACCTCGGCTACACGCTCTGTGGCCTGATGCTCGACCGGGCCTTCATGGAGGCGCGCCGACAGTTGACCGATGGTGTGGATGCTCCAGGCCGGGAGGGTGAGCTCTCGTGACGCTTCTCGTCGCTGGAACGATACCTGCTGGCGCAGGGGAGACCATCTGCGGTCCGGTCGGGCGTAACGAGGCCGGTCGACTCACGGTAGAAGGAGCGCCGCTGCCGGTGTGCCAGGGCTCGAGTGCGATGCTCTCCGCGGCACTGGCCGTCACCGACTATCTTGGCGTCGAGCCACCGACCGCACTCCTCGGCGGGGATGTCGGTCGTGGCGAAGGTACGCGCGCGGTCTACGGCCGCCTGCGTGCGGAGTTCGAGTCTCGCAAGCCTACCGTGTTCGCGTTCCACTACGTTCAGCCGATAATGGCTCTGATGCGCGATGCGATCGACTGGCTCGGTCCGATGGCCGCCGTAGGATCCGTGCGGCTCGTTGCTGATGCCGGCGGCATGTATGCGGCGAAGGCCGCGGGACTTGCGCCTCACTTCGACCTCATGACGCCCGATGTCGGCGAGGTCGGCTTTCTCGCCGATGAGTGCGCCACCCACCCTGCGTACGTGAGTCACTACCTGTTCGGCTCTGCCAGTTTCGATCCGGTCGAGTTCGCCCGGCTCTCGCATGAGAACGGAGGCGCTGCCCGCGTCTTGCTCATCAAAGGAGCGACCGACAGGATCGCCGAGCAAGGCGTTGTGCGCGAGACGATCGACTCGCCGTGTGTGCCTGAGCTCGAAGCGATCGGCGGTACGGGTGATACTGTCACGGGCCTCGCCTCGGCGTTCATGGCGGCAGGATTCCCGACCTTCGAGGCGGCGGTGTGTGCGGCACGCGCCAACCGGGCCGCAGGCCTGGCGATGGGCGCACGACCCGATCAGCGGGCCGAGGACCTTGTGGCGGCACTTCCGGGAGTCTTTGCGGAAAACCTCTGCCAGTGGGCCGGGGTCTGCCGGGCGGCCGATGAGTCCGCGTGATTGACACCGCGCCGTTCCCCCTGGACAATCCTCCGCGGAGGCGGATGGGTCCTGGTGGGCCCCGCGGTCTTCAAAACCGTAGTGGGGCGTGAAGAGCGTCCCGGGTGTGTTCGATTCGCACGCGCCTCCGCCAGATGCGTGCACCGAAGGGCGGCCACAGGTCGCCCTTCGCCTTTTGAATCAGGCGCCTTTCACGCTCCCGTACACGGCGAGCGCGCGATGGTGCGCTTCGGTGTGATTGACGATCGGCGCCGGATAGGTCTCGCCGATCTGAAGACCGGCTTTTCGCGCCTCTTCCGCAGGCATCTCCCACGGCCGGGTGATCCATCGTGACGGAACGCCCTCGAGCTCGGGCACCCACTCGCGGATATACGTGCCATCGGCGTCGTAGCGAGCGGCCTGCAGCGTCGGGCTGAAGATTCGGAAGTACGGTGCCGCGTCAGCGCCGCATCCGGCGACCCACTGCCAGTTGAAGACGTTGGACGGGACCTCGTGATCTGTCAGGAGGTCCGCGAAGTGAGCGAGTCCGTCGCGCCAGTGGATGAGCAGGTGTTTGGTGAGCAGGGATGCTGCCACCATGCGTACCCGGTTGTGCATCCAGCCGGTCTTGGCGAGCTGTCGCATCCCGGCGTCGACCAGCGGATAGCCGGTCATGCCGTGGCGCCACGCATTCAGTGACTCGGGGTCGTCGTGCCAGGGCATAGCTTCGAACTCGCGGCGAAGAGGCAGCGTCACCATCGACGGGTTGCAGTGGACGACATGTGCCGAGAACTCCCTCCATGCGATCTGACGAAGGAACGTGCGCTCGACATCACGCTCTATGGCTGCGGCTGTCACTGCGGCAACCACCTGGCGCGGCGAGATCTCGCCGAACGCAAGATGGGGAGAGAGGCGGGATGTTCCGTCGACATCGGGGTGGTCACGTCGTTGTGGGTAGGCGCGGATGCCCGTCTCGATGAACTCATCGAGACGTTCCCGGGCCCCCGCCTCGCCGGGGGTCCACCACTTTCGCAGGTCCACGTCGCTAGAAGCTGCGGGTGGCAACTGGCCGGAGGCCGGCCAGCGACGTGGCGCGCTCATCTGGGTCGGGGCCGGTTTCGGGGACAGGTCGCCCCACTGCCGCTCCCAGGCAGAGAAGAAGGGGGCGAAGACCCGATACTTATCGCCTCCGGACTCAGGTGCGATCGCGTCCGGCTGGACCAGGAGCGAACCCTCGGACACCTCCAGGGCGATATGCGCTTCACGGAGCGCACGGCCGACCCGCTGCTCATGAGCGAGCCCCTCCGGGGACCACTCCCGGGTACAGTGAACGCTGGCGGCTTTGCACTCGCGAGCGAGGTCGACGAGCGCCTTGGTGATGGGTCCGTTCCGGATCACCAGCCGCGACCCGATCTGGCGAAGGGAGCCGTCGAGAGCTGCGAGTGAGTGCTGAAGCCACGTGGCCGACCCACGTCCCGACCAGTTCGCCGCACCCTCACCATCGGGAAGCACGAAGACGGGTACGACGGTCGCGGCGCTGCTCAGCGCTTCAGTCAGTGCTTCGTTGTCGCCCAGTCGCAGGTCTCGTCTGAACCAGACGATCGCAGTCCGTGGCATCTGGCCTCCTCGTCGGGTGACTTCCAGAAAGTAGCGCACTTTCCTGCTGCTTGCGGGCCCGAGTGTCATGACGGGTACATTCTTCTCGGCGAGCGGCGATCTTATAGCCGGGTACCGAGCGAGCGGAGGAAACGTGGCGGAACTTATCACCCGGAACGTTCCCATCGGCATCAGCGCGTGTGTGTTCCGATGCCCGGTGCGCTACAACGGCAAGTCGTTCGATGCGCTGTCTATGCTTGGGCGTGAGCGAGGAGACTTCTCATTCACTCCGGTCTGTCCCGAGTGCATGGCGGGACTCGGCGTGCCGAGGATGCCCGTCCATCTGACCGGGACGGGACAGGAGGTGCTTGCCGGTACGGCTGCTGTGCGCGACCGCCGCGGCCGTGATGTCACCGAGTCACTGATTGCGGGGAGCCGTGCGTGCCTGGACGCGCTGGAGCGCGCAGGGGTGCGGGCGATGGTCGTGAAGGAGTCGTCGCCCTCGTGCGGCGTCTACCGCGCCCGGGTCGGCAAGAAGCGAGCCGAACAGGTAGAGGGCTCGGGCGTCTTCGGTGCGATGCTGCTCGAGACGGGTTGGTTCCTCATCCCCGACTCCGCTCTGGCTAACCCGCTGCTATGGTGGGACTGGCGCCGACGCCTCCATGCCTGGCTCTGGTGTGCGGACCGCAAGATCGCACGCGCCCGCGATCTCTACGACGCGTGGCATGTCGTGAAGTTCGTGATCCAGGAGACCGACCGTCCGTTCGCCGATGCGATGGGCCGCGAGCTGGCTGCGCTGCCGAAGAACCCGTCGACCGACGTGCTTGAAGACGCCCGGTCGCGTATCCTCGATGCGTTGCGTACTCCGTCGACGCGGCCTCGCATCCGCGGTGCACTCTTCAAGACCTATGCGAACGCCCGAAAGAACGGCAAGCTGGACGGAGTCGATCTGCACGACCTGTCCGTCGACTCGCCGGGGGTCACCGCGAATCTTAACAAGATCGTGAAGGACCTGACGGCGCTGGAGCGGATCTCGTTCGAGAACGATCTGCTCTTCGGTACGAGTCCGGTGATCGCGCGCGACGCGCGACGCGTCCGCACCCGGGATGCTGCGAAAGAGGAGTGAGCGACCATGGACGCATTGACAGCGCTGATGAGCCGGCGGAGCATCCGTCGCTACACGGATGAACCGGTAGCCGAGGAAGCTATCGAGACGATCTTGCAGGCGGCGCAGGCCGCGCCCTCGGCAGGCAATCAACAGCCGTGGCGCTTCGTTGTGATCCGTCGAAGAGACACGCTCGTTGCGGTCTCGGAGACGAGCCCGTTCGCCGGTATGCTCGCCGAAGCGGCCTTCGGTATCGTCGTCTGTGGCGATACCGCCGGTCTACGTCACGAGGTGATGTGGCAGCAGGATTGCGCGGCAGCTGTCCAGAACGCGCTGCTCGCGGCCCACGCGCTCGGTCTCGGCGCGGTGTGGCTCGGCTACTATCCGAAGATGGAGCGGGTCGAACCGCTCAAGGAACTCCTCGGAATACCCGAAGGTGTCGAGCCGATGGCGGTGCTCGCGATCGGGCATCCTGCCGAGGAGAAGGGTCCATCGGACCGCTACGACGCTGACCGCGTCCACCTTGAGCGCTGGTAGCCCTGTGTCACATCCGCGACTGACCGCCGAGGGAGTCACCTATCGATCGCCCGAGGGAGCCCTTGTGCTCGACGGGCTCCGACTGTCCGTCAACGCCGGGGAGGTCGTCGACATCACCGGTCCGAGCGGGTCGGGGAAGACCACCCTCGTACGCGTGCTGGCACGGCTCCTGCCACAGGCCGAGGGGGTACTCACTCTCAACGGGGAGGACGGCGGGACGATCCCGCCGCAACTCTGGCGCTCGCGCGTGGCCCTGCTCCCCCAGGTGCCGGCGATCGTGCGCGGGAGTGTTCGCGACAACCTACTGTTGCCGTGGCGGCTGAAGATCCGTACCGGTGCGAGTCCGCCCGGCGATCCGGAGCTTGAGTCGGCACTGGCCTCCCTCGGCCTTGGCGACGACATCGAGCTGACCAGAGACGCGGCGCGCCTCTCGGTGGGTCAGGCGGCCCGGATCGCGCTTCTGCGCGTCATGCTCACCGAGCCCGACGTCCTCCTCTTCGATGAGCCCGACGCCGCTCTCGATGATGAGAGCGCCGGGTATGTTGCCACCGCCACCGCTGTTCTCGCTTCCCGCGGGGCTGGCGTGGTGCGTGTTCGACACCGGCGCAGCGACTCGGTCGTCGCGCGCCGTCTTCGTCTTGCTGGCGGACATCTCACGGAGGTGACCGCGTGAACGAGCTCGCCGGCGGCGTCATCGAGATCGGATTTGGGCAACTGGCCCTTTCGACTGCGTTCGTGGTGGTCGTCGGCGTACTGTCGGTGCGGCTCGCGCTGGGCCTGGAGCGCGACCTGGCGATCGCGACCGTTCGCACCTTCCTCCAACTCATCGCACTCGGCCTGGTGTTGCGATGGGTCTTCGGGGTCGACAGTCCGCTTCTCGTGATCGCGATCCTCGTCTTCATGATGGCCGCTGCGGCACATACCATCGTCGGGCGCGCTCCCGACGCGCCGCCCGGCATCCTCGGCTCGACAATGCTCACGATGTTGTTGACCGGCGCCACCGTGACGTTTGCTGTGACCGGGCTCATCGTGCAGGTCGAGCCCTGGTACGAAGCGCGCTATGTCATCCCTATCGCCGGGATGGTCCTCGGCAATTCGATGAACGGGATCGCGCTCACGCTTGAGCGCACATTTGCAGATCTCGATGCCAGGGCAGGAGAGGTCCTTGCGATGACCGCGCTCGGTGCGACACCGTGGGAGGCTGCTGGTGATTCGGTTCGGATCGCGATACGCGCCGGGTTGATCCCGACGATCAACTCGATGGCGGCTGCCGGCGTCGTGTTCATCCCCGGCATGATGACCGGGCAGATACTCGCCGGGGCTGATCCTCTGGCGGCTTCCTACTATCAGGTGGTCGTCATGTTGATGGTGTCGGCCGCCACGGCGATAGGCTCGGTACTCGCCGTGCTACTCTCCTACAGGCGGCGGTTCGACGCCGAGGGGGTCTACCTAGAGAAGGGATACCGGGCCGATGGGTGAAGGCATGAGGCCGGGTGGCGCGGGCATCTACGCGCGCATAACAAACAACTTCCTCCACGACATGGCGACCGGGACATGGGCGGCGTGCTTGCTGGTCTTGTGGGTCCTTGCGCGCCGCGTGGCCGACCTTCCTGCCGAGGCCGCGCTTGCCATCGGTGATGCGTCCCGGTTCGTCTTCTGGATGCTGCTCGTCGCACTTGTCCTCGTGACGGTGACGGGCATAGTCAGGCTCGCTTACTGGCGCACCGAGTCCGCCCCTGAGGAGCTCGCAGCCAAGCGACGCGCGCTCATCGCCAAGCACGTCGCATTCATCGTCATCTACGGCGGCGGCACCTGGTGGGGATGGGTCCTCGTTCCGTAAAGATCCGGCACGTCACAAATCCGATGAGATCACCGGGCGAGAGGTCGTTCGCGCTGTGTTACATCAAGAAAGATGTGAGAAACATCGTAGACGATGTACAATCGACTCATGCAACGTCTAGAACACATCGGCGAGGCACTTGTCCGAGAGCGTCGGGCGCGCCGGATCTCACAGCGTGTCCTCGGTCAGGTACTGGGTGTCAGCCAACAGCAGGTAGCCCGCTGGGAGCGATCCGGGTACCGCCGGGCGACTCTGGATCGGGTGAGTGAGGTCGCTGACGTTCTCGGTGTCACGGCCAGGCTGGAGGTTCGCCCTCAGCCCCGGGTGGCTGCGACCGGTGCCGAGCCGTACGGTTCCACCCCGGTGGCCGCCGAGGAGGCGAACGGGGAGCAGTCCGGGCGGGTTCGCGATCTGGCCGGAGTGCTCTCCCGGATCCGCGAACACGGACCAGTGCTGGCGAAGCGCTTCGGAGTGACATCGGTCGACGTGTTCGGCTCGTTTGTCAGGGGCGAGCAGACCGAGACCAGCTTCGTGGCGTTGGCCGTCGAGCTCGAGTCCCCGACACTGTCATCCATCATCGGGTCCGATCTGTACCTTCAAGAGATCCTCGGCCGAAGCGTCCAAGCAGGTCCGATCGCATCCATAACCGTGGAGGAACAGCGTCGCATCGCTGCAGAGCGTGTGCGCGCGTGGCCGGTGTGAGTCCGCCCGGGCTGCGCGCTTGCCCGCGCGGGTGCCCCCCCGTAGAATGGCGACGTGCGCCCGGCCTGTGAGCCACACCCCCGGAGCCTCGGGGCGGGCGGGTCCAGGCCGTCTCTTTCAAGGAGCTGCATGACCGGTTTCGAACTCTACCTCAAGCGCAACGCAAAGAAGTTCGACGCATACCTTGCGACCTTCTTCGACAACGGCGCGCATCCCGATATGCGACGCTACCTCTACGACCCCGTCGCGTCGTTCAGCGCGAACGCCGGCAAGCGGCATCGCCCCCTGATCTGCCTGCTGGCGTGCGAAGCGGTCGGTGGCGATGCGGAGCGCGCGAAGGCCTCGGCGGCAGCGATCGAGCACTTCCACACGGCCGCACTCATCCACGATGACATCGAGGACTCCTCGCTTACCCGCCGGGGTGAACCGTGCATGCACATCCGTGAGGGGGAGGGCATCGCGATCAATGCGGGCGATCTCGCCCTCTCGCTCGTCTGCGGAACTGTTGTCCACGACGGTGGGCTCGACGACGCGACCAAGCTGCGTGTGTTGGCCGAGCTCGTCGACATGACTACCCGCACCATCGAGGGCCAGGCGCTCGACATAGGGTGGGCGCGCGACGACAGATTCGATCTGACGGTTGACGACTACCTCCTCATGGCCAAGCACAAGACGGCCTTTTACTCTGGTGGGATACCGCTCGCCGTTGGGGCGATCATCGGGGGAGGGACAGAGGAGCAGATCGAGGCGCTTCGTTCGTTCGGCATGGCTGCCGGACTCGCGTTCCAGATCCAAGACGACGTGCTCAACGTTTCCGGGACGCGCGAGGCGACCAAGAAGGATTTCCGCTCGGATATCACCGAGGGAAAGCGGACGCTCGTTGCGGTCCACGCCCTCCAGAACTCTTCGCAACGTGAGCGGCTTCTTGAGATCCTCTCGGCACGCGAGACCGCGCCTGCGGTCCTCGAAGAGGCGGTAGGGATCATGACTTCAGCGGGCTCCATCGCGTTCGCGAATGGCTACGCTGAGGGCCTTATCACGGAGGCTCAGGCGATCCTTGAGTCGGCGTTGGCCGAGAGCAAAGCGCGCAAGCTGCTGCTCTCGATGGCGGAGTTCTTCGTCAAGCGGAGCTCGTAGACGCCCTGTGCTGCGCGCGGATTCGGCGAGACCAACGGGTATCTATGTGATTGTGGGCCACCTCACTAAACGATAGGAGTTGTCATGCGGTCTGTTCAGGTCTCCGAGCGTATCCACTGGGTCGGCGCGATCGACTGGAACCTGCGCGATTTCCACGGGTACGAGACTCCACGTGGCAGCACATACAATGCGTACCTAGTGCGCGGCGCCGAGAAGACCGCTCTGATCGACACGGTCAAGGGGCGGTTCGTCGAAGAACTCATCGCTCGCGTTCGTGACGTCATGGACCCCGCCGACGTCGATCTTATCGTCGTGAACCATGTCGAGCCCGATCACAACGGTGGCCTTCGCCGGGTCATGCGGGCGATGCCCAACGCCCGGGTCGTCGCGTCCCGCTCGGGTGTAGCCGGTGTCGCCGAGTATCACGACGGACTCGAGATCGAGGCCGTCGGCCCCGATGACGTGATCGATCTTGGCGGTACAACCTTGCGCTTTCTGCCGATGCCGATGGTCCACTGGCCGGACTCGATGTTCACCTACTGTGCCGAAGAGCGTGTCCTGATGCCTAACGACGCGTTCGGTCAGCACATGGCATCCTCGGAGCGCTTCGCCGACGAGGTCGGGCTCGACCTTGCCATCGAGGAGGCCACCGTCTACTACGCGAACATCCTGATGCCGCTTGGCAAGCAGGTCGCCAAGGCCGTCGAGAAGGTCGTGGCGACGGGCTGGGAGATCGAGACGATCGCACCGAGCCACGGGGTCATCTGGAGGGGTGACGCCTTGGGTGCAGTTCTCGGTGCCTACGGGCGGCTGACGGCTGGCGAGACCCGCGAGAAGACCGTTGTAGCGTTCTCGACGATGTGGGGTTCTACCGATACGCTCGCGCGGGCAGTGGTGGACGGAATCGCGGCCGAGGGCGTCGAGGTCGAGCTGTTCGATCTGGCGGTCAGTCCGGTCGCGGCTGTGACGCGGCAGTTGCTCGATGCGCGAGCGCTTCTGGTCGGGTCGCCCACCCTGCACCACGGCATGCTCTTCCGTGTCGCTGGCTATCTGCAGTATCTCGCCGGGCTCAAGCCGGCTGGCAAGATCGGCGGGGCGTTCGGCTCGTACGGATGGTCGAGCGGCGCCACCATGCAGATTTTGGAGCGGCTCGAGGGGATGGGTTTCGAGTTGCCGTTCGAGCCCTACACCCAGAAGTACCGGCCATCAGCCGAAGAGGTCGAGGCGGCCCGTCAGTGGGGCGCCCAGTACGCTCTGGCAGTCAAGGATGGCAGCTGAGCGCCGAGCGGTCTCCTACCAATGGGGGATGCTTTTCATCCCCCTCAAGTTCCCGGTCTCGGATATAGTCCGGTGAGGTAGCTGGAGTGACGCTCGTTCACAAACCCCAAACGCTCGCCTGTGCTCGCTGCAGGCGGAAGCGGGAAGCGCAGATCCGTCGGATTCGTTAGCGGTCACCAGTTTGACCGACGGGGAGCTAGTGGTGAGACCGGCCCGTAAGTCATACGGAGCCGGTCTCTTTGTATTCCGGGGGCGGTTCATCCACTGGGGAAGACGGACGTGTTCTGAGCGGAAGGTGGAGAATCATGGCGCGCACTCTGAGGCGCAAGTCACTGCTCTCTCGGTTGTTCACGACGTATCTGATGTTCACATTCGTCGTGATGTCCACGGGCATCGGCAACGCAGTGCCCGTTTCGTATGCGGAGGAAGGACGTTCGGTCGAGGAGACCGGCGCGGTATCTCCGATTCCCGATGACGAGGCTCTGACGGATGACGCTGTCGTGTCCATGTCGTCCGAACCGGCTCCGTCGGAGGTCATGGTCTCTCTGGCAGGGGCCGATTCCGGCGACGTCACGGTAAGCAGTACCTCGTGGGCCGCATCAGGCTCGGGCGTGGAGCCGGAGCTGTGGAAGCAGTCTGACGGCAACGGGAACCCTTCGTGCGAGGACGTGTGTGCCGAGGACAGCGAGTGCAAAGAGTTCAAGATCGATGCGGCGCCCAAGAACGGCGTCTACACGTTCGCTGACGGATCGATCACCATCTCGAACGCATCCGACTACTCCATCGACTGGTCTTCGAGCCCTGACATCATCGTCTATCACGTCATTGTCAAGGGTGGAGATGACGCCCACGTCTATAGCTATGTGCCGGACGGCAGCTCTGGTGACACGCGTCTTGTGTCACCTCTCAATCGGGGTGGGTCGCAAGCCGAGATCAGTCACGTCACGTTCTGCTACAAGCCTGCCCCGCAGAAGGTTACCAAGACCTTCGAGCTGACTTACGCGGACGCGCCGGCCGGGGCTGACTTCTTCGTTCGCTTCTGGCTCGATGGTGTTCTGCAGCCAGATGTTTCTCTCTCAGGGGTCGCAGGCGATACGTTCTCCG
>CAYGKH010000046.1:0-8971 GCA_964350345.1 uncultured Coriobacteriaceae bacterium
CCGTCATGCGCTTCTGGCGCTCGACGAAGGCGAACCCGACTCCAAGTTCCAACAGGAACCGCTGGATCTCGTCGAGGATCGCGGTTTCGATCTGGGATTCCGTGTGCTTGCTGGGCAGGCCGAGGAAGTCGAGCACGTATGGGTCTCGGAAGAGGATGCTCGACCCAGCATCGTCCGGTTTCGGGAAATCGGGGCCGACAGTGATGTTCTGGTCGCCGGAGTCGTCGCCGGTGATGGTGCGCGCATAGAGCTGACTCGAGATGCGTTCGCGCAAGGTGCGCACACTCCAGCGTCCACGCGCTGCGTGGGCCGCGTAGAACTCACGCTCATCCGTGTCGCCCAGTAGTAGGAGCTCGGCGATGTGGCTCCAGCCCAATTTGCCCGACAGTGTCGAGCATTTCTCGATGTGGGGAATCCAGCTTGCGAAATGCATCATTCGCTCGAGGTTCGACCTGCTCCAACCTCGGCCATAGCGCTCGGTGAGTCGCGCCGCAAGGCGCTTGACTATCGCTTGTCCGTACTCGGCCCGTTGACCACCGAGTACCTCGTTGCGCAACAGCTGGCCCGCGCTCCAATAGAGCATGACGAGCTCACTGTTCACCGTAGCCGCAGTTCTGGTTCTTCCCTGCTCGATCAGCTCAGAGATGTCGCCGAAGAGACCGTCTTCGATACCTCGGATCATCACGTCGCCCGTGTCGCTCTTGCCCACGCTGCCTCCGCTCGCTCCCGTGCACATACTACGGATCGAGCGTACCAGGGCGGCCTTACCGGGATCAGTACGGATCCTTACCGCAAGGCGCCCCTGACTCAGCCTCCCCGCGACTCCTTCCATCTCCGCACCCACGCACCAGCTGGCTCCCACGCCTCGTCGAGCGCCACCACCGCGAACAGCACCGCGAACGCATAGAGCCCGAGCAGGTAGTCCCGCCGCGGTATGGCGAGGATCCCCGGGAGCGCTGCGAACGCACCGCTCACAGCGAATGCGAACATGACCCGCCGGGGAGGGCGTCTCCAGAGGAGGGCGACAAGGCCGAGGTTAAGGAAGAGCAGCGCATCGGCGGCGATCCGTGCGAGCTTTGCCGCGAGGGTCGTCAAGACAAAGCCGGGATACGAAGTCACTAGGCGGGCCACCTCGTCTCGGAGGACTTCCTCGTATCGCGTTGAGAAGTAGATCGTGCCAGGCTCCAGTTGCTCGACCCGATCGCGCGCTACGGCGTCGGCGTACTCCTCGACGTGCGGGTTGTCCGTGTAGCCGAATCCGATGTAGACGGTGTGCCAGAAGGGGTGAGCCAGCGCATAGGGGTCCCTCGCTCCCGACTGCGACACGAGGAACTCATCGCGCTGTCCAACGAAGTACCCCATGGCTGCCTGTGTCGCCAGGAGGCCCGCCAGCAGCAGCGCGATCGCCGCGAGCTTCCTGGCGCGGGCTGCGTGCGCGCCGAGCACAAGGATGAGGAACAACAGGACGACCGCGGTGCCTGAGTGGCTGCGCACGAGATGTGCACCGCCGATGAGGAGCCCCGCCAGGGGCGCGAACACGAGAAGCCCGCGTTGACTTGCGTGTCGCCGCGTGAGGAGTAGGATCCAGGGCACCACCGCGACAGGCACGGCATAGGCGAGGATGTAGACGTCACCGATCCGCATCGCGGCGTAGCCAAGCAGCGTGATCACGACGGTGCCATAGACCCGTGTGGGAACACGCTGCGTCCACTTCCACAACCCGACGAGGCTGCAAGCGATCGCGAGGACTATGACGGCCAGGAAGAACGTATCGACCGCCTGCTGGATGGAGAGCCCGAACGTACGCGCGATCCACGGGACAACGAGGTAGAGGCCCGGGTCATCGTTGTACCCGGCAGGCAGGTAGGTTTCGCCCGCTCGCTGCACGAGCGGAACTCCGGTCTCCTTAAGGGCGTCGAGTGTCGCGGCGAGCTGACGAGCGCGCGTCGGCATCAGATCGATCATGGGCATCCTGTCGGCTCGGGGCTACGCGCATTCTACCTGACCAAGCCGCTGATGCTCTCGCCCTGCGCTCTCGCCGCAACGTCGTGCGCATGCACAGCCGCACTGATAGGATGCAGAGCGAGCTAAACGCCGGGTCCGTGATTGGACGCTGGCCGACTCGAGAAACGGAGCTGCAGCATGAAGGTAGTGATCTTGGCGGGGGGCAAGGGCACGCGCCTTGCCGAGGAGACGGTCACGAGGCCAAAACCGATGGTCGAGATCGGCGAGAAGCCCATCCTCTGGCACATCATGAAGAGCTACAGTCACCACGGGTTCAACGACTTCGTCATCTGTCTTGGATATAAGGGCTACCTCATCAAGGAGTACTTTTCCAACTACTTTCTTCATAACTGCGACGTCACGTTCGACATGAGCAGTAACGAGATGCGCGTGCATCAGAACGTCAACGAGCCGTGGCGGGTAACCCTGGTCGACACCGGTGCCGACACCATGACGGGCGGTCGCATCAAGCGGGTCTCGGAGTACCTCGGCGACGAGACGTTCATGCTGACCTACGGTGACGGCGTGGCGGACATCGACATCAAGGGCCTGGTCGACTTCCACCGATCCCACGGGAAGCAGGCCACGGTGACCGCCGTGCAGCCGCTCGGTCGATTCGGGGCGATGGGTGTCACGCCAGAGGGGAACGTGTCGGTGTTCCAGGAGAAGCCCGTAGGTGACGGCTCCTGGGTCAACGGCGGGTTCTTCGTGCTCGAGCCCGCTGTTCTGGACTACCTTAGTGGCGATGAGACCATCTGGGAACGTGAGCCGCTCGAGCAGATAGCTGCACGAGGCGCGCTCGTTGCCTACCGGCACCAGGGTTTCTGGCAGCCGATGGACACGCTGCGCGACAAGCAGTATCTCGAGGACGAATGGGAGTCAGGACAGGCGCCGTGGAAGGTGTGGAAATGAGTCCCGTCGCCCCGTTCCAAGGCGTGTACAAGGGCTCCCGCGTGTTCGTCACGGGCCACACAGGCTTCAAGGGCGCCTGGTTAGCCATATGGCTCCGGATGCTGGGCACCGAGGTGTATGGCTATGCGCTGGAGCCGCCTACCGAGCCGAGCCTCTTCGAACTCGCCGGAGTCGAGGACCTGATCAACGCTCATAAGATCGCGGATGTTGTGGACGCGGGTACGCTCTCGTCCGCTATGCGCGATGCTGAAGCGGAGTTCGTCTTCCACCTCGCGGCTCAGCCCCTCGTGCGGGCGTCCTACGATGATCCGCGGGGCACGTACGAGACCAACGTGATGGGAACCGTGAACGTTCTCGAGGCTGTGCGGGCCACGCCCTCGGTACGCGCAGTTGTAGTGGTGACCAGCGACAAGTGTTACGAGAACCACGAATGGGAGTACGCGTATCGCGAGAACGACGCCATGGGCGGCCACGACCCCTACAGTTCGAGCAAGGGTTGCAGCGAGTTGGTCTGCTCGGCGTATCGGCAGTCGTTCCTGTCGCACTCCGGTGCTCCGGGCCTGGCGAGCGCGCGGGCGGGCAATGTCATCGGAGGAGGAGACTGGGCGGTCGATCGCATCGTGCCCGACTGCGTGCGCGCGTTGTCGCAGGGCGAGTCGATCGAGGTGCGCAACCCCGGCGCGGTACGCCCGTGGCAGCATGTGCTCGAGTCGCTGTCGGGATACCTGTGGCTCGCAAGCCGGCTCGCCGAGGACCCGCAGCGCTTCGCCGGCGCGTGGAACTTCGGACCCGCAGTCGATGAGGATTGGCCCGTCGGCTGCCTCGTCGAGAGGTTCGTCCACGAGTGGGGCGGAGGGTCGTGGCACGGCCCGGAGCAGCAGGAGCCTCAGCCGCATGAGGCGACATACCTGCGCCTGGATTCGTCCAAGGCGGCAAGCCGTCTCGGCTGGCATTCCTCGTGGGACACAGAGAAAGCCGTGAGCGCGACGGCGCGCTGGTATCGGGGGCACTATGACGACCCAGCAGCCGTTCTCGAGCACACGCACGACGACATAGATGCATACACGGAAGCGGCGAAGGCGCGGTGCACCCCATGGGCTCGGGACACGGAGGACCGCACATGAGCGAAGTCAGGGCTGACGAGCTCAAGCAGCAGATCCTCTCACTTGTCGAGGAGTACCACCGGGAGGTCAGCGACCATGCCACCCCGTTCGTAGCCGGGTCCAGCCGTATCCCGTATGCGGGTCGCGTGTACGATGCGACCGAGATGGTGAATCTAGTGGATTCCGCACTGGAGTTCTGGTTGACTCACGGACGCTGGGCCGAGGAGTTCGAGCAGGGTCTGGCCCGCTATCTTGGAGTTCGGCACGCGTACTTCGTCAACTCGGGATCGTCGGCGAACCTCCTCGCGTTCATGGCGCTTACATCGCCGAGCCTCGGTGGGCGTCGTATCGAGCGGGGCGATGAGGTCATCACGGTCGCGGCCGGCTTTCCGACGACGGTCGCCCCTATCGTTCAGTACGGTGCTATACCGGTCTTCGTGGACGTCTTGATGAAGACGGCTAACGTCGACCCCTCTCTCCTCGAGTCGGCACTCTCGGGTCGCACCAAGGCCGTCATGCTTGCGCACACGCTGGGCAACACGTTCGACGTGGACGCGGTGAAGGCCTTCTGCGATCGCCATGGCCTGTGGTTGATCGAGGACAACTGCGACGCGCTCGGCTCGCGGTACCGAGGGCAGCTCACCGGGACGTTCGGAGACCTTGCCACGAGCTCGTTCTACCCGCCGCACCACATGACGACCGGTGAGGGCGGTGCCGTGTGCACGAGCGACCCCGAGCTTTCGCGAATCGTGCTCTCCATGCGGGACTGGGGCCGCGACTGCATCTGCCGCTCCGGAGAGGACAACCGGTGCGGCAAGCGTTTCGACCACGAGTTCGAAGAGCTGCCCAAAGGCTATGACCACAAGTACGTCTACTCCGAGTGGGGCTACAACCTCAAAGCGACCGACCTTCAGGCTGCGATAGGCTGCGCCCAATTGGAGAAGCTGCCGTCGTTCGTGGAGGCGCGCCGGCGCAACTTCGTACGGCTCCACGAGGCGCTCGCCCCGCTCTCCGGCGACATCATGCTCCCCGAACCCACGCCGGACTCCGAGCCCAGCTGGTTCGGTTTCCTGATGACGCTGCCCGAGGACGGTCCTTCCCGGGACAGTGTCGTGCGCCGGCTTGAGGCCGGTGGCATCCAGACGCGGATGCTCTTCGCAGGCAACATCGTCCGCCAGCCGTGCTTCGATGCGATGCGCGGGGCGCCGGACACCTACCGGGTCGTCGGGGAGCTCACCAACACGGACGCGATCATGCGACGCTCGTTTTGGGTGGGAGTCTACCCGGGCATGACAGAGGAGATGCTCGACCACATGGCCGAGGAGATCATCGCTGCAGTCCGGGCGCGGTGAGAAGCGCCGGGTCGCCCTCATTCCCGCTCGTTGAAGCTTCGATCACCGTGATGGGTCTCGGTTTGACCTGTTTGTAGATGCGGCCAAGGTATTCGCCGATCACGCCGAGAAACAGCGCGTTGAGGCTGATCGATAGCAGGATGAGAACGGTCGTCGTTGCGAAGCCGGCCGGCCACTCCTGGCCGAAGAACGCCCTGCCGGTGAGGAACACGACGAGTCCGATCACCATCAGGAATGTCACGACGAGCCCAGTGTAGCTCGCGATACGCAGCGGGACCGTCGAGTGGTTGAGGACCGCATCGACGGAGAGCCCGATGAGGTCGCGGAACGCGAACTTGGTGCGCCCTGCCTTGCGAGCGTCCCGGTCGTAGGGGATCCCCACCTGATCGAAGCCCAGGGCGGCGATAGCCCCTCTCAGGTATGGCTGCGTGTCGGGCATGGATTGGAGCTGATCGAGTATCGCCCGGTCGACCAGGCGGAAGTCTCCGGCGTCGAGGGGTAGGTCATCCTCGCTGAGAGCGGCGACTATCCGGTAGAACATCCGTCGTCCCGCATTGAGCAGGGGCCCTTCCTGTCGGCTCTGTCGCACCCCGTAGACGACCTTGGCGCCACGCTCCCACTCTTCGATGAAGCTCGGTATGAGCTCGGGGGGATCTTGCAGGTCGGCGTCGAGCTGTATGGCCGCATCTCCGTGAGCGTGCAGGTAGCCCGTCCAGATCGACCGCTGATAGCCGAAGTTGCGAGAGAAGCGATAGGCGCGCACGCGTGGATCCTCGGTGGCGAGTTCCCGCAACAGTTCGAACGTCCGGTCGGAGCTGTGATTGTCGGTGACCACGATCTCGTAGTCGTAGTCGTCGAGTGCATCCATGACGGAGGTCACCCGCTCGTAGTATTGCCCGATGTTGTCCTCCTCATCGAGCATGGGCGTAACGATCGAGATGAGTGGACGTTGCTGTGACACCGTTTCTCCGTTCATCGTGTGGCACCGTTGCTGGAAGACGCGAGCTGACGTACTCCCTCATGCAGTCCGATCTGGGGATGCCATCCCGGCAAAGTGAGCGTAGCCGAGGGCTGCATGAGTTCTCTATCGCGATATGGCAGCGCGCCGAACCGGACCGGAACGGCCACTCCGGTGACCTCTTCGAGTATGGTGACGAGTTCTCGGAGCGTTGGCATCTCGGAGGCGTGCAGTGCGAACGTGCTACCGGCACGGGAGGGGTCTTCGTCGATCGTTCTCGCGGCCCGCACGAAGCCCGCGATCACGTCGTCCACGTGAACGAGGTCCATCACCTGGTCCCCGGGCGACATCTCGAGTACCCGGCCGCTTCGTTGGGCGTCGATGAGCAGGTCGAGGACCTTGCGCCTCGTGTCGTGAGGTCCGTACGTCCCCGGCAGTTCGAGCGTGATCGCCGGCAGGCCTTCTGCATCCGCGAAGTAGGCGAGGATGTCTACGAGCGCCTGTTTGGTAGCTGCGTAGAGCGTCGTGGGGCGATAGCCCTCGCTGTCAAGGTGCTGCCACTGGGTCCCGGTATTCACGAATGCAGATACGCCGACGCGTGCGCATGCGTAGGCAAGCTGGGTGCCGAGGAGGACGTTCGCCTCGACGAGAGAGTCGACCGTATCGGGATCAGGGTCCGGTGTCTGCTCAGCTGCAAGATGGAGCAACCAGTCCGGCCGGACGGTCCGTACGACCCGGAGAGTCCCTTCGGCGGTGCCGTCGTGACGGTGGATCTCGGCACCGAGCGGCACGGCAGTTTCGTCGGACGAGCGGCGCAGCAGAGCGTGCACTTCATAGCCCTCTTCGAGGAAGTGTCTCGTCAGAAGCGATCCGAGGTAGCCGGTCGCCCCCGTGACAAGTGTTCGCACCTCCACCCCTTCCGCACGGATGCCGATGGCTCAACCATACATTATGCTGTAGCGCAGCGTGTTCAGCGGCTCACGATGGCACTGATGAGAGGATACACATGCGAGTGAGGCGTTTCGCGACGGTCGGCGTCATGAACACCGTCATCGACTTCGCGCTGTTCAACCTGCTCGCGCTGGGATTCGGTGTACATGTCGCTGTCGCCAACACGGTCTCGTACTCAACCGGAATCCTCAACTCGTATCTATGGAACCGCAACTGGACCTTTTCGGACCGGCGTAACAAGGCGTGGGGCGCCGAATCGATCAAGTTCGTGCTTGCCAACCTTGGCGGACTGGCGGTCAACACGTCGATCGTGTGGGCTGTCACGACGGGATATCGCGTGTTGGAAGGTGCGGGAGTCCTTGCGATATCGACCACTCTCGTGATTCCCGGCGCGAAGGTCGTCGCCCTCGTCGGCTCTACTATCTTCAACTACGTTGTGTTTCATAGTTGGGTGTTCATTGGAGAGGTGCATGACTGACTTCCGTCAGACAGCAGAACCATCTACGAACTCTTCTCAGCGCCACGTTCTCGAGATGGTGATCGCGGTGTTGGTCGCGATCCTTGCGGTGGGGCTGACAGCGTACCGCGCGCGATTCGGGGTCGATTTCACCGATGAGGCGTTCTACGTCGCACTGCCGTATCGCTTCGCGTTGGGCGACGCTCCATTCGTGGATGAACTGCACATCATACAGACCTCGGGAATCGTCCTCAGGCCCCTGGTCGAAGCATTCCTTCGCATCAACGGCGGCGCCGAGGGCATCGTGCTGTTCCTCAGGCTGTGTCATCTCGTGATGGTGACAGGGGTCGGGGCCGTCGCTTTCGCCCTTCTCCGCAAGTTGATTCCTGGTGCACACGCCTTGCTGGCCGCCTCGGTATTCGTGGTGTTTGTGCCGTACAACCTGCCATCACTCAGCTACAACACGATGACCTCGGCCGCCTTGGTGCTGGGTACCGTGTGCTTACTGTGGCGTTTTGTACTCGGCGGGTCCAGATGGGTGCTGGCCCTGGTCGGCTTCTTCTCTGGCCTGACTGTCGTTCTCTATCCACCCGGGATGGTTCTCCCTGCGGCCGCGGGCTTGTTAGTTGTCCTGAGATATGAGGAATCCCGCTCGGATCGAATGCGTGGCGCTATCTGGTACGTCTTTGGGGCTCTGATCGCTGCTCAGATTCTCATCGTGCCGGCGCTCAACGCAGGTATGGATGCCGTGTTGCGAACTCTCGAGTACACGGGCTCGGTCGGCTCGGCACTCGGTGGCTCATCCGTCTTCGCGCGCTTCACAGATGGGCTGCAATCTGCTTGGGACCTGCTGCTGCAAGCACCTATCTTCTTGTTGGTCTCCGCACTCATGTACCGGGCTTACGCGATGGGCAGTCGCTGGTGGCCGCTTCTCCTGCCAACGGCGCTTCTGGTTGCGATGCTCGAGATTGGGTTCTCCGTTCGATCGGCGAGTGCTTTTTTGGGCATCGTGCTCGGCGTGTTAGCCCCGATCGTTTGGTCCATGCTTCGGTCGGGAGACTTCGAGCTCCCCAGGCGTGTCTTCGCGGTAGCGTTCCCGGTGTCGTTTGCGGGAGGCGTGGCATTTATGCTCACAAGCACGAACCAAGCAGGGAGTTTCGGACTCGGCTTCGTACCGATGGTAATCGCTGTGGCTGTGGGACTATCGGCCCTCGTTAGCCAGCAGCCCGTAGAG
>CAYGKH010000046.1:8981-11805 GCA_964350345.1 uncultured Coriobacteriaceae bacterium
CGCGTCTCGTTGAACCTGGGTCTCATGCTGGGGTTCGTGTTGCTGGTTTCTGCAGGTGTGCTGTTTCAGTATGGTTCCGTCTATCGGGACGAACCAATCAGTGATCTTGTTGATTCGGTTGCCTCGGGGCCCTATGCAGGGATGATGACGACCGCAGAGACTGCCGATCTTCTCGTGACCCTCGAGCGCGATATCGTGGACTCAGCGGGCGCGACCGGGAGAGTACTGAGCTTCGATCGCTTTCCCGCTGGCTACCTGTTTACCCAGGGGCGCCCCGCTTCGAATACCGTCTGGATTGGGTTAGGCGATCGCGACCTGGGCCATGCGCGCGTTCAAGACCACCTGGTTCGTTCGGGCATCCTTCCTGATGCTGTGCTCGTTAACCACGGGATTCGCAACACCCTCTCCGCCAGCGGTCCTGGTCCTGGTGGTCCTCTACTCGAGCTCCTTGAGCAGGAGATGGACTACTCGTCTGCAAAGGCTCGGGAACACTACGGTGTCTACACGCAGCGATGATAGGCGCCATTGTCTACGCCCGATGGCCTGCCACCCCGCACATCCGTACGGTTTGCTGATCTATGGGCGTGGGCTATGATGTGAACATGCGGCAGATCATTACCCTCATTCTCGCATTGCCACTTTGTTCCTGTGTCCCGCAGCCGGGGACAATCTGCCGCAGATTCTCACAGCAGATGGCATTATCGGGTGGCCGAGTTTGTCCGCTGCGGTCCACGAAGAGACTTCACATGAGGCACTTTGCGTCTACTGGCCATTCGCTTCGACAAGCGACTTGCTTGATGCTGTGTGAGTCGACCCTTGCGATCACGTTACCGGCACGGTGGGCACACCGTTGAAGCTGGAAACGTAGGCGCTCATGATCCCGAGTGAACACTCTGTGCCTCGACCGCACGCGGAACAAGGCTCTCGTCTCCTCGAGGGTGTAAGTGTCTGCATGCTGCGGACGTCCGACTACTCAAGAGACGCGCGCGCCCGTAAGCAGGCCACTACACTTGTCAAGGCCGGCGCAAGCGTTCTGATGGTCGGCATGGGTGCTGATGTGGCACCAGACCTCGCCGACTCCGGCTATAGCGTACAGCTGCTGCCGAAGGCCCCGATTCTTCCCCGCTTGGGCAGAGAGAATGTCTGGTGGCCGGTGCGTGTTGCCGTCAATCTAACGTATACGAGAATGCTTGAGCGGCGGTTCATGTCCGGGCGTTCTTCGTATGCTTACGCCTATGAGCCAGAGCTTTTCAGAGCCGTTAGAAGGACGCAGCCGACTATCATTCATGCCTATGACATCTACACCCTGCCCGCAGCGATTCGGGCCAAGCGACAGACTGGGGCGCGCGTCGTCTACGACGTTCTTGATTTGATTGGCGATGTTGAGTACATCGATGCGGGACGCAGGTCGGAACTCAGGGCAGCCGAAGCGGAGCTGATTGGCAGCGCAGATGCCGTAATCACCGTGTGCGACCCGCTCGCTGACGTTCTCGAATCCCGATATGCGATTCAGAGACCGGTCGTCATTTTCAATGGTCCGTCAGAGGTGATGTCGTTTGCCGCTCCCGTTCAAGAACCAGTGCGCCTCCTCTTCCAGGGGATATTCGCCTCCAATCGCAATCTCACCGCCATTGTCGAGGCGATGCAACACCTGAGAGGTCGTGCGACTCTAGCACTGCAGGGATTCGGAGGCGTAGAGCGGGAACTACGCGATCAGGTCGTAACACTTGGCCTAAGTGATGTCGTTTCGTTCGTTCCTCCAGCCCTACCGCTTGACGTGGTCAAGAGCGCGTCTGCTTATGATGTCGGTGTCATCTGCTACCGGGGTGATTCGCTCAACTTGTGCTCTGCGGTCCCCAACAAACTGATGGACTATCTGGGGGCCGGACTCGCCCTTGCCGTGAGCGACCTGCCCGGTCACCGTAGTGTGCTCGAGGGCACGGGTGCGGGCGTGTTCATTGACCCGACGTCGGCGGAGACAATTGCCGAGGGCATCGGACAGCTGCTCGCTGACCCAGAGCGTATTACCGAGATGAAGCGCTCTGCCCTAGAGACCGCCAAGCATTACGCGTGGGACGTCCAGGCTGAGCGGCTACTAGGAGTCTACGAGGCCGCGTTGGGCCGAACGGGAGGCCCTCGTGGCTGAAGTACGCCCCCTTGAGGGCGTCCGGGTTTGCCTATTGCGGCAGTCCGACTACTCGACGGATTCCCGTGCCCGCAAACAGGCGGCCACTCTTGCAAAGGCCGGTGCGCGAGTGTCGATGGTGGGCATCGGTACCAATGTGGCACAAGATCTTGTTGCCGCCGACTACGATGTGCAGATGTTGGCGCCAGCCTACAAGCTCCCTCGCCTGGGCAGGGAAGACGTGTGGTGGCCAGTGCGTGTGGCAGTCAACCTCACGTACACGAGGCTGCTCGAGTGGCGGTTCATGTCTGGCCGCTCATCGCTCCTTAACGTCTACGAGCCCGAGCTCATCGGAGCGATCGTGGAGGCACAGCCGGACGTAATCCATGCCTATGACATCTACACCCTGCCCGCAGCGATTCGGGCCAAGCGGCAGACTGGGGCGCGCGTCGTCTACGACGTTCTTGATTTGATTGGCGATGTTGAGTACATCGATGCGGGACGCAGGTCGGAACTCAGGGCAGCCGAAGCGGAGCTGATTGGCAGCGCAGATGCCGTAATCACCGTGTGCGACCCGCTCGCTGACGTTCTCGAATCCCGATATGCGATTCAGAGACCGGTCGTCATTTTCAATGGTCCGTCAGAGGTGATGTCGTTTGCCGCTCCCGTTCAAGAACCAGTGCGCCTCCTCTTCCAGGG
>CAYGKH010000047.1:0-2493 GCA_964350345.1 uncultured Coriobacteriaceae bacterium
CTCAAAGGCATCACGCTTTGTAAGATCCGCTTCCTCACCTGATTGCTCGAGAAACTCCGCAACGGACGCGGGGCCGAAATGGTTCGGCGATTCGAACTTGTCCTCGAGTATTGCGACAGCCGCGAGCACGAGCCCATGGTCGGCAAGGAGTGAACTCCTCGACGACCGCGCTCATGCCTCCCGGATAGTTGGCCAGCACGAACCATATGTCGTAGGCGTCCTTCTGCTTGATTCGGGAATCTAGTGCGGAACTCTTCATAACGATGTACGGCGCGACGCCAGCCACTCTGACGGTCACCGAATCGACCGCCCCGCTGGGCAACCGGGCCTCGACGTCTCTCTCTTCCACGTCATCGAACAGAAGATCGGCGCCGCGCACCTTCCTTGGCCGAAGGTCCTGTACGTGTTGAGTTCGGTGCCCCTTGCCCCTGCCGCCGTACTCTCCTGCCAGGAAGTCCACCTCGACCGTGACGGGTTTCTCGCCTCCGGCGTCGACCTCTCGGTACCAGATGAACGGCTGATCTTCGTCCTGACGATAGTCGTTCGCCCTCAGCGATTCGCTAATCCTCGCATACGATTCGTCTGTCCCAGCGAGATGATTCAGTGCTATGTCAACGTCCGTGCTGCCGACGTGCCCCGTGCTGTCGGGCATGAGGAGCGGCGGCACCCAGCCTCCTACGATGACCATGTCGTCACGGTACTCGCCCAACACGTGGACCAGTTCTACGAGGACCGATTTCGCTGCCTCTACCGCATCGGGCGGGTAGTCGGACTGGCTTACTGCCATGACGGCCTCAGCTCTCGCACGAGGATCTCCTCGGCGGCCTCGTCGCCACGGCCAGCCATGGATTTCACATCCAGGAACAGCTGGACGGGTGAGGCGCTGCGAAGGTCGTATCGGGTTTGGGACCCGGTGAAGACGCCTTCGTCATACGGTTTGAGTATCAGGACATTGCCTCCGGAATCGACCGGCTTGAGCTGGGTGTTCAGCACCAAGCTGTCGACTCCCGAAGAGACGTAGATGCTTGCCCGGTTGTAGCGGACTCGCGGAGACGAGAGCCGTGCGCCTGAGAAGCCCGTGAGCGCGTATGGCACGTCGTTTTCCCGGCACCATGCCGCCACGGCGGCCTCAGTATCGTTCACGGATTCGAGAGAGTAGAACTCCGCCACGCCGTTTTGCTTGTACGAGTAGGCGTCTGCCCACGCAAGCAGCATGGCTTCCGGCTCGATGAGTGCGATGCCCTCGGGGCCGGCGGCAACCCACTCGCGCTCTTCCAGGGCTCGCTTGATCTTTGAGACGAGGCCGATGCTCACTTCGGCGGTCTTGGACAGCTGCTGGACCTGCCACTTGCGCTTCGGTTCATTCAGCAGAACCCGGAGCACCCGGGATGACTTGGGGGTGAACAGCGCGACGGCGCCCCGCTTCTCCCTTTGGGGGTTCTGAGGCGAGACTCTTTCGATGTAGACGTTTCCAAGTGACAGCCAGCAGTTTCCCGCCAGGTCGAAGAAGCCCACTCCAGATTCCCGACAGATCGCAGAGCTGGCGTCCGAGATGAAGGGAGCGGCGAACACGGGATAGGCGTTTCGACTAGCCTCAGCGCGCAGTAGACGGTTCAGTTGATCCACCGCTTCGCGCGCCTGCTTTGGTTGGCCGGTGGCCTTGGCCTCGACTACGAGCGTACGCTCTTGCCCGAGAATGCGAAGGCGCACGACCAGATCGGCGATCATCCCGTTCGGGTAGCTCACATCCCGTCTAACGGATTCGATGCCGGTTTCTGGCACGGTACTGAGACATGATTCGATCGCACCCGGGAGCGACTCCAGGAGTTCAGTCTCTTTCACTCAAATAGCCCCTTTCACCATTCGGTGAAACACACCATATCAATGAAACCCGCGAAGGGTCAAGTTCCGCAAAGTCGGCTGACCGATGCTGGTCGAGCTCAGCGTGACGAGCGCACGAGCGTGATCTCGACCTCGCAGCCGACGGCATCCGCGTACTTCTTTAGAGTGCTGACCGAGGGGGAGTGCTTCCCGGTGCTTTCGAGACGGGAGACGGCACTCTTGGTCGTGCCCATGTGTTCGGCCACCTGCTCTTGTGTGAGGCCGGCCTCCAGCCGAGCGGAAAGCAGTTCGTGCACGAGGGCGTACTCGTCTTCAAGGGCGTCGTACGCTTCAGCGAAGCCCTTGCGCTTCAGAGCGCGGTCCAAGAGCGCATCATGGTCGTGGGGGACCGGCTTGTATGTGGACTCACTCATCAAGCACCTGCTTCATTCGCTTGCGAGCCGTGTCGAGTTCGCGCTGCGGGGTTGTCCTCGTCAGGCGGGGACCGAAGCCGGCCAAGAGTTCGACTAGTCGGGCGTAGTCCGCCAAGATGCCGACCGGCCACGACTCGATGGTGTCCTGCACGCGATGGTTGAAGTATTCGACTACGTAGCGCATCTTAGAAGTTAGCAAATATGTGTACTAAGGTCAAGACATCAGAGCTTGAGTCGG
>CAYGKH010000047.1:2593-11710 GCA_964350345.1 uncultured Coriobacteriaceae bacterium
TCTTAGAAGTTAGCAAATATGTGTACTAAGGTCAAGACATCAGAGCTTGAGTCGGCGGGGGAGTGACGATGCGTTCACGCAGGGGGCTACGCGCCTTGTGTTATACGCAGTATTGTTGTAGTGTGCGTATAACTACAGGGAGGTGGGCCATGCAGCGACAGCCACTCGAGGTCCAGACTATCTACGCCGAGCTGCTCGAGCAGCTTGCTGTCTACGAGGCCTCACGCACCATCGGACACACCGCTGGCTCGTTCGTGACTAAGGTGGTGAAAGGTCAGGAGTACTACTACTTCCAGAACGTCGGGCCCGGCGGTAAGAAACGCCAGACCTATCTTGGCCGTCGAGACGCCAAGCTTGACGAGTTGGCCGATCGGTTTGCCGAGGGAAGAGCCAACATCGCAGACGACCGAGAATCCATCGAGCGCTTGGCGGCTCTGCTGCGTGCGGGTGGTGCCATGATCACTGATGCGCCGTCGGCTCGAGTCCTTCGTGCGCTCGCAGACGCGGGGGTGTTCCACGCTGGCGGGGTCCTGGTAGGAACACATGCGTTCATCGTGCTCGGCAATCTCCTCGGGGTTCGCTGGTCCACATCTCTGAGGACTCAGGATGTCGACATCGCGGTCGATTCCACGCTCGACATAGCGGTTCCCGGCATGAACGCCGACCTTCCTTCAGCGCTGGAGAGCCTGGAGATGGGCTTCTTACCGGTTCCCGGCCTCGATCCCAAGAGTCCGACCACCTCGTTCAAGGTGCGAGGGCAGAGCCTGCGGGTGGATCTTCTGACGCCAGCCGCTGGGGTTCGATCGCATCCTGTGAGCATGCCGAGGTTCGCCACCGCAGCGCGAGCTTTGAGGTTCCTGGACTTCCTGATCGACTCGACCGTGACGGCAGCAGTCGTTGGTGGCGAGGTCGTTGCGGTGAACGTGCCGGATGCGGCACGGTTTGCTCTTCACAAGCTGATGATCGCGGGGGAGCGTCCTGCTGCTATGCAGTCAAAGCGGGAGAAGGATCTGTCGCAGGCCGCACAACTGCTTGAGGTGCTGCACGAAGATCGGCCGGGAGATCTCACCCTTGCCTGGGAGGCACTCGCTGGTCGCGGAAAGTCGTGGACGGGCCGGGTGGCAAAGTCCATCTCTGCTCTGGATCGAATATCGCCTGTTGCAGCACGGAGCGTTCGCGAGCTCGCCGGATAGGCGACTGCGAGCAGATCGGTCGGTGCGTCAAGCCCGCTACGCCAGCAGCCGCACCGGGCATTCGGTCACGCGTGCGTGTGCTCGGTCGGCTGTCACCAACTCGCAATCGAGCTTGATCGCCAGGGCGGGGAACGCCGCGTCGTGCAACGTGAGATCGTATGCGAGCGCGAGATCGAGTGCGGTCTTCATGAGTTCGGCATCTAAAGGGACGGTCAGGATCTCGGTCTCGAAGAGTCCTTCGATGGCGGTGTGGAGCGTCTCGGCATCGAGGTCGGCGTAGCGCAGCCCGTTCAGCACCTCGGTTGGCATGTGTGGTGGGGCCGCCAGGAGAAGGTCGCCCCGGGAGTGGGCGGACAGGAGCTCGAGCGCGTACTCGACGTGACGCTCGTCTGTGTCGTTGAACCATTTGTAGGCGACCGAGCTGTCGATCACCAAGACCGAGCGTCCGGTGTCGCTCATTCGTCTTCCTTCACAACCGGAGTGAGCCAGGGTTCGGGCATGTCCCGGAAGTGGCGGATGATAGCCGTTCCGTCGGTGCCCTTAGGCATGTGCTTGGCTGTCTCTCGCATCTTGTCGATCGCCGTGCCGATGCGCTCGGCGCGCTCTAAGCGGGCCTGCTCGGCATCGAGCTGCGCGATGTAGTGGGCGGCCGCCTCCTGCACGAAGCCGCTGCGCGTGGTGCCCGTCTCTGCGGCACGCCGGTCGATATCTTCGAGCAGCGCGTCGGGGACGGAGATAGTTGTCTTGGCCATGGTATCACCTCGGGTATGACTAGTAGTAGTATCAATAGTAATACCGGTGCGAGGTGGGGTCAAGGGGGACAGGCCCCCGCTTTGCCGAGGAGACATCCGCTGGTGCGGCCTCGGTATTGCCGACACCGTCGGCAATACCTCAGGATGTCACGCCGGCGTCACCCTCCGCCAGCGCGCGCTCGACGGCCGCGCGCGCATGCAGCTCGCCCGTGTCGAAAAGCGGTACCGTCGAATCGCCAGCCGAGACGAGCAGCGGGATCTCGGTGCAGCCGAGCACGATCCCGCCTGCGCCGCGCTCCACCAGCCCGGCGATGATCTCGCGAAACACCGCGCGCGAGGACTCGGCGATGACACCGCAGCACAGCTCGGTGTAGATGGTGCGGTTCACGACCTCGCGCTCCGCGGCGCCGGGTACGAGCACCGAGAGCCCGAAGCGCTCCGCGAGCCGCGCGCGGTAGAACTCCTCGGCCATCGTGAACTTCGTGCCGAGGAGCCCCACGGTGCCGATGCCCTGCCCGGCGATAGCGGCGCCGGTCACGTCGGCGATGTGGAGAAGCGGGATGCGGATCGCCGACTCGATCGCGGGGGCGACCTTGTGCATGGTGTTGGTGGCGAGCACGAGGAAGTCGGCGCCTGCCGCCTCGACGGCGCGCGCGTCCTGCGCGAGACGGTCACCCAGCTGTTCCCACTCGCCGGCGTGCTGCAGCGCGGCGATCTCGTCGAAGTCGACGCTCAGCAAGACGATACGAGCTGAGCGCAGACCGCCGAGGCGCTCGTGTACGAGCTCGTTGATGCGGCGGTAGTAGGGAAGTGTGGACTCCCAGCTCATGCCGCCTATCAGGCCGATGGTCTTCGTTGGGGCCTCCTGTGGGGTGGGGTTGTTGGAGTATATGCCCGAGCGGGGGGCACTCCTCGTGGCTCTTGCCGAGGAGTACTATGTCGTACGGAGCCGACATAGGAGGAAGCCGTGGAACCGCTGCTGCTGCTCGCGATCGTTCTTGCCATCTACGGAGCACTCGTGCTCGCTACCGCCATCTTCAAGCCCGGGCCGATCTGGAAGATGGCCAAGATCCAGGGATTCGTGAGCCTGTTGGGCGAGAAGGGAACGGTCGTACTGTTCGTCGTCGTAGGCATCGCGGCGTTCGTGGGCGCGTACTTCTCTTACATCAACGCCGACCTCTAGCGCCCCGCGACCGGCCTGTGGCTCTTCGCGCTCCCGGCGCTTTCGGGGTGGCAGTACGTGACGCTCGTCTCGCCGGTGTCGGCGCCGAGGAGGCCGGGGGTGGGCGGTCGATAGGCCGCGCTGCTGTCCGAACGATGCTCTCACCCGGCGAATCGCGTATGTGAGCCGGTAACCGTGATGCCTGCGGACAACTGTGTTATAGTTTACAACATGACAATAACCCTCTGGAGGTTATTAGCATGACACGAACTATAACGGAACTGGGCCCACGCCAAGCGGAGTTCCTCACGACCATGGCTGGCTCCGGGCGTGATGTGTTCACGATTCAGGACGCCTCGGGCTTCTGGGGTTCTGAGCAGTACATGCGCAACGAATTAGCTCAACTCGAGACCAAGGGATGGCTTGAGCGGCTGGAGCAAGGTCGCTACCTCATCATCCCGCTTGAAGCCGGGGTCGACAGGGAGTGGAGCGAGGATCCGATCAAGATAGGCACGTTTCTCGTGCCGGATGGTGCTGCTGCGTACTGGACGGCCGTGCGGCACTGGGGGTGGACCACCCAGTTGCCGCGCACCCAGTTCTTCATCACGCCGAGTCGACGCCACAACCGTGTGAACACGGTGCTCGGCGTTAGCTATCGATTCGTGACGCTCAAGCGGGAGCGAATCTTCGGAATCCGCGAAGAGCACTCCGAGGGTTTCAAGGCACGCGTGACAGATCCGGAACGGACGATCGTCGATGCGCTTGACCGGACGGATCTATCGGGTGGGATAGGGGAGATCGCCGAGGCGATAGAGATCGCCTGGGATGGTCTTGATAAGGGCAGACTCCTCGACTACATCGACCGCTTCGGAAGCGGGACCGTTCCAAAGCGGCTCGGCTACCTGCTCGAGGACCTGAAGGTAGACGTGGAGCCCGGTTTCATCGAAGCGCTGCAGCAGCGATTGGGCCGCGGTATCAGTCAGCTGGAGCGCGGAGGTTCGAAGACCGGCCGCATGATCAGGCGTTGGAGTCTCCAGATCAACGCTGGTTCGCGCGTGGCCGGAGGCGACGATGATTCCTGATGCTGTCGTCAAACGGCTGGCGCGTGCGCAGTCCGTCGATCCGATGATCGTCGATCTCGACCACGCCCTCGGCGTGATTCTCTGGGCGTTGTCAGCTGACACGGATAGTCATGCCCCTCGCTGGGTGTTCAAGGGCGGAACCTGCCTTCGCAAGGCGTACTACCACGACTACAGGTTCTCGGAGGACTTGGACTTCACTGTGGTTGGGCCGCTGACCAGCTCGTCAGTGATGGACCGTGTTCGGAAGGCGGCAGGGGTAGGCTCCGAACGGGGCGTCGTGGGGTGCCCCGGAACGTCCGGCTCCATCTCAGCGCCGATGAGGAAGTGCTACTCGATACGGAGCGTCGGGAGCTCATACACCCCTACCCGGATTCGGTCGAGTTTGAGTGCTCGCTTGAATGCTACTCGCCCGAGGAGATGCTTGCCGAGAAGCTGCGTTCCGTTGGCGGACAGCGCAGGTTCGCAATCTCGAGGGACTTGTACGATATCGGCCAGCTCGTCGACCGAGGCGCGGATGTGGAGCGCGCTCTGGCGATTCTCCCTCGAAAAGCCATGCGAAAGGGCGTCGACTTGCAGGTCGCATCGGCGCGGCTCGCGGAACGTCGCGAGGAGTATCGGGCAGACTGGGAGCGGTCTCTTGCGTACCTGGTGCAGGATGGAGCCGACTTCGAGGCGGCGTTCACCGTGACGGAACGACTGCTCTCTCGCATGGAGATCGAGTAGCGGGAGGGTGTCCGGAGGGCCGGAAAGGACTCGCGGTTCGACGAGATCAGTACCTCGTTCGCGCGCTTCCTGATCGCATGGACGCTGTAAGGGCTCTGGGTGAACCTGACGCTCGCCGCCGCACTCGCTGCGATCATCTTCGCCGAAGAAGCAGCGAGCGCGGTCGCACCTGCAACCGGCTCCACCGTCGACGGCTTCCTCGTGGGCGGTCTGCTCGTGTGGGCCGCCGGATTCGCCATCGAGGTCGTCGCCGATGCGCAGAAGCGCCGATTCCGGGCTGACCGCGCGAACAAGGCACGGTTCATCTCGACGGGGCTGTGGGCGTGGTCGCGCCACCCCAACTACTTCGGGGAGATTATGCTGTGGACCGGGGTCGCGATCATCGCGTTCCCGGTGCTTTCGGGGTGGCAGTACGTGACGCTCGTCTCGCCGGTGTTCGTCTACGTGCCGCTCACACGCATCAGCGGCGTGCCGCCGCTCGAGCGCAGGGCCGACGCGTACGAGCGGTACAAGGCGGCTACGCCGGTGTTGGTGCCGAGGAGGCCGGGGTAGGGGGAGCCAGTGATAGTACTGCGAGACCGTGGCGGTTCAAGGGACCGCTGCCGGCAGATGTGATGCGCGAAGGTCGCCGAGCTAGATTCGGGTAGGATGGTCCTATTGCTCGCACTTCGACCTAGTGGATTCCGAAGGACTCCTGATGTACTCATTGCTGGAGGAGATACTCGCTGGCCTTGATCCTGAACACTCGGCGGCACTCCATTGGTTCGTTGAGCATGAAGGTGACGTTGGTCCGCGCCCGTGGCGCAGTGGGGGGCGATCGGTAGTCCCAGGCGTCACCGTCCCGATCGTTGCTCAGCGTGGGATTCACCAGCCGAGCGGTTGGTCCAAGGCCATTAGCATCACAGTGACTCGAGGCTCCCAGTATCTTGATGGACGGCGCACGCCGCTCGGTGACGAGACGTGGGCCCTTCCGTATCTCGCTCACTCGGGAGGGGACGGCACAGGCTTCGATTCTCGCTGGAACCGTGCACTAATGGAGAACTGGCTGGATCGTGTCCCCGTTGGTGTGTTCGTTCCGGAAGGCCGGGAGTATCTCAACCTTGGTCTTGCGATGGTTGAGGATTTCCTGCCGGATCAGGAAACGTTCATGCTCCGCGGGCCGGTTCGGTACTCCCATGGGCTGGACGTTTGGGAGCGCCCCGCATCCACGGTGTCTGCTGTACCGGCTTCCTTGCTTGTTGCCGAGGACCTAGACGAAGCCGAAGAGCGGGTTTCCGCGTATGTGATGCGCCGCAAGGCCCAGGATCGCTTTCGCGAGGATCTTCTGAGCGCGTACGGCCGTTGCTGCGCGGTGACCAGGTATGACGCGGAGGATGCCTTGCAGGCAGCTCACATCATCGCCTATCGTGGCGCTTCGAGCCAACAGGTTCGAAATGGCCTTCTGCTTCGAGCGGACATCCATTTGCTCTATGACCGTCACTTGCTCTCAGTGAATCCAGGCGACAACCGGGTGTGGCTTCATGAGAGGCTGAAGGGGACCGCATACCGGGAGCTAGAGCGTAGACCGATCTACCTCCCAGATGATCAGGCGTTACGTCCGGAACCAGGGCGTCTAGAACTGCACTGGGCTGTGTTCGATCGGCAGGCGAGCTGAGACAGATCAGTGGGCCGTGCCTCACAAGTGGGTGTCGTAGCATTCTGATACCATCGTCGCAAGGTGCGAAGTGAAACCTCACCCTCAGGAGTCTCCCTCAGAGACCACAATATATTGTGGTATGTGCTGAGGAGGACTGTACTATGTGGCAAGCGGAGTTGTTTCGGAGCGGGGAGCAGTTAGTGGCGAACGACAGGGATCATTCTCTCAGTTCTATAGAGATCTGCGCGGGTGCAGGAGGGCAAGCACTCGGCCTCGAGCGGGCAGGGTTTGACCACGAGGCACTCGTTGAGATCGAGCCGGTCGCTTGCCAGACGCTGCGGCAGAACCGGCCAGAGTGGCTCGTCGCGGAGGGAGACCTGAGGTTCTTCGACGCGTCGTCGTTCAAGGGTATCGATCTTCTTGCGGGGGGCGTGCCCTGTCCGCCGTTCTCGATCGCGGGCAGACAGCTCGGTGCCGCTGACGAGCGCGACCTCTTCCCTGAGGCGCTCAGGCTGGCAGACGAGTGTCGACCGAAAGCCATCATGCTGGAGAACGTTCGCGGCCTGCTAGGAACTGCGTTCGATGAGTACCGCAAGAAGCTGGATCGGCGCCTCATGAAGCTGGGCTATGAGCCTGAGTGGCGTCTGCTGAATGCTTCTGACTTCGGCGTGTCGCAGCTGCGTCCCCGTGTGGTCTTGGTCGCGCTCCGCAGAGAGTACGCGGATGGCTTCTCCTGGCCCGCGCCTCACGCTGAGAGTCCGCCGACGGTGGGCGATCTTCTCCACGACCTTATGGGAGCGAACGGCTGGGCAGGCGCCGATGAGTGGCGACAGAATGCCGATTCGATCGCTCCCACACTCGTGGGAGGCTCCAAGAAGCACGGCGGTCCGGACCTCGGACCGACACGCGCGAAACAGGCGTGGGCGGCACTCGGGGTCGATGGACACGGACTCGCGAACGAGGCACCCGGATCGGACTTCGAAGGAATGCCGCGCCTGACGGCGCGGATGACCGCTCGTATCCAGGGTTTTCCTGATGATTGGCAGTTCGTGGGGCGCAAGACCGCTGCATATCGCCAGATAGGAAACGCCTTCCCGCCCCCAGTAGCCGAGGCCGTCGCGATGTGTATCGCCGCCGCGCTCGCGTCGCGGCGAGTGGTGAGTGTCGCATGAGCGATGATCGCGTCGAGATCGCGGATGCCAGACGAGAGTTCCACGCTGCGCTGCTCGGGTCGATCCTCACGGTTGACGACCAGGGACGTCCCAGCAACTGCGACAAGCACCACACTCTCAGTGTCGCACTGGCCAAAGGAGTCGCCGAGCGCCTGAAGGCCGAGGTCGTCTGCGAGCGCGCCGCCGGTCAGACCTCAGGGAATAGGTTCGAGGTGGTATGCGCCGACTTCGTCCGCCAGACATTCCTCCAGCTGGGCCACCTGCGTCCTGGCACATGGGACGTGCATCAGGTTTCTGGGCGCAATCGGCTCGAGATCGCCGCTTACGAGCAGTACGCTCATCTCGTGGCTTTTGATCGAGCGGCGAAGGCAGATGTCGAACTCGCTGCTGCGCTCGGCAGCGACTACACGATATCCCCAGACGTCGTCGTGGTCAGGGGCCTTGAGCATGATGATTCCATAAACCGCGGAGCCATCCTGGTGGATGATAGCGTCTCGAATCGGGCCAGCTTGCGCGAGCGCAACGGCGGCCGGCCTCTCCTTCACGCGAGCATCTCCTGCAAGTGGACGATCCGCAGCGACCGGGCTCAGAACGCCAGGTCCGAAGCGCTCAACCTGGTCAGGAACCGGAAGGGCAGACTCCCGCACGTCGTGGTCGTGACCGCCGAACCCACTCCAAGCCGCCTTTCGTCGATCGCTCTCGGGACAGGCGACATCGACTGCGTGTATCACTTTGCACTCTATGAACTGCAAGAGACGATCGAGGCGCTCGGCATGCAGGACGCGGCTGACATGCTTGCGATCATGGTGGATGGCAATCGGCTCAAGGACATCTCCGACCTGCCACTCGACCTCGCTGTCTAGGAGTATCGCAATGGCCATCGGCCGGAGCGAGAACATGAGGCGAATCCGCAGCAAAGACACGGTGCCAGAGCTGCTCGTGCGCAGACAACTTCGCGCGCTTGGCTACTCTGGATACCGTCTGCACCGTTCCGACCTCCCCGGCAAGCCGGACATTGCGTTTGTCGGCCGGAAGAAGGCGATACTCATGCATGGCTGTTTCTGGCATGGACACGACTGCAATGAAGGCGTGCGTAAGCCTAAGTCGAACCAGCACTACTGGCTTCCCAAGATCGAGCGCAATCGTGCCCGCGATGCCGAGAACCAGGCTCGGCTGGTGAACGATGGCTGGTCAGTCTTGACGCTGTGGGAGTGCGAACTGGGGGACCTGGACGAACTCGCGCGGCGATTGCGGGCGTTCATGTTGGAGTGAGGGGATCTCTTGGGGCGCAAGCTTCGGGAGGTGAGGGGGTTGGTCCGCATGGCACGGGCACGCATCGGTATCGGTTCTGTCTTGCTCGCGTTGGTGCTGCTCGCCGCACTGCTCCCCGGCTGCAG
>CAYGKH010000048.1:0-9610 GCA_964350345.1 uncultured Coriobacteriaceae bacterium
TGATGAGGGTCTTCGCGATGCCCGCAGGGTACTCGAGGAGCATCCCGCCGGCGAACATGACGCCGATTGCGACGCCGAGGAAGACGATGAATCCGGCACTGATCACCGCTCGCAGGGCAAAGCGCGTCACCCACGCCGGACGGGCGTAGCCCGAGAGCGCGAGAAGCACGCCGGCGGCCCCGATGACGGAGCCGGCCTGGAACGCCCCTCCCGGAGCGTGATCTCCGGCCCACAGCAGATAGCCGGAGATCAGCAGCATAGAGGGTGCGAGGAAGCGCGCAAGCGCCGAGAGCACCGGGTCGGCCTCCTCGGCCACCGGTGCCCACGTTCCCGATCGTGCGATGGTTAGTGAGAGCACGCCGATCGTCGCGAGCACGAGAACCGCGATCTCAAGCATCGTGTCGTAGCCGCGGAAGTTGAGCAGGACTGCAGTGACCGGGTGTTTCACTCCGCTGGCTTCAAGGTTCGCCTCGATGAGAGGGGCCAGTCCGGGCTCGTCCTCGGGGAGCGCGAGGAGTGCGCGGGAGAGCAGGACGCCTACGCCGCCACAGATGGCCGCGGCGGCGATCCTGACTCCGCGTGGGCTCACAGGCGTGACCTTAGGCATCGGAGTCACCCCCTGTGCCGGGATCGTCCGGTCCGGCCGAGTAGGGCTGGGGCCGCCCGCGCATGTGCCCTGCGGCGTCGAGCAGGAGCGCTCCGGTGATCCCTGCTCCGATAGCCGCCTCGGCAAGCGCGATATCCGGCGCCGCCAGGCGGACCCACGCCAGCGCTACGAGCAGGCCGAAGGCGATGTAGAGTACGACCGACTTAAAGAGTTTCACTTCGGCCAGCACGCGTATGGACAGCCAGACAAGCGCTGCCACCAAGATGAGATCGAAGATCCACGAAGTGACCGTCATGGGCGCTTCCTCCATGGCACGACACCCGACTGGCGGGCGGCATCGGCCACAAGGTGTCCTGCGGTGGCACCCGCAACGATCACGAAAGACCAGATGAGAGCCATCTTCGCGACGACCACCCAGGAGTCAGCGCGCAGTGCCAGCCCGAGAACCACGAAGCCGAGTCCCAGGTTGTCGGCCTTGGTCAACGCATGCAGTCGTGTGTAGACATCCGGGAAGCGCAGAACGCCCACCGAGCCCGCAAGGAAGAAGAAGGTGCCCGCGGCGAGGAAGATGATGGAAAGCAAATCAGTCAACAGCACTGCCCCTCCCGCTCTCGCTCTCGCCCGGACCGGGATGCCATGCGCGCTTGACGAACGCCACCACGGCCATCGCCGCAAGCAGCGCGAAGACGAGCGCGACGTCACGGAGTGCGGGAATCTCCATAGCCTCGGCAAGCAAGAGCAAAATCGCCACACCCGTCGTGCCGAAGAGTTGAGCGGCGAGCATGCGGTCGGCCGGGGTCGGGCCGCGCTCGACGCGCGCGAGACCGACGAGGATGCTGACGAGCAGCAGCGAGGCAAAGCCTAAGAGGATGAGCTTCACCGGCACTCCCTCCCCGCTGAGACCTCGCAAGCCTCGAGAGTCCCGCCGCCCTCGGCAAGCGTGAGCCCGAAGATGCCCGCGACGTGCTCCTCGACATTGCGTGTGCTTTGCTCGATGGGGAGGCTGCGGTCGAGCACGTGCATCGTCAGCGTGTCGCCTTCGATCCCCGAGGAGAGCGTACCGGGAAGAAGGCTCACCGTGTCGGCCAGCAGTACCCTGGCGTGCTCGGGCACGACCCTCAACCGGTAGCGTACGAGCTGTGGGTCGATAGGCATCGACGGGCGAATTGCTCGAAGAGAGACGTCGAAACCTCCCGACACGGACTGGTGCGCGAAGAACCACGCATAACGCACCACGCCGAGGGGTCGGACCCGCCAGTGGCGAACCGGTGTGAGCTTCAGCGAGGCGGCGGTAGCGACGATGACAAAGGGAACGCCGAACGGCCAGCTTGAGAGATCGGCTTCAGCCACGACGAACCAGACGGCCGCGAAAAGGACCATCCGCTGAAAGGGTCTGCGTATGCGCTCCACTGTTGTCACGTTCGGACTTTTCATGCCGGAATCCCTGTGCCATTCGGGGTGTGGATGCGGGTCACTATACCACTACCTTTTCGTGCGGCGGCTGCGTGTGGCGATGGCCGGAATCGCATAAGCGGTTCCGGCCATCGGAATCTGTGCTGGTGGACGAGAAGGGATTCGAACCCTCAACCCCCTGCGTGCAAGGCAGGTGCGCTCCCGTTGCGCCACTCGCCCGTCCATGGCGGATCGACGCGACTGCTCCGATTCGAACTGAGGCCGCGTGAGTATAACATGCTGCCCCCGCCGACCCGAAACCGGTATGTGCCCACCCCGGCACGAGGCTTTCCTCATCGGAAAAGTACCCGGATAGTGGAGGCGATTGTCTCGGTCGCCCAGACGGGCATGATGGGCGACGGGAAGGTGTTCGTCACCCCGGCCGAGCAGGCGATACGCATACGCACGAAAGAGAGCGGGGCTCAGGCTCTGCGATTGGAATCAGGACAGAAAGAAGCCGAGATGGCCTTCGCACCGCCCGAGGTTCCCCTCCAAAGGGATATCCTTGAGAACTCTTGGCCGAGTGAGAGTTCCCTCTCGGCCGCATCCTCGTGTATCCAAGGGCTTATGCCCGACTCTCCGGCGACCGGACTTATCGTACTTCCGATCCCAACAACCCCGCTTCCCTCTGGAAGCGTCCAACGAACCGCCTGACTGACACGTGCTCTCAAACCCTCGAATCATCAGTTAAGGTCGTCCGGAGGTCTTTCTCTGCCATCCCGGCCCAATCTGGTTCAGCGTCTCATCCAATGAGATGCCTTCACCTCTCATGACCGCTCCGGTTGTAGATGAGCCGTCCCCTGCGGTCCTGGTTCCGGCCTAAAAAGTATGTACCCCGCAGGGGCAGGGCCGTATCGGATTTCGGTTCGTCACTTGAGCGAGTCGAGCATGCGACGCATCTGATCCTCGGATAGTTCGCCGACCGCCCGGTCCGCTTCGGAGCCATCACTGTTCACGAACACGAACGTGGGCACGTACTGCGCCCCGTACTGCCGCATCAACTGTGTGCCTTCTTCGCTCTTGTCAACGTCGTAGAGACGGAACTCCACGCGGCCCTCGTACTCCTGGCTGAGCCTGTCGACCACAGGCTTCATGGTTACGCAGGCGGGTCACCAATCAGTGAAGAACTCATACATCACGGGCAGGTCAGTCGGCTTCTCGGCTGCAGGCATCTCCGCAACCTCGAACCCTCTTTCAAGCTCGCCGTCCCACGCGACAAGGCCCGCCGTGAAGTGATAGATGCTCTCAAAACCCATATCGGCAAGGAGGCGAACCGACTGGCTCGAGCGCGCCCCGGTGGTGCAGTAGACAACGAGCGGCTCGCTGCGGTCCCAGTCCTGGGCCTGTGTAGCGAGGAGGTTGGTCGGGATATTCTCCGCGCCCGCCAGATGGCTCGTCTCGAACTCGCCAGGGGTGCGGACATCGATGACGCGCGAACCGGCTGAGAGAGCCTCCGCTATGCGTTCGGGGGATGCCTCTTCGATTCCCGGGCCACCCGTCGGCCTGATCAGGAGCGCGATACCTGCGGCCGCCACGACGGCGGCTGCGGCCCAGATCACCAGTTTTTTCGGTTCCATTCACATCTCCTACGGAAGGGTTCCCCGGAAGTATACCCCAACGGGTATTTTTCGGACAAGTGTCGCATCTCGCGGCTCAAGGAGCGATACTGCATGGACACGACGGGGAACGAGCAAGGATGTGACCAACCTGCGGGCGCTCGGCCTACAGGCGTGCACTGCCGGAACAAAGAAAGGTCCGCCCGTGACAGACGTGATGGTCCCGGTTCCCACCGCCGAGGAGGTCTTCCTGCTCGACGCCCCCGTGCGTGGTGAGCTCCTGACCGCTGAAGGCCTGCGTGAAGCCGCCCGCCAGCTCGCCGCCTCCCAGAAGTCGACCACCGCAGATCCACCCGCTACCACACCGCTGTTGCCGTTGATCGACCGTGTCGCAGAGTCGCTCCGCTCGGACAACGCCGAGCTCGCCCGTGCCGTTCGCCTACGCCACACCCTCTCACCTGCGACAGAATGGCTTCTTGACAACCACTATCTCATAGAGGGTCAGATCCGCGCTGTGCGCCAGGACCTCCCCGCACGCTACGGTCTCGAATTGCCCCGCCTCATCGCTGGTGAGCCGTCCGGCTTCCCGAGGGTGTACGCCGCGATGCTTGCGATGGTGGGGCACACCGACGCGGATTTCGATGCCGAACACCTCGCCCGCTTCATGGAAGGGCTGCAAGAGGTGGACCCGCTCACTATCGGCGAGGCCTGGGCAGTGCCGATCGTGTTGCGCATCGCTCTCGTCGAGAACATCCGACGCCTCTCGTCCCTCGTCGTACACACGTACCGGGCGACCCGCGCCGCAGATGAGTGGGCTACCCGGCTGATCATGACCGCGCAAGACGACCCAGAGGGGCTGCGCGCCCTCGTCGACGAACTGGGAAGGGTAGCGGGGACCGCAGCACCGGCATTCTACGTCCGCCTCTCGCAACGTCTCCAGGGCCGCGCTGCCGGCGAGGCGCTCGGGGCCTTCCTCTCGCGGACTCTCGCCGCCGGAGGCCGCGACCTCGACGAGCTTTCGCACCACCTGCACCAACAGCAGGCTGCGGACCAGGTCTCTATCGCTAACTCGATCGGATCGATACGATTCCTCGAAGCCTACGACTGGAAGACCTTCTTCGAGGACACGAGCGTCGTGGAGCAGGTGCTTCGCGAAGACCCGTCAGGCGTCTACCCCCGCATGGACTTCCAGAGCCGGGACCGATACCGGCACGCCGTGGAGATGCTTGCCAGACGATGTCCCCTCGGTGAGATAGAGGTCGCCGAAGCAACGATCAGTCTCGCGCTTGACGCTCTCTCACGCGACAGTGCGGATGATGTCGGAGGCCACGTCGGCCACTACCTCATCCGGTCCGGTCGGTCGCGCCTCGAGGAGAGTACGGGCTACACCGTGCAGAGGCGGGAACGCCTCTACCGCGGCCCTCTGGCCGGGCGCGGGGCGTACTACTGGGGAACACTCGCCGTCATCACCGCTCTTCTCACCGCGATTCTTCCTTTCTACGCCCTGACCTCGGGTGCAAGCCTGCTCGTCGCTTCGATCATCACGGTTATCGCGCTCATCCCGGTCAGCGAGGTCGGTCTTTCGATCGTCAACCGCTTGTCCGCCGCACTCTTCCCGCCTCGTCTCCTTCCGCGACTCGATTACCATGAGCCGATCGCCGCCGGGCACCGCACCCTCGTCGTCGTCCCCGCGCTGCTCTCTTCGGTGCGAACCGTCCGCTCCGTCTTCGACAACCTCGAAGTCGCCTACCTGGCGAACCGCGATGCCAACCTCGGCTACGCCCTCCTCGGCGACCTGAAAGCAGCAGACTCCCGACACACCGAAGGAGACGCCGAGATCATCGAGGCCGCCCTGCGGGCCGTCGATGAACTCAACGCACGGTACCTGACCGAACACGGTCGGGCTCCGTTCATGCTCTTCCTGCGGGGTCGCTCCTACAGCGAGGCCGAGGACAGCTGGATGGGCTGGGAGCGCAAGCGAGGATCGCTCGTCGAGTTCAACCGCGCACTCCGTCACTCGCGAGGGACATCCTTCACTCACCGTATCGGTGACGAGGAGTTCCTCGGCGGAGTCACCTTCGTGCTGACGCTCGATGCCGACACGCAGCTGCCCCGCGATTCCGCACGCAAGCTCGTGAGCACAATCGCGCATCCCTTGAACCGGGCACGTTGGAGTCCCGGCGAGCCACGGGTGAAGGAGGGCTACGGACTGATTCAGCCTCGGGTGGCCATGTCCCTCCCGGCGGCATCACGCTCTTTCTTCGCATGGCTTCACTCCGGCACCACCGGTATCGATCCGTACGCGGGTGCGGTCTCCGACACGTACCAGGACGTCTTCGGCGAAGGCAGTTTCACAGGCAAGGGCATCTACGAGCTGAACGTCTTCATGGGCGTGATGGACTCGGCCATTCCCGAGAACACACTGCTCTCACACGACCTGCTGGAGGGGTGCCTGCTCCGGGTGGGCCTCGCCTCCGATATCGAGCTGCTCGATGACCATCCCGCAACCTACCGCGCCCAGGCAGCGCGCCTCCACCGATGGGTCCGCGGAGACTGGCAGACGCTCCCGTGGCTCGGCGTCCGGGTTCCTCGCGAGAACGGACACATCCCCAATCCTCTGTCGGCCCTCCACCGATGGAAACTCTTCGACAACATCCGCCGCTCAATGGCGGGACCGGCGCTGCTCCTGTTAATCACGCTGGGGTGGTGGCTGCTTCCCGGAACCGCATGGGCCTGGCCGCTCATCATGGTGCTTCTGGTCCTCTTCCCCGTCTACTTCGCCGCACTCGACGGACTGCTGCGTCGACCGCCGAACATCTCCTTCCGCCGGTCGGCGATGGCGGTGTGGCGGGAGTTCGGGCGTGGCTCGGCACAAGCACTCCTCGGCCTCTCGCTCCTGCCCCACCACGCATTCCTCATGACAGACGCGGCGCTGCGGGCGCTATGGCGAATGGTTGTCACGCGCCGCAAGATGCTCGAATGGATGACGGCGGCCGACACGGAGCGCTCGCTCGGGACGGGGCTCGGCGCTCACGTGCGCAGGCTCGGGCCGGCGGCTGCGGTCGGCATCGCTCTCGCGGTGCCCGGCTCCCTCGCTGACCCGACACGCGCCCTTGTCGCTCTCCCCCTGGTCGCACTGTTCGCAGGCGGTCCCGTCGCGGCCTGGTGGACCTCGCGGTTGCGTCCGGTCCGGCGCCTGGACCTCAGCGAGAGACAGACCGCCGAGGTGCGTCGACTGGCGCGTCTGACCTGGCGTTTTTTCGAGACGTTCGTGACCGCCGAGGGAAACTACCTCGCGCCCGACAACTACCAGGAGGACCCGAAGGACGAGATCGCGTTCCGCACGTCGCCGACGAACATGGGACTGCAGCTCCTGTGCGAACTCTCCGCATACGACCTTGGCTATCAGACGGTGCGCTCCCTGGCCGAGCGCACGGCGGACACGCTGGCGACGATGTCGGGCATGCGCCGCTTCAGGGGGCACTTCTACAACTGGTACGACACGCGCACACTCGAGCCGCTCCCTCCGCACTACGTCTCGACCGTAGACAGCGGCAACCTGGCCGGGCACCTGCTCGTCGTGCGCCAGGGTCTTCTCGAGTCTTCCGAGGCCCCTCTCGTAGGCACGCAACTACTTGACGGACTCGCAGACACCGCGCTGCTCGTGCTCGACGACCTCTCCGACAGGCCCGGCGGCCGGGACGGCCATGGCACGGATGCCGAAGTGGCGCGACTCCGCTCGCTTATCGAGGAGTTGCTCCGCGACATCGCCACGACCGATCCCCCGGGCGATCTCGGCAGTTGGCACACCGCACTGGGCCGCTGGGACACTCTCGCCCAGACCGCCCGTTCACTGGCGGCCTCGCTCCCACTTGGGGACGAGACCGACGGGCCCACGCACTCTGCTCTCGACGCCATCACCCCGCTCACGGGCCTCATCGGGGACGCCTGTATGATCCTCGACGACCTGGCGCCCTGGGCTCCGCTACTCACGAACGTGCCACCGGCCGTACTCACCGATGTGCGAGCAGCAGCCCTCGAGCCGCTGCTCGCACATGTCCCGAGCGTCGTCGGGATGGCCGAGGGGCTCGGCGAGGTCCTCGACACGCTGGACTCTCTCGCCGCTGACCCGCCTGGCGACGATGGGGGTGCGTGCAGCGCGAGTGCGAGCTGGGCGGACCGGTTGGCCAGTGCTATCCGCTCGGCGCGACCACGGGCCGTGATCCTTCTCGCGCGCCTGCGCCTCGACGCGGGGATCGCACGGGAGATGTGGGAGCATGCCGACTTCAGTCTGCTCTTCGACAAGCAGCGTCTCCTCTTCTCGATCGGTTTCAATACGGCCGAGGGCCGTCTCGACCCCTCCTACTACGACATGCTGGCCTCGGAGTGCAGGCTCGCGAGCTTTGTGGCAATCGCGAAGGGCGACGTCGCGCAGGAACACTGGTTCCGCCTCGGCCGACAGATCACACAGGTCGGCGGCAGCCGCGTTCTTCTCTCGTGGAGCGCCTCGATGTTCGAGTACCTGATGCCACTGCTCGTCATGCGTTCGTGGCCGCTCACCCTGCTCGACGAGACCTACACGTCGGTCGTGAACCGGCAGATCGCGTACGGTCGGGAGCTCGGAGTGCCCTGGGGTGTCTCCGAGTCCGCCTTCAATGTCAGGGATGCGAGCCTCACCTACCAGTACCAGGCGTTCGGCGTGCCCGGTCTGGGGCTCAAGCGTGGGCTGTCCGAGGACATCGTCGTCGCCCCGTATGCGACCGCGCTCGCGATATCGGTCGCTCCCGAGGCGGCCCTCTCCAACCTCCAGACGCTTGCGGGGATCGGTGCCCGTGGACGGTACGGCTTCTACGAGGCGCTCGACTTCACTCCCGGCCGGATACCCGCAGGTGAAGGGCGCGCAGTGGTGAAGGCCTACATGGCCCACCACCAAGGCATGAGCCTCGTTGCATTCGCCAACGCGCTCACCGGCGAACGGATGCAGGAGCGCTTCCACCGCGATCCCATGGTCGCCTCGGCCGAACTCCTGTTGCAGGAGCGCGTGCCGACGACAGCGCCCTACACCGTCCCCCACGCCGAGGAGGTCGAGAACGTCCGGTCCATCGGCGAGCTCCCCGAACCGCCCGCCCGGCACTACCCTATCGCCGACACGCCCGTCCCCGCGACCCACTTCCTGTCCAACGGCCGGTATTCGGTGATGGTCACCAACGGAGGCGGAGGTTACAGCCGCTGGAAGGGCGTCGCGATCACGCGCTACCGCGAAGACGTCACGCGGGACTCCTGGGGGCACTTCTTCTACCTGCGAGACACCGCGACCGGAGAGGTCTGGTCGGCGGGACACAATCCCGCGCCGAAGCGTCCGGCCGACTACCGTGTCACGTTCGCGGCAGACAAGGCGGAGTTCCGTCGCATCGATGGCGACATCGAGACCCGCACGGAAGTCGCCGTCTCCCCGCAAGACGACGTCGAAGTACGCAGGCTCATCATCTCCAACCACGGACTCGTTGCACATGAGCTCGAGGTCACGAGCTACTTCGAGGTCGCACTCACCGCGCAAGCCGCTGACCAGGCTCACAAATCGTTCTCGAACCTGTTCATCGAGACGGAATCGCTCCCGGAACTGCGGGCGCTGCTCTTCTCGCGGCGTCCCCGCTCCTCGGTCGAGGAACGGCCCTGGGGGTTCCACGTACTCGCATGCGATACCGCCGATGAGTGTTCCTGCTCCTGTGAGACGGATCGAGCGCGGTTCCTCGGCAGGCTCAACGGGCCCGAGCATCCGGCCGCAGTCCATGCGGGCGGCGACCTCTCGGGGACGGTCGGCGCCGTACTCGATCCCGCAATCGCGATCCGCCGGACCGTCCGGCTCGAAGCCGGAGAGAGTGTCCGGCTCGTGTTCGTCACCGGGGCCGCACCTTCACGCGAGCGCGCCGTCTTCCTCGCGGAGCGCTATCACGACCCCCGCAGCACCCAGCGCGCGATCGACCTCTCGTGGACT
>CAYGKH010000048.1:9620-10828 GCA_964350345.1 uncultured Coriobacteriaceae bacterium
GTCGTGGACTGCCGCGCAGATCGAGCTGCGCGACCTCGGAATCGGGGCCGAAGAGGCTGTGACGTTCCAGCGACTCGCCTCGCGCCTACTTCTGACCGACCCCTACTCCCCTCTCAAGTCTCACACGCCTGTGGAGAACGGGCTGCCCCTCTCGGGCCTGTGGTCACTCGGTATCTCGGGAGATCATCCGATCTTGCTCGTCCGCATAGAGGAGCTCGAACACGCGCCGCTGGTTCGCCAAGCGCTGCTCGCCCATCAGTACTGGCGGCACAAGGGGCTCATCGCCGATCTCGTCGTGCTCAACACCCGGCCGACCAGCTACTCAGATGAGCTCGACGACCGTCTCCGGCTCCTCGTGCGCACCGGTCACGCTCTCCAACTCGTCGACAAGCCGGGAGGGGTGTTCCTTCGCAGGTCCGACCAGATGCATCCGGACATCTCCAACCTGCTCGAGAGTGTCGCCCGTGCGGTCCTCGACGGTGATGGTGGCTCGATCGAACTGCAGCTCAACCTCCGGGCCGAGCGTCCGCCCGCACCCGATGAGTTCATCGCGACCCGTGAGCCCCGCGCTCACGCCGAGACGGAGAGCGAACGGCCGCAACTCGTCCACGACAACGGTTTTGGTGGCTTCGACCCCGCGACCGGCGAGTACGTGATCGTACTCGACCGGCACGCGCCCACACCCGCCCCGTGGATCAACGTCATCGCGTCGCCACAGTTCGGATGCATGGTCTCGGAAGCCGGCATCGGCTGCACCTGGGCGCTGAACAGCCACGAGAACCGGCTCACCACCTGGAACAACGACCCCGTAGCCGACGGCTCAGGAGAGGTGCTCTACGTCCGCGACGAAGAGACCGGCGAATACTGGAGTCCCACGCCTCTGCCATGCGGACAAGGCAGCTCGTTCGAGGTGCGCCATGGATTCGGCTACAGCCGCTTCCGTCACGCCTCTCACGGCATCGACCACGATCTCCTCTGGTTCGTTCCCGCCGAGGACCCCGTGCGTATCGTCAGGCTGCGGCTGACCAACCTCGGAGACGAGCCGCGCCACCTCTCGGTGACGCAGTTCGTCGAGTGGGTCCTCGGCTCGTCGCGCAGTATGGCGCAGCACCAGGTCGTGACGTGGTTCGATGCCGAACTTGAGACGTTGACCTCCCACAACCACTACAATCCCGACTTCCCCGGCCGGCCAGCCTTCCTCGCCTGCG
>CAYGKH010000049.1:0-10738 GCA_964350345.1 uncultured Coriobacteriaceae bacterium
TCCGCTACCAGCCCCATATCGTTGAGTTTGAAGAGAAACTCAATGAGCTGATCGGGACACCTGACGAATTGGCAGAGCAACGCACAAGACGAGCCAAGGAAGCCAAGAAGAAAACAGCAGAGTGGCGGAAGAGGAAGTATCAAGAGGAGAAGGCAAAGAAGTTAGCCGAGAAGAGCGGCAAATCCTACACGCCGAAGAAAGCGACTACCTTTCCGAAACAGCCGAGGCTCCTCTCCAGAGACAAGATTAGTGAGAAGCGAGTTAACAACATTAAGATTGCTCTCAAGAGCTTCCTGAACTACTGCCATAAGCAGGGCTTCACCCCCCACAAGCCTGATGAGCTGACTACCTACCAGTTCCAGAAACAAATGTTCAGTATTCCCAGCTATGCCAAGACCCAAGAATTGGTCCAGGCGATCGACCCCCACTACCGTCCCCTAGTTGAGACCGCACTCTACACAGGGCTGAGAGCAGGGGAATTAGTGGGGTTAGAGTGGAAAGATGTCAGCTTCGACAAGAGACAAATCTATGTGAACCGCAGCTACACCCACGGCAGGATGAGTGATACCACCAAAGGTGGGAGCAGTCGTGTCGTTCCCATCCACAATGATGTGATATCAACACTTCGCCAGTGGCAGAAGAAATGCCCGAGTAAAACAATCGTCTTTCCCAACACAGATGGGGAGAGATTGAGCATTGACAACTTCCGCCGCCGACACTGGAAACCAGCGGTTGAGAAGATCGGGCTCCCCAACCTCCGCATCCACGACCTTCGCCACACATACATCACCTGGCTGATAGAGATGGGAATACCCCCAGCCGTATCCCAGACAATTGCAGGACACGCTGATTTCAACACTACCCAATTCTATGTCCAGATGAGGGACAAGAGCTATGACCAGGTGAGGAACGCCTTCAACAAACCCAGACCTGGGACACCCTTGAATCCAGTCCCTGACTTCACCACCGCGAAGAAATCCCCGCCCAAGAAGAAGCCTCCCACGGAACCCAAGGGCAAGGGCATCAGGATTATCAAGAAGTAGTTCCTTGGATTACCCCCAGATCACCAAACCGCAGGTCAATCGACCCATTCCCCGTGCCCTGATTTCCCATTTCAATTGGATGGAATCTTGGATGGAGCACTGTTTCTTCCACTAAATGTAAACAGGTCAGAAACCGTTAAGTCTCTGACCTGCTGATTCTTGGTAGCGGGGACAGGATTCGAACCTGCGACCTTCGGGTTATGAGCCCGACGAGCTACCAGACTGCTCCACCCCGCAATATCCGATTCGCCCTGCGGCGGACTCGCACGTTAGCACAGAGAGCGGGTCGCTGACAACACGCAGCCCTCATCTCGTGTGCGGACGGGATCGACGAACAGGTCTCCCCCGTGCACGCATGCTGGAGCTCCATCGAGAACAGCTCGTCCTTTGCCGGAGGGAACACTCCGGATTCTCAGGAACTTTCACACTTGTGCATCCTTGTGATTCGACTCACACGATGGGCAATACTGTAAGCGAGATGTGCGCGGAGCCAAACGTTTCTGCGCATGTACGCACGGGCGAGCACCGCCTGCCCGCAACGACCGGACGACGACCGACGATGTGTTCGCCAGCCTGTACAGGGGGGCTGATGGGGCACACCCGAAAGAAGTCGACCGGCATCCACCTGACGGCGATCGTGCTCGTCGCGATCACAACGGTGTTCGCAACGGTTCTTATCGCCGTCACCGGAGAACTCACCACGCTGTGGCCCCTCTACGTGGTCCCGATCGTCATCGCCGCACTGAGCTACCACGTTCCCGGAGCTGTACTCGTATCGGCACTCTCGACAGCACTGGTCGCCTTCATGCTCTACAGCGTCGAGCGGGACATCTCTGCGCTTCCCGAGTTGGTCGTAGGGATGGGCGCATTCACGGTCTCGGGGATAGTCATCGGCGCCCAGGCATATCGCAGCCTGCGCCACAGGGAGGCCCTCGAAGAGGCGTCGATCCACGACCCTTCGACGGGACTCTTGAAGCGCGAGTACCTCGACCATCGGCTCGGCGAGGAGGTCCGTCGCGCGGAGCGCTACCAGCTCCAAACCGCGGTCATTCTGGTGACGGTCGACTGCTTCGACGAGTTCAGGGAGCAGTTCGGTCGCTACAAAGCCGACGTCATGCTCGAACACCTGGGCGAGGTGCTCGACGTCAACACGCGCGACACAGACATCCTCGGCCGATACGGCGCGACAGCCTTCGGCCTGATACTCCCCTATACCGATCCAAGAGGCGCAGCAGCGACGGCAGAACACCTCGAACAGGTCGTCGCCGAGACCGAGTTCGAGGGTGATGTACTCGAGCCGGCAACGCACTGCACGATCACGACCGCCGTGGCCGTCTACCCCGAGGACGGCGGGACGGCAGTCGCGATCCTGACTGTCGCCGAGGACCGACTCGGGGAGGATGCGGGATGAAAACCGTCCAGGCCACTTTGAGCCTCTTCGCGTTCTGGCTGCTACTGACCGGCTCGATCGCGCCCGGCGACATCGTCCTGGGCCTGGCCCTCTCGGCCCTCCTCGGCTATCTCACCGCGCGACTGCTCTGGTCTTCCGACGCACCCACGCTATCGTTGCGGCAGACAGGCCGCCTGGTGCTCTACATCCCCCGCCTGATCGTCAGCATCGTGAAGTCAGCGCTGCAGGTCGCCGAGGTCGTACTCGACCCCCGCATGCCGATCAAACCGGTGATGGTCGGACACCGGACGTCGTTCGCGCGCGAGGTGTCGCGAGTCGCATACGCGAACTCCATCACGATGACGCCTGGGACGCTTACCGTCGATATCGAGGAGGAGACTTTCCACCTCCACTGCCTCGACGAAAGGTTCGCCACCGACATCGCGAGCGGCGACCTGGAACAGCGCATCGCCCGCATCTTTGAGGAGTGAGCCGCGATGGAGACGTTCCTCTGGGGCCTCGGCATCTTTCTGCTACTGAATGCGTTCGCATGCCTGTGGCGTGCCTCGGCCGGACCCACGGTGGTCGACCGCGTGCTTGCCGTGAACATCATCGGCACCAAGACGCTCGTGGTCCTCGTCATCCTTGCGATCATCTTCGAACGGAGCATGCTGCTCGACGTCGCCCTTGTGTACGGGCTGCTGAACTTCGTCATCACCATCACCGCCAGCCGCTTTCTCGAGACAGGGCGACTGACCGGCGACTGGTCATGATCGGAGTTGCCGACATCCAGATCGCCACCGCGGTCGTACTCGCGGGCCTCGGCGCACTCTTCTTTCTTGTGGGCACGATCGGCCTGCTCAGACTCCCCGACTTCTACTCCCGCACGCACGCCGCCAGCAAGTGCGACACGGTCGGTGCCGGTTCCCTCCTCCTCGCGCTTGCGGTACTCAACGGAGCCGACGTATCGGGGCTCAAGATCATCACGCTCGCAGCCCTGGTCCTGCTCACTAGCCCGACGATCGGACACGCACTCGCCCGCGCCGCGTATCGAACCGGGCTTGCGCCCTGGCACACCGAGGAAGGATGAAACACCGATGGCACTCAGCTTCGACGTCCTGCTCCTGCTCTTCCTGATCGGGGCGGCACTCGCGGTCGCGCGGGCGAAGGATCTGCTCGCCGCAGCGATCATCTTCTCCTCTTACAGCCTCGTGCTGTGTTTGCTCTGGCAGTACCGCGGCGCCCCTGACGTTGCGATGACCGAGGCCGCGGTTGGTGCGGGCATCACGACGGTCCTGTTCCTGGTGGCGATCGGCAGAACGACGAGGCGAGAGAAGTGAAGAAAGCGTTCACCATAGCGCTCCTCATGATCGCCGCGGTCCCGTTCCTGATCGCAGTCGCAGCACTGCCGCTGCACGGCGCCGGCGATACACCGGTCCACACGCACGTCTCGGCACGCTATCTCGAGCAGGGTGCCGAGGAGGCGGGGGCGAGCAACCTCGTGACCGGCGTGCTCCTCAACTACCGTAGCCTGGACACCGCCGGTGAGGTCACGGTGATATTCACCGCGTTCGCGGCGGTGCTCGCAGTCCTCATCACGGCAGGCACGGTGAGTGTGAGTGACGGGACCGATCCACGACCTCCTGACAGCCGGCCGGCCACACGTCCGGTAAGCCCCGTAGTGCTGTTCGTCGTGCGGCTTCTCGCACCGTTCATCGCGATGTTCGCTCTCTACACGATCTTGCACGGACACGTGGCCCCGGGCGGAGGTTTTCAGGGCGGCGCGATTCTCGGCGCGCTCTTCATCGCGCTGACGGTGGTCCTCGGGGATGCGAGAATGCGCGGGCTCATGCGGCCCCCGGTGATGGTGTGGTTGCAGGGGTCGGCCGTCCTGTCCTTCGTCGTGGTCGGCGCGGTCGGAGCCGCGCTGACAGGACACTTCCTCGGCTACCCCAAAGGGCCGGAAACACACCTCGCCGCCGAGATGATGATGCTGCTGCTCGAGTTCGGGATCGGCATCGGCGGAGCGGTCATCTTCGCGACCATCTTCCTGCAGATGGAGGCGGACTGATGCTTGAGGCACTCTGGCACAACGTCGACTACGTAGCCTCGGTGGTGCTCTTCTTCATCGGGCTCTACATCATCATCGCCAAGAACAACCTCATCAAGAAGTTCCTCGGCTTAAACATCATGGAGACCGCGGTCTTCGCGTTCATCATCGCGCTCGGTGTGGTGGACGGAGGCGACGCCCCGATCATGATCGAAGGGGCCGAGCCACCCTTCGCAAGCCCGATCCCCCAGGCACTCGTCCTCACCGGAATCGTCGTGGCGGTCTCGACGACCGCGCTCGCGCTCAGCCTCATCATCCGCATCTACAAGCAGTGCGGGACCATCGAAGCTGACGAACTGAGGGAGTTGGAGTAGCGTGCACCTCTGGCCACATTGGCTCATGGTGGTGGTGCTCGCGCCGCTGCTCGGCGCGGCGCTCACACCTGTCGTCTCGCTGCGCAACCGGCACGTAGCCCCGTGGTGGGCACTCGGCGTGATGAGCGTGGCCTCGGTAGCAGCTCTCATGTTGATCCTCAGGGTCGCGCAGGAAGGGCCCTTCTCCTATCTGCCGGGAGGCTGGGCACGGCCGTACGGCATCGAGCTTCGCTTCGACGAGTTCAGCGCAGCCATCAGCGTGATCTGCCTCGTCGGATGGCTTGCGGTGCTCTTCTCGCTGCACTATACGGAGTGGCTCCGCGAGATGGCCAAGCCGAGGATCCCCTACTACTACACTCTGCTCCTGCTGAACCTCGGCGGGATGATCGGGTTCACGGTGACGGGAGACCTGTTCAACCTCTTCGTCTTTCTGGAGATCCTGTCGCTCTCAGGATACGCGCTTGTCGCTATCAGCGGGGAGCACATCGCCGAGATGGCCGCGTTCAAGTACCTGCTCATGGGAGCGATCTCCTCACTCCTCGTACTCTTCTCCGTAGGCATCTTGTTCGGCATCACCGGAAGCTTGAACATGGCCGATGTCACGGCACGCCTCGGCGCAACGAGCGGTTCGATCGCGCCGGCGTCGCTCGTGCTCGGAATGCTGACCACCGGACTCATGGTGAAAGCCGCCGTCTTCCCTCTGCACATATGGCTACCCGACGCCCACTCGATCGCCCCGAGTCCGGTCAGCGCGGTTCTCTCGGGACTCGTGGTCAAGATCGGGATCATCGGCATGCTACGCGTCTACCAGATCTACTACGGCTCAGGGATCTTAGACCTGTCGATACTCAACTACATGCTCGTGTGGCTCGGTGCGATCTCGATCGTCATGGGAGCGTTCTTCGCGATCTTCCAGGAAGACATCAAGTTGATGCTCGCCTACTCGACGATCTCTAACATCGGCTACATCGTCATGGGTCTCGGGCTCGCCACCAACTACAGCCTGATCGGCGCAAGCGTGCACGTCTTCAACCACGCGCTCATCAAGGCGACCCTCTTCTTCGCCGCCGGTGCGCTCATCTATCGCACCGGCTACCGGACACTGACTGACCTGCGTGGCATCGGGAAGACGATGCCTCTCACCTGCGTCGCGCTGTCTATCGGGGCGATCTCGATCGTAGGTATCCCGCCCACGGCCGGATTTCTCTGCAAGTGGTACATCGCACTCGGCGCCCTCGAGGCCAACCAGCCACTCTTCGGCTTCGCGCTGATCTTCGGGGCGCTGTTCATCTTTGTCTACTACATCCGAATGGTGAACGCGTTCTACTTCCAGGCACCCGTGCACCCCGAGATACTCAAGGTCACAGAGGCGCCGTACTCGATGCTGCTGCCCACCCTGGTTCTCGCAAGCCTCTGCCTGATCATGGGGCTCCTCGGACGCATCCCGCTCGTGTTCATCGAGCCTGCCGTGACACGACTGCTGACGCCTCTGGGGGGCTGAGATGGATGTAGCCGATATCAGGGTCATCTTAGCCCCGGCGATCTCTTTCGCGTGCGCCGGCATGGTCTTCATCTTCGGTGCGAACAAGTACTGGCGCCGGTTCTGGATGCTGTCGGCGGCAAGCATCAAGATGGTCATCGTGCTGTCGATGCTGCCCGGATCGCTCGCGGGCACTGTCTACGTCTACGAACTCGTCGACTTCACCGGCGGGATCGGTCTGGGATTTAGGGCAGACGCGCTCGGGATGTTCTTCGCCCTCGTTTCCTCGACGCTCTGGGTCATCACGACCATCTACGCGATCGGCTACATGAAGGAAGATCCCAAGCGTGTCAGGTTCTTCGGCTTCTTCGCTCTGTGCGTCTCGACCACGGTCGGGCTGGCGTTCGCCGAGAACCTGCTCACCTTCTTCCTCTTCTACGAGATGCTGACGATCTGCACCTACCCGCTCGTGATCCACGACGAGACACCTGAGGCGCTCAAGGCGGGACGGAAGTACCTCACCTACACCCTCATCGGTGGCGCGTTCGTGCTTATAGGGGCGGTCATCGTCCACGACGCGGTGGGAACGCTGAGCCTCGGCCACCCGGGGATACTCACCGCCGACGTCGGGACCGGGACACTCGCGCTCATCTTCGGCCTACTGATAACCGGGTTCGCAGTGAAGACCGCGATCATGCCGTTGCACGGCTGGCTGCCCTCGGCGATGGTCGCCCCCACGCCCGTGAGCGCGCTGCTCCATGCGGTCGCGGTGGTGAAGGCGGGAGCGTTCGGGGTGCTGCGGACGATCTACAACGTGTTCGGCGTGGACCTGCTCGGAGACCTCGGATTCACCGTGCCGCTCGCGTGGCTCGCCGCCTTCACGATCATCGCCGCCTCGCTCGTCGCCATCTTCCAGGACAACATCAAGCGGCGGCTCGCATTCTCGACGATCAGCCAGCTCTCCTACATCGTGCTCGCAGCCTCGCTGCTAACGCCGTTCGCAGCGACCGCCGCCATCGCGCACGTCGCAAACCAGGCGTTCGCGAAGATCACGATGTTCTTCGTCGCCGGGGCCATCCAGCGCACTACGGGGAAGACCAACGTTCACGAGCTCGCGGGCATCGGATACCGGATGCCCTGGACGATGGCGGCGTTCACCGTCGCATCGCTGAGCTTCATCGGCATGCCGCTCTTCGCCGGGTTCGTGACCAAGTGGTACCTGTCCCTCGGCGCGCTGGAGTCCGGGCAGTGGTGGTTCTTGATCGTGATGATCGCGAGTTCGATGCTCAATGCGGCCTACTTCCTGCCGATCGTCTACCTCGCATTCTTCAAGGCGGCGCCCGGTACACAGATGCGAATCACCGAGGCGCGCCCCGCACTGTTGATCCCGACGCTCGTATGCGCCGCATACGTGATCGTGCTCGGAACGACCGCCGAGGTGCCCGGGATGCCGTTCTCGCTCGCCCAGGCAGCGGTGCACTTCGTCTTCGGCTTGTAGAGGGGTGAAGGGCTATGAGTAGCACGCTGGTGACCTCGGTCATACCGCCTATGGCGGTCTTCCTCCCGCTTGTCGGGGCCATGATCGCAGCCCCGCTCGGACGCGTTTCGGAACACATCCGCACGATCGTCCTGGGCGCGATCTGCGCGACGACCGCAGCTCTCTCGCTCTCGCTGATCCCCGGGATCTTGAACGGCAGCGTCTACGAGGTCTATCTGCTGAAACTGACACCCCAGATATGGATGCACCTGCGTGTCGACGCGCTCGGAGCCCTTTTCGGCGCGACCGCATCATGCCTATGGCTCCTCGGCCTGATCTACTCGGCGGGATACATGCACGGGGGACATCGTCTCGGCCGTTACTACTCCTTCTTCATGCTCTGCCTCGCATGGACCATGGGTGTGGCCTACGCGGGCAACCTCCTCACCTTCCTGATCTTTTACGAACTGTTCTCCGTGCTCACCTACCCGCTCGTCGTCCACGAAGAAACACCCGCCGCCATGGCCGCCGGAACCAAGTACATCATCTACATCCTGATCGGCGGGAGCCTGGTCCTTCTCGGTGTGGTATTCACCTTCTTCCTTGCCGGGAGTGAAACACTCGCGACAGGAGGGATCCTCGACGCAGGAATGGACCGGACCTCTCTCCTCTTCATCTTCTGGTGCTTCATCGCCGGCTTCGGCGTGAAGGCGGCGATCGTGCCACTGCACGGCTGGGTCCCTGATGCGCACCCCGCAGCACCCGCTCCGTTCTCCGCCGTTCTCTCCGGCGTGATGGTCGCGGCCGGTTCTTTCGGCATCATCCGGGTCGTCTTCCAGGTGTTCGGTGTCGAGTTGCTCGGGTTCCTCGGCGTGATGCCGTACCTGGCCGCACTCGCCGCCTTCACAGTGCTCTTCGCAGCGATACTCGCGGTCAACCAGGACAACCTCAAGCGACGTCTTGCCTACTCGACGATCAGCCAGATGGGCTACGTCACGTTGGGGATCGCGCTGATGGGGGCGCAAGCGGCCACAGGCGCAATCGTCCACATCACCAACCACGCGTTCATGAAGGGCACTCTCTTCCTCTGTGCCGGACTTCTCATCAAACACGCAGGCATCCACAACGTCAGCGAGTTGCGCGGAGCTGCGAAACGAATGCCGGTCACGATGGCGGCCTTCTCTCTCGCCGCACTCGGCATGATCGGCACGCCTCCACTCTCCGGTTTCGTTAGCAAGTGGTACCTCGGGCTCGGGATTCTCAACGTTGAGCAGCCGCTCTACCTCGTCGTCCTCCTCGGAGGTGCGCTGCTCGCCGCGGTGTACCTGCTCCCGATCGTCTACTCGGCGTACTTCAAAGAACCGCCCGCGCTCGTGGCCGAAGATGCGACGGATGACCGGGAGGCTCCCCTGACGATGCTCGTGCCGGCCGTCATCGCTGCTGCGCTCACGCTTGTGCTCGGCCTCGCGGCGACCGTGCCCGGATTCCCGTACTCGCTTGCGCACATGGCGACCGAGGCGTTCTTCCGCTAGGAGGCGACGGTGTCCGAAGCGATCCACATCGCCCACCATCCCCTGCCGGCACTGCTGGTGCTCTGGCCGCTTCTCTGCGCAGCGGCGGTCTACCCTCTCGGCAGATGGCGCCCCGTGATCCGCGACTGGTTCGTGCTCTTCGCGACGGGTACGACCCTGCTGGGCTCAACGGCACTCATCCCGCTGGTCGCGGCCGAGCACCGCGTGAGCGCCGAGATCCCGGTACTGATCAAGCACCTCGTCTTCACGGTCGACCCGTTCGGGATGCTCTTTGCGCTCTTCACGACATTCGTGTGGTTCTGCGCCACACTCCACTCACTGGACTACCTGCACCATGAGAAGAACCACGATCGCTACCACACAGTCAGCTTGGTCGTGCTCGCAGCAATGCTCGGAGTGGTCCTCGCCGGAGATCTCATCACCCTCTACCTCTTCTTCGAGATGCTCGGACTCGTTGCATTCCTGTTCGTCATCCACACCCAGACGGCCGAGGCCAAGCGCGCGTCGGTCAAGTATCTCTGGATGACCGTGCTCGGCGGCTTCTCACTCGTTGCGGGCATCTTCCTGACCTACGCGCTCGGCGGCGACGGCTCGATCATGCCGCTCCCCCTCGCCGAGCACTCCGAGACGCTCCGCTGGGTGACGTTCACGCTGCTCGTGGGCGGATTCGGCGTGAAGGCGGGCATGCTCCCCCTCCACGTGTGGCTCCCGGACGCCCATCCGGTCGCGCCCGCGCCGGCAAGCGCGCTGCTATCGGGCGTGATGATCAAGGCCGGCGCATACGGCATCTTCCGGACCGTGACCGCACTCTTCCGCCCCGAAGTGATCGAGGACGCCTCCGAGGGGCTCTGGCACATGACGGGAAGCTTCGGGCTCGCGGTGCTGTGGATCGGCATCGCCACGATGGCGATAGGCGTCACGATGGCGCTCGGCCAGCACAACGCCAAGCGCATGCTCGCGTATCACAGCGTGAGCCAGATGGGGTTCATCTTGGTCGGCATCGGAGCCGCAGGTTACCTCGGCACTCACGGCGCGATGGGGCTGGCGGGCGGCCTATTCCACGTCGTCAACCACGCACTCTTCAAAGCCACGCTCTTCCTCGGCATCGGGGCGGTGGTCTACCGGACCGGCCAGCTCGACATGTACAAGCTCGGAGGACTCTGGCGCAAGATGCCGATGACCTTCGTGTTCATGCTCATAGCAGCTGCAGGGATCACCGGTGTGCCGCTCTTCAACGGGTTCGTGAGCAAGTGCCTCATCCATCACGCGCTCGTGGAGGCGTATGAGTTCCAGCACCTAGCCTCGCTCGACATCGCCGAGTCGATCTACATCCTGACCTGCGGGGGCACAGCGTGCTCGTTCATCAGACTCATCGGACTGGTGTTCCTCGGC
>CAYGKH010000050.1:0-10686 GCA_964350345.1 uncultured Coriobacteriaceae bacterium
TCAAGGCGCAGGCTGAGCCCGATTACCATGAAGAGATCCTCCACCTCAAGATCGCCGCGTCCGGCGGTGGACTCGACACCTGATGATGGTGGCCGCAAAAGAGGTCGAGGACTCCATCTGCCGTCTCGCGCAGCTAGCGCGTGCGGCCGGCATCCATCTGGTGGTCGCCACCCAGCGCCCGTCAACCGACATCATCACAGGGCTCATCAAGACCAACATCACCAACCGAATCGCGTTCGCGGTCTCGTCGGGAATCGATTCGCGGGTCATCCTCGACCAGTCCGGCGCCGAGAAACTCGTCGGCCTTGGCGACATGCTCTTCTCTATCCCCGCGTGGCCCAAACCCAAGAGGATCCAGGGCGCGTTCGTATCGGAGGAGGAGATCGACGCGATCGTCACCCACCTCAAGGCGCAGGCTGAGCCCGATTACCATGAAGAGATCCTCCACCTCAAGATCGCGTCGACCGGTGGCGGACTCGACACCGGCGGGGATGATGATCCGCTGTTGTGGGAGGCCGCCGATGTGGTCGTCACCTCGGGTCTCGGATCGACCTCTATGCTCCAACGTCGCCTGAAAGTCGGCTACGCTCGTGCAGGGCGTATTATGGATATGCTTGAATCCAAGGGGATCGTCGGCCCACCCGACGGATCGAAACCACGAGAGGTGATGGCGGATGTCGAAGAACTCGAGGCCATCAAGGCCTTCGAGCGCTCCGACCGAGAGGACACCGAGGGATGATTCGATGACAGACACCCTCGGCCGGATTCTTGAGAAGAAGCGCCACTCGCTCGGCAAGTCACTACTCGAGGCCGAGGCTGTCACGAAGATTCGCGCAAAGAGCCTCGATGCCCTCGAACAGGGGGAGTATGGCTCCCTGCCTGACCCTGCTTACGTCAAGGGCTACATCGTTTCGTACGCGAAGTTCCTCGGACTCGATCCGGCACCTCTTGTCGAGGCCTACGAGCGAGACATCGGCGGAGCTCCCGACAAGAGTGTCCGTCTCCCCGAGCAAGTCGTTTCGCCTAGGTCACAGACCCACGCCATCCCTGTGCAAACCGCGCTCGCAGTGGTGGCCGTGATCGCCGTGCTCGTCGCATCGGTGTGGGGCATCGGTCGCCTGATCTCCGGACCGCAGGAACCCCCACCCATCCCGCCGATACCGGAGACCACAACGACCGCAGGTCAGGAGGGAACGCCGACCGCGGGTCCAGGGGAGCCTGACAGCGATACGCAGACCCCGCCGGTCGAGGAGTCCGTCGACCCCGGTGACTCCGCGGCATCGCCCGACGGTCCGTTCACGGTGCGCGTCGTCATCGCCGACGACGGTGCATCCTGGTTGCGCGTGACGATCGATGACCTCGTTGCGTACGAGGGAACGATGGCCGGCGGCCAGTCCGATGAGTGGACTGCCGAGGAGACAGCCGTCCTGCGTATCGGCCGTGCTCCCGCAGTCACGGTCTTCCAGGACGGCGAACCGGTCGAGATCCCCCCCGGTGACCCTCCGGTGCTAGAGCTCCCGATCGAGCAGTGACTTCTTCATCGTACGTAGTCGTCCCCAGGAGGAGAGAACATGGCCAAAGACCAGAGTTTTGACGTCGTCTCGCAGGTCGACATGCAGGAGATCGACAACGCCGTCCAGCAGACATCCAAAGAGATTTCCCAGCGCTACGACCTCAAAGGCACCGACGCGGCAGTCTCCCTGGACAAGGCGGCAGCGACGATCACCGTCACCGCGCCCGCCGACTTCGTCGCTAAACAGGTCGTCGACGTATTGGCCAGCAAGGTGATCAAGCGCGGCATCGATCTGAAGGCTCTCAATTGGGGTGACACCGAGTCAGCCTCCGGCGGCACGGTGCGGCTGACCGCTGCGATCGTCAACGGCATCGAGACCGATCTCGCGAAACGCATCAACAAGGAGATCCGCGACCAGAAGTATAAGGTCAAGGTTCAGATTGAGGGCGACAAGCTCAGGGTCTCGGGTCCCAAGCGTGACGAACTCCAAGAGGTCATCGCATTCCTCAAAGAGCAGAACTACGGCATACCGCTACAGTTCACTAACTACCGATAGCCCATGACCTCTCCACTCGCTGTCGCTTTCATCACCCTCGGCTGCCCGAAGAACGAGGTCGACTCCGACCGGATGGCCGCTGCGGTTCTCTCCTCGGCCTATCACCTGGTCGAAGAGATCGACGAAGCTGACGTCGTCGTCCTGAACACGTGCGGCTTCATCTCCGACGCGGTCGAAGAGTCGATCGACGTGGCTTTCGAGCTCGCCACGTGGCGAGATGCTCGCGAAGGGAGACGGCTCGTTGTGGCAGGATGCATGGTCTCGCGCTATGGCGATGACCTTGCGACCGCGATGCCCGAGGCGGACGCATTCGTGCCGGTGGCGGGAGAAGCGGGGCTTCTTGCGGTCCTCGACACCCTCACCGGGCAGCGGCACGCCCATGCCGAGGCTGGTGCCTCTCGTACCGTGAGTGGCCCCTCGGCCTATCTCCAGGTATCCGACGGCTGCTTCCGTACGTGTGCATACTGCACCATCCCTGCGATCCGCGGACCGTACAGAAGCCGGACCCTCGATGAGATCGAAGCGGAGGCGCGCTTTCTTGTGGAGTTCGGGGCCGTTGAGATCGTTCTCATCGGCCAGGATACCTCGGCGTGGGGGCGCGACCTTGCGGGGGACGAGACGATCGCCGATGTACTGCGTGCTGTGGCGGCGGTGCCTGACGTGCTCTGGGTCCGTCTCATGTACGTGCAGCCCGACGGAATCACCGACGAGTTACTGCGGACCATGGCCGCTCTTCCGCAGGTGCTGCCCTACCTCGACATGCCTCTCCAGCACGTCTCTCGCGATGTGCTACGCGCCATGCATCGAACGGGATCGCCTACCGAGTTCAGATTGCTGATCACACGGATCCGTGACGTCATGCCCGGCGCGGTCCTCCGTTCGACCTTCATCGCGGGCTACCCGGGAGAGACGGTCGACGACCACGACGAGCTCCTCGGTTTCCTCGCCGATGCCGACATCGACTACGCAGGCGTCTTCCCGTACTCCCCTGAGGAGGGCACGGCCGCACTGGCCCTTCCCGGACAACTACCGTTCGAGGAACGAGTAGCGCGCGCCAACCGTGTGCGCGAGGCCGCCGACCAGGCCGGCTTCCAGCGCGCAGCAAGCCTCGTCGGCACATCACTCGACATACTCGCCGAGGGCGTTGATGATGAGGGTGTGACGCTGGGTCGATGGTGGGGCCAGGCTCCCGAGATCGACGGCCTCGTCGCACTCGACCTCCCGACCAGCCCCGGCACAGTCGTGTGCGCACGTATCGTCGAGGCATACGGCTACGACCTCGAAGGGGAGATCTGTCCGTGATACGTAACATGAACTGGGCGAACCGGGTCACTGTCTTGCGGATGGTCTTCATCCCCGTGTTCCTGGTCACGCTCCTGCGCGGGATGCCGGAGTGGGGCCCGTGGTGGGCCGCCGGCGTGTTCACGCTCCTTGCGATCACAGACGGTGTGGACGGCTATCTTGCCCGCTCGCGCAACGAAGTGACCACGTTCGGAAAGTTCCTCGACCCGCTCGCCGACAAGCTTCTCGTCACCGCAGCGCTCGTCGCCCTTGTCGAACTTGGATCCCTGCCGTCGTGGATAGCGCTCGTCATCATCAGTCGGGAGTTCATCGTCTCCGGACTCAGGATGGTCGCAGTCGCCGAAGGTAAGGTCATCGCTGCTTCTGACTACGGTAAGGCCAAGACCGTGGTGCAAGTCGTCGCGATCATAGCCTTCCTTGTCAAGGACACCTCTCCACTACTCCGTTTCCTCGGAACAGAGGGCGCCGAGTACTTCTCGGCCGCGTCGTGGCTCCTCATGGGGGCTGCCGTCGTGTTGACCATCATCTCGATGGTCGACTACTTCTACCACGCCCGTGACGTCATCACCGGACCGTGGGACCGCGAAGCGGAGCAGCGCCGTGAGGGCTTCTGAAGGTGTCGGGACGTCTGCGGCGCCAACGGCTGTCGTTCTGACAGTCGGAACCGAACTGGCCGAAGGACTTCGCCCTGACACGAACGGGCCTGAGATCTCGCGCCGCCTCGCGTCAGCCGGATACGTACTCTCTGCACGCGAGGTCCTGCCCGATGACCGCACACTCATCTGCTCGCGGATGACCTCCGATCTCGCCGCTGCCGACCTTGTCGTCATCACCGGGGGACTCGGACCGGCTCACGACGACGTGACGCGAGATGCGGCCGCCGATGCGCTCGGCCTGACGCTCGTCGAAGATCCGTCACTCATCGCGGGCCTCGCGGCAGCCCGGGCCCGTCACTCATCGCGAGAGGGCGCCGAGCAGGTGATGCGCCAGGCACTTATACTCCCCGGCGCCACCGTTCTCCGGCCGACGACCGGCACCGCGCCCGGACAACTCCTCGCCACCGGTACGAGCACCCTGATGCTCCTTCCCGGACCCCCTCACGAGCTGCGCCCGATGCTCGAAGAAGGCCTCGGCTTGCTGGGCGCGCCCCGTGTTCCCGAGCCTCGTGTCGTGCGCTGTTCCCGAGTCATGGAGTCCGACGCACAGGTCGTAGCGGGCCGTATCCTGACAGACTTCCATGGCATCGAGCTGACGGTGCTCGCCTCAGGCTCGCTCCTCGACATCGTCCTCATTCCGAGGAGCGCTTCACGCGATACGCTCGACGCCGCAGCGCTCGCGCTCGCGCAGGGACTTGGAAATCGATGCTACTCATCCGACGGTGGGACTCTCGCATGCTCGGTCGTGAGCGCCGCTCGTGCGGCGGGCTGCACGCTCGCTGTCGCTGAATCATGTACCGGCGGACTCATTGCAGCGGAACTCACATCGATCCCGGGTGCCTCGGATGTCTTCCTCGGCGGATTCGTCACCTACAGCAACGAAATGAAGATTGGGCTACTCGGCGTCTCCGAGGAGACCCTCGCGGGCGATGGCGCGGTGAGCGAAGCCGTTGCGCGGGCGATGGCACTCGGAGTCCGAAAAGCGACGGGTGCCGACCTCACGATCGCTGTCACCGGGATCGCGGGACCCGACGGCGGCACTCCCGGCAAGCCTGTCGGCACCGTCTGGATCGCACTGGCGGATGCCAGCGGAGCAAGGGCGACTCTCCATCACTTCCGCGGTAACCGATCGGTGGTCCGCCGCCGCGCGACTGTGAACGGCCTCGATACTCTGCGACTTGCACTCCTGCACTCCGGTTGCTGTGGGGGATAGGTGACGATGCGGACGTTCATCGGCATCGACCTGCCCGGTGAGTGGGTACGCGCGCTCTCGCAGGCACGGACCGTGTTCCGCGAAGGCGGGGGAGAGTGGGCCCGCGGCCGCTGGGTACCCGCGGAGAACCTGCACATCACGCTGAACTTCCTCGGGGAGCTGGAGCCGGGCGCGGCCGATTCACTCTCACAGGAGCTCACATCGGTCTGCAAGACACGCATGCCGTTCTGCCTACCGTTGATCGATCCCGTCGTCCCAGTGCACTCCATGGCTCGGGCAACGATGATGTGGGCGCTCTTTGATGACCCGCAGGGTACATGCGCAGACCTGGTTGGAGCCATCGCTACCGTAGCGACAGGATACGGGATCGCCCCTAAAACGCGGCCATACGTCCCTCATGTGACCCTTGTCCGTGCACGTCGACCGTCCCGCGTCGACCAACTGCTCCGCGCAGATGCGTCCAACGCCATCCGCTCGGCGTTGGGAGAAGCGGACCCGTCCGTGTCAGTGCGAGAGATTACAGTGTATTCGAGCACGCTTAGACGAGCAGGCGCGACATACCAGCGCCGAGCGCGGATTATGCTCGGGAGCCGTTGACATCGAACAGGTGTTCGTGTACGGTCACAGCGACCCCGAGGGAGTCTCCGCACGAGAAGAGGAGCGCGACGAATGGAAACCGGTAAGAACAAGATCCTCGACATCACAAAGGAACAGATCGAGAAGAAGTACGGCAAGGGTTCCCTCATGAAACTCGGCGAGCATGCAGCGGTCACTCAGGTCGCTGCGATACCCACGGGGTCACTCGCGCTCGACGCCGCACTCGGGATCGGGGGCGTCCCACGTGGCCGTGTCGTCGAGATATTCGGCCCGGAGTCGAGCGGAAAGACCACACTTGCCCTTCAGATCGTCGCTGAAGCGCAAGCCGCAGGGGGGATCGCGGCGTTCATTGACGCCGAGCACGCACTCGATCCAAGCTACGCAGCCCGCCTCGGCGTAGACATCGATGAGATCCTCATCTCCCAACCGGACACCGGTGAACAGGCACTCGAGATCGCCGACATGCTTGTCCGCAGCGGTGCGATCGACGTGATCATCATCGACTCAGTTGCGGCACTCGTCCCGCGTGCCGAGCTCGAAGGAGAGATGGGCGACGCCACTGTCGGCCTACACGCACGCCTGATGAGTCAGGCCCTCCGTAAGCTCGCAGGATCGCTCAGCAAGTCGAACACGACGTGCATCTTCATCAACCAGCTCCGAGAGAAGATCGGGGTCATGTTCGGGAGTCCCGAAACGACCACTGGCGGTCGCGCGCTCAAGTTCTTCTCCACTGTTCGAATCGACGTACGCCGTATCGAGTCCATCAAACAGGGGACCGAGATCGTCGGCAACCGCGTGCGCGCCAAGGTCGTCAAGAACAAGGTCGCGGCCCCGTTCCGTCAGGCGGAGTTCGACATCATGTATGGCACCGGGATCTCCAAGGAGGGCAACCTGCTCGATCTCGGTGTCGAAGAGGCTGTCGTCTCGAAGTCAGGCGCCTGGTACAACTACGGGGAGGAACGTCTCGGGCAGGGGCGCGAGGCCGCAAAGGAGTTCCTCCGGGAGCACATCGCACTGCGAAACGAGATCGAGTGCGCCATCCGGGAGCGGCTGAACCTCCCCGCCGGGCCGGTTGCGGTCGTCGAGGAGCCGGTGGTTCAGCCGTCTGAACAGTGAGCAGCGACAACAATCACGACACCCTCGAGATCACCATCGAGGTCCCGCATCCTCATGAGCGTACTCGCCTGGTACGGGCCGCAGGTATTGAGCCGCGACGTACGGCCCGCGATGCACTCCGCATCGCGGGCCTCGAATCGGGAGATCTGGTCAGCGTTGCCAGCCTGGAGTCCTCTCTCGCCGAGGCGGAGCCTGTCGCAGCTCTTGAACGCGCGATCCGCTTGCTCGGACACCGTGAGCACTCATCTCTCGAAATCGCACAGCGGCTTGACAGGGATGGCTATCCCGAGCCAGTCATCAAAGCTGTGATCGAGCGCCTCTCTGGCTGGGGATATATCGATGAATCCCGGTACACGGAGTCTTTGATCGTCACCAAGAAGATGTCCGGTTGGGGCCGCTCGCGGATCGGTCGTGCTCTGCGAGATTCGGGTATCTCCGATGACGCGATCTCCGATGCGCTCGATGCTCACCTCCCCGAAGACGGAGAACTCGATAGGGCCTCGGCACACCTCCGACCGGCACGAGACTCTGACTCACGCTGGGCCGACCGTCAGGTCGCTCGCCTCATGAGAAAGGGATTCACATACGAGATCGCACGTAAGGCCGTGTATAGGAGTATCAACTCCTCGGACGATTCCTGATCACCCTGTGACACCCGGGTTCCAGCCCTGCCAGCTTCTCCCGCCTTGACGCTTTCTGCTGGTAGGACGTACTATGAATCCGGCATATGTGATTCTCCGCCGCGATGCATGAACAAGCTCGTTAGGCGGTTCGGCTTCTTGCGATCGTTGCTCCGAACAGTCCCGAGCCCACATGGGCTCCCTGGGCGTATTCGCACACAGCATCGCGCGGGAACACTCACATCTGCCGGACGTCCGTGTCGTCCGGTCTCATACCGGGTGCCGTCCGTCTTCGGCCTTTGGGCCGGAACACGAACGACGCCCATGACTATCCGGCCCGGTACGTCCTTCTCGTCCAGAAGACTGTGACTGAAAGGAGGGCTGACCGTGGATTTCGTCTGGATCGTTATAGCGATCATCGCTGGTCTCGCCCTCGGCTTCGTGCTCAACAGATATCTTGTCCAGGATCGATCGAGCCGCACGCGTGAGAACGCGGAACGTGTCGTCCAGGATGCCGAGCGCCAGGCCGAGACACTCAAGAAGGAAGCACTGCTAGAAGCCAAGGACGAAGCCCTGCGCATGAAGCAGGAGGCGGAGGCCGAGGCAAAAGAGCGTCGCAAAGAGGTCACCGCGCTGGAGAACCGACTTGCGCAGCGCGAGGAAGGCGTCGACCGCCGTGTCGAAGCGCTCGACAAACGCGAACATCAACTCTCTAGCCAGCAGGGTCAACTCGCCAAGAGGGAAACTGACCTCGAGGAACTGATTCGCGAGGAGAAGGAGCAGCTTGAGCGTCTCGCCGGCATGACTGCTGATGAGGCCAAGGAACTGCTCCTCACCCGCATTCAGGACGACGTGAAGCGTGAGGCCGCCACGTTTATCAGGGAAGCTGAGACGCACGCTCGCGACGAGGCCGACAAGAAGGCGCGCAACATCGTCGGCATCGCCATCCAAAGGGTCGCCGCCGATCACACCGCTGACTCGACCGTGTCCGTCGTGCACATCCCCTCTGATGACATGAAGGGGCGCATCATCGGTCGTGAGGGCCGGAACATCCGCGCGTTCGAGCAGCTCACCGGCATCAACCTCATCATCGACGATACGCCCGAAGCGGTCATCCTCTCGAGTTTCGACCCGGTTCGCCGTGAGGTCGGACGTATCGCCCTTGAATCCTTGATCGCAGACGGGCGAATCCACCCGGCCCGTATCGAAGAGATGTTCAACAAAGCCGAGGCCCTCGTCTCGCAGCAGATCCACGAGGCCGGCGAGCAAGCCGCCTTCGATGCCGGGATACACGGTCTGCACGCTGAGCTTATACGCACGCTCGGTCGACTGAAGTACCGTACCTCCTACGGCCAGAACGTGCTCAAGCACTCACTCGAGGTCGCCCATCTCGCTGGTGTCATGGCAGCCGAGCTCGGCGTTGATGTGAAGCTTGCCAAGCGTGCGGGCCTCCTGCACGACCTCGGGAAAGCGATCGACCACGAGATCGAGGGCCCCCACGCCGTTATCGGTGCTGACCTTGCGCGCCGGATGAATGAGCCGGTCTCGATCCTCCACTGCATCGAAGCACACCACGCCGACGTCGAACCGACTACGGTCGAGGCCGTCCTTATCCAGGCCGCGGATGCTATCTCGGCTGCACGCCCCGGAGCCCGCCGGGAGACGCTCGAAAGCTACATCAAGCGCCTCGAGAAACTTGAGGCCGTAGCCCAGTCTCACGAGGGTGTCGAGAAGTGCTACGCCATGCAAGCCGGTAGGGAGATCCGTGTCATGGTCAAGCCGGACCGAATCAACGACTCGGACTCTGTCGTCCTGGCCCGCGATATCGCCAAGCAGATCGAGGAAGAGCTTGAGTATCCGGGACAGATCAAGGTAATGGTCATCCGGGAGAGCCGGGCAGTCGACTACGCCAAGTAGTCGACGTCTGGTACGATTCCAGGTGACTACCAGATACGCAAGAAGGCCGCGACCTTGCGGTCTTCTTCGCGTAGTGGACTAAAGGACGAGTAGACTGCAACTATGAGCGAAAACCACGACTTGATTGATTTCGTCAGCTCCGTCTCCGGCGATGCATATCTCAAGGTGGAGGAGTCCTTTAGTGACGGCTTCGTACGGTTGCGCACCTCCGAAGCCGAACGTCGTCAGGCGAAGCACGACGTCCGATCCTTCGAAGACATCGTAGTCGAGCTCCTTCGCAACGCCCGGGACGCACACGCGCAGCGCATCTTCATCGCGACCGTCCGTGACGGACAGCACCGCCGTTTCACGATGATCGACGATGGCATCGGAGTCCCCGCCAGCCTCCACGAGCGCATCTTCGAGCCGCGCGTCACATCCAAACTCGACACGATGGTGATGGACCGCTGGGGGGTGCACGGACGTGGAATGGCACTCTACTCGGTCCGCACGAACGTCGAGTCCTGCCGAATCGCGAGTTCGGACCTGCACAAAGGCGCATCCATCACCCTTGAGTCCGATGTGGAAGCCTTGCCAGAACGGAGCGATCAGTCAACGTGGCCGGTCGTCGAACGTGACGACGCGGGCCTTTTGCGAGTCTCGCGTGGACCACACAATATCGTTCGCAAGGTCCTGGAGTTCGCATGCGAGCATCCTCAGGTCGACATCTATCTCGGCTCCCCGGCAGAAGTGCTGGCTACGCTGCACCTCTCGGCTCGTGAGGTACTCGACTCCTCGGAACTGCTCTTCTGTGATTCGGATGAACGTCTACCGATATGGCAACGTCCCGCGATCGCATGCGATGCCTCCGACCTCGTGGAGGTCGCCGATCAGATCGCCCTACCTATCTCGGAGAGAACCGCTCACCGCATTCTGGTCTCCGAGATCGCCCCGCTGGACACGGTGCTCTCACATGCGCTTGAGGAGGAGAACGAGGGTGCCGCCCCGCCGGCTGCACCCGACATCTATCGCGATCGCAGAGGACTGAAAATCCATCACGCCGACCTCGCCAGATTCCGCCAGGAGCTCACGTCGGCCTTCGACACGTTGGCGGAGCGCTACTACCTCCATCTGAAAGGCGATCCCAAGGTCACGGTCACCCGTGACGGCATTCGCGTACGCTTCGACGTCGACAAGGAAGAGTAGTCTCAGCCTTC
>CAYGKH010000051.1:0-10669 GCA_964350345.1 uncultured Coriobacteriaceae bacterium
CATCTGAAGTTCGCGGTCGATGACAGCGATGTCTTCGACAGGATCGCGCCCCTCCCACCCGCCGGACATGTCGACCACATGCAGGATGAGCGCTGTTCGCTCTATGTGGCGGAGGAATGCGTGACCCAGTCCGACCCCTTCGTGGGCCCCCTCGATCAAGCCAGGGACATCCGCTACGACGAAGGAGTACTCCCCGGCGCGCACGACTCCGACGTTGGGAGTCAGCGTCGTGAACGGATAGTCGCCGATCTTGGGCCGGGCAGCGCTCATCCGGGCTATCAGCGACGACTTGCCGACGTTTGGCAGGCCCACGAGGGCTGCGTCCGCCATCAACTTCATCTCGAGGTGGACCTCGCGTTCCTCGGCCGGCTCACCGAGCTCGGAGAACGCCGGTGCGCGCCGCGTGGGCGTCACGAAGTGGATGTTGCCGCGACCGCCGCGACCGCCGCGCGCCACGACCACGCGCTGGCCCTGGTGCGTCAAGTCGGCGAGCACGTCTCCGGACTCGGGATCGCTGACGACCGTACCGAGAGGCACCGGGAGCACGAGATCCTCGCCGCCCTTACCGTGGCAGGTCGAACCCTTGCCGTGGATGCCCCTCTCGGCCTTGTAGTGACGGCGATAGTGGTAGTCGAGCAGGCTGGAGACGGCGCCGTCCGCTTCGAGGATCACGTCCCCTCCATGCCCGCCGTCCCCGCCATCGGGACCGCCTTTGGGCACGTGCGACTCACGGCGGAACGACGTGCAGCCACCGCCGCCGTCGCCCGCCTTGATGGTGATCTTCGCCTCATCTACGAACACGTTGCACCCACTCGTCTTGCCGGTCCGGGGCGGCAGACGCCGATACCCCGAATGATACGCGACGGACCCTCCGCCCGCGAGGGAGAAGGGTCCGTGTCTCGTCTCTCGTTCGGCAGTGCGACTCGAAGTATCTAGCCCTCGAACGGTCGCACGTGCACGCGGCGCTTGAGGCCCCGCGTGAACTCGACGATGCCATCGGTCAGCGCAAAGAGCGTGTCGTCGCCACCGCGGCCGACGTTCTCGCCGGGATGGAAGTGCGTGCCACGCTGGCGGACGATGATCGAACCGCCAGTGACTTCCTGTCCCGCGAAACGCTTCACGCCGAGGCGCTTGGAGCGCGAGTCCCGACCGTTCTTGGTCGAACCGAGACCTTTCTTATGAGCCATCTCTCTACCTGCTTTCGTACCTCGGTCCCGAACCGCAACGGTGGGACGTTCTCTCTAACCTGGAACCTATCTGGTTATGCGTCGTACTTCTTGGCGTGTACGCCACAGTAGACGGATCCGTCCTTAGCTTTGTTGGCACAGCGCTCGCCGTCACCCTTGAGAGCCTCGCACTGCGCGACTGCAGCCTCGACCTCGGCCACGACAGGCTCAGCAACCTTCGCCGGAGCGGGAGCGGGCTTGCTGGCAGCCTTCATCTCGGCCTTCGCCGGCTCGGGCTGGGCTGGCTTGCTCTTCGCCTTGGGAGCGGAGCCGCCAACGAACGCGACATCGGTGATGACGACGCGCGTCTGGTTCTGGCGGTGACCCTTGAGGCGCTTGTAGCCCTTGCGCTTCTTGAACTTGAACACGACCTGCTTCTCAGCCTTGAAGTGCTCGACGACCTCAGCCGTCACGGTGGCAGACGCAAGCGCATCCGCGTCGACGACCACGTCCTCGCCGTCGGCGACGAACAGGACGTCGAAGGTCACGGTGTCGCCGATGCTGGCGTCGAGCTTCTCGACGACGGCCTCGGTACCCTTCTGGACCTTGAGCTGCTTACCGCCGGTGGAAACCACAGCGTACATATCAGGAAACCTCTCACTTGGCCTTCTTGCGCGAAGAGCCATGCTATCAGAGGGCGTGAGCAGCGTCAACGATTCTGCGCCCGTGAAAAGCCGTGAAAAGCCCTACCGCGGCCTTCTACCGGCGCCGAAGCGCATCGACCCCCCGCTTGAGGAGCCCTCCCCTGCCCACACCTTCCATGACGACCCGCACCTCGGTCTGCTCCAGACCCGGCTCGGCGATCAGCGAGACCTGTTTGCCGGTCTCGGCTTTCAATCCCGGTAACACGTTGAGGCCGGGCGCGTTGAGCAGTTCGTACGTCCCGGGCTCCACCGCGAACAGATACGCCGAGGACGAACCGGCCAGCAGCAGTTCGCGCATGCGGCGCTCGACGGTGATCCTGCGTGTCGTGTCGGACAGAATGCGCCCCTCTCCCGTGCAGCGCGGGCACGCCTCGGTGAGCACGCCGAAGAGGCCATCCGTAACGTTCTTGCGGGTCATCTCGATCAGTCCGAGTCGGGACATCTCCACGACCCGCGTCTTGGTGCGGTCGCGCTCGAGGGCCTCGGTGAGACGCCGGGTCACAAGTGTGCGATGACCTGCCTCGGCCATGTCGATGAAGTCGATCACGATGATGCCGCCGATGTCGCGCAGCCTGAGTTGCCGCGCGACCTCCTCGGCTGCCTCGAGATTCGTCTTCACAATGGTGTCCCCGAGGTTCTTCCGACCGACGAACCGGCCCGTGTTCACGTCGATGGCAGTGAGCGCCTCGGTCGGGTCGATGGCGATGTAGCCGCCGGACGGCAGTTCCACCACGCGTCGCGTCGACTGCTCGATGACCGGCTGCAACCCGCGCTCATCGAAGAGCGGCCTGCGGTCCGTGTAGTAGCTCACCCGCTTCACCAATCCGGGAGCGGCCTTCTTGAGGAAGGAGACCACCTTGGTGTACGTGGCCTTGTCGTCGATGATGAGCCGGGAGAAGTCATCGGAGAAGACATCGCGAACGAGCCGCAGCGCCAGGTCCATCTCGGTGTAGATGATCTCGGGTGCAAGTGCCTCGGTAGCCTGATGGCTAACACGCTTCCACAGACGCAGCAAGAACTCCAGATCGGCAACGATCTCGTCTTCGGGTACGCCCTGGGCTGCGGTCCGGACGATCAGGCCCAGGCCTTCTGGCACGTGAGGCTCGACGGTTTCCCGAAGACGGTCCCTTTCGTCGTCTGGAAGCTTGCGCGATACGCCGACCATGTCCGAAAGCGGCATGAGGACCACGAAACGTCCAGGCAGTCTGATCTCGGTCGTCACGCGGGCGCCTTTGGTCCCCATCGGGTCCTTGAGCACCTGAACCATGATCTCCTGCCCGGACTTGACGAACCCGGCGATGTCGTCGCGCGCAGGCACAGGTGCACCGCGGCGGGCAGTGACGATGTCGTCGACGTAGAGGAACGCGTTCTTCTCCAGGCCGATGTCGAGGAATGCGGCCTGCATCCCCGGCAGCACGTCTCTGACCTTTGCAAGGTAGACGTTGCCGACCACGGAGCGCTTCGGCCGTTCCACATAAAGCTCGACGAGTTCGCGGTCCTCGAGAAGAGCGACCCGCGTCTCGTCTGAGTCGTGCGAGATGAGCATCTCGCGCACTTGTACTCCCACCACGGACTCCCGTCAGATGGGACGCCGCAGTCCGTCCTCGTCGTCGATCAGAACGTCTGCACGCGTCACCGTAACGTCGGCGTCGTGACAGCCGATCCGCGAGAGAGCCTCGCCGAGGAGCACCTCCGGCCGCAGGGAGCCTTCCTGGCCCATCCTGACGGCGACTTCCACAGTCACCTTCGGCCCTTCAGACCTCACACGCGCCCCTTCCGGGAGGCTGCGCACGAGATCGAAAACTTTGGTCTTGCCTTTGTGCTCCTTCTCAAGGCGGCCTTCGGAGATCACAGCCGACAGCGCCGCTTCCACGTTCTTTGAATCGACCCCCTCTCCATCGATAGAGATCCTGTACAGTGCATGTGTCGCTACCGCAGCGAGCGACGGTTCCTTGTGGTGCACGTATCGCGTCTCCGAAGGAACCAACTCGGCCGGGGTCGCCGCCTGCAGGCGACGCAGCACCTCATCGGCAGGGATATAGCGGGTAAGCCACACGTCGTAGTACTCCCGCTCACCTGCGGTCCCGACCGGTAGCGCCGGCCCGAGCGCGACCTTCATCTTCGGATTGAAGCCTTTGGTGACAGCATACGGCATAGCCGCCCGTCGCGCAGAACGCTCGAGCGCACGCATGACCTCGAGGTGCGACAGGAAGCGCAGCGGCCCGCTCTTGCGGTAGCAGACCCGTAAACGGAACTCACCGGCGGCCACGCGTATCACCCCCGAGGACGATGCCGGCGTCGAGAGTCCCGCACGCGTCGCATCCCGTACACTGTTCGAAACTGCAGTCTGGGGTCGTGTCCCCCGCAAGAGCCCGGTCTCGCTCAAGCCACAGGTACTTCTCAGACACCGCCGAGGAGATGTGCGCCCACGGCAGCGGTTCGTCGACCCCGATGAAGCGCTCCGCGATCGCGGCCGGGTCGAGTCCCGCCGACTCAAACGCCTGCTCCCAGAGAGCGAGATCGAAGCGCTCGGTCCACGCGTCAAAGCGCGCGCCGCTACGCCACGCCGCCTCGATCGCTCCCGCGACCTCGCGGCCACCACGCGCGAACACGCCTTCTAGGAAGGAGACGTCCGCATCGTGCCACGACAGATCGACTCCCTTGCGTGGCACGGCCGCGCGCAGTACCTCCTGACGTCGCGCGATCTCCGCACGACCGATCTGCCCGTCCCACTGGAAGGGCGTGTGCGCCTTGGGCACGAAGGTCGAAACGGACACGCCGATACGGATCGAGCCACGATCGGCCGGCGCCACGGCCTCACTCGCCGTTGCAAGTACGCGCGCCACAAGCTGTCCGATGCCTTCGATATCGGTATCGGTCTCGGTCGGCAGCCCGATCATGAAGTACAGCTTGATGCGACGCCATCCGCTACAGAACGCTCGCGAGACGGTGTCGATGAGGTCCTCCTCGGATACGTTCTTGTTGATCACGTCACGCAGGCGCTGTGTCCCGGCCTCGGGAGCGAACGTGAGGCCCGACTTCTTCGCACCGGAGACGAGGCGAGCCATCGATATGCTGAACGCGTCGACGCGGAGACTCGGGAGCGAGACCGAGACCCCGGAACCCTCCAGCCGGGTCGACAGACGCCGCAAGATCTCCTCGAGTTGGCTGTGGTCCGTGGTGGACAGCGATGTGAGCGAGACCTCGTCGTATCCTGTGCACGCCAGTCCTGCCATCACGTCGCGCACGACATCGTCAGCGGTCCGCTCACGCACGGGACGGTACACCATCCCCGCCTGACAGAAACGACACCCGCGTGTACATCCGCGCAACACCTCGACGGTGAGCCGGTCGTGGACGACGTCCATGTACGGGACGATCCCGCAGAGCGGCGGCCTGAACTCGGCGAGGTCAGCCACCGCACGCTTGACGACGGTCACCGGAGCAGCCCCGCGGGTCTGCATGCGACCTTCCATGCCCGGATCGTAGAAACCCGGCACGTAGACGCCGGGGATAGCCGCCAACGCAGCGAGGATCTCGGCACGGCGTGCACCGGACTCCTTCGATGCCGCATGTGCGCGAGCGATCTCGAGGACCGCTTCCTCGCCCTCTCCGATCAAGATCGCGTCGAAGTAGCACGCGATCGGCTCAGGGTTGTAGGCACACGGCCCTCCGCCGACGACGATCGGATGTGAGTCGATGCGGTCCTTGGCGTGGAGGGGTATACCCGCGAGATCGAGAACCTCGAGAATATTCGTATAGGTGAGTTCGTACGGCAGCGTGATGCCGACCAGATCGAAGTCCGCGACAGCAACGCAACTCTCAAGCGAGAAGAGAGGCACATCCGCGTCGCGCATCTCGGCCGCCATGTCGACCCAGGGCACGTACGCGCGCTCGGCTGCGAATCCGTCCTCGGAGTTCAGGCGGTCGTAGAGGATCGCCAGCCCCTGGTTGGCCTGGCCGATCTCATAGGCGTCAGGATAGATCAGCACCGTGCGGTGGATAGCCTCCCGGGACCGGGTCGCTCCCCACTCCCCGTCGATATAGCGCGCCGGACGCTCGACGCGCGGGAGCAGCGGCTCGACCCGCTGCCGCAGGTCACGCATCGGCAGGACCCAGTGGCGGAGGTGAATCGGCCGCTTCACGACCTGACTTTTCGGCCAGACCGGCAGCAATCTGCTTCAGTGCACGGCGGTCACGGCGAAGCCGTGCAACAGCGGCGTCGCGAGCCTCGACCGCGGCTTGAGTGATCATGCCGAGGTCGCCTCCACGCTCGAAGTAGGCGACCGCGGCCTTACCCATCGCGAGCGTGCCGCCGTAACCGATAGCGCCCTTGATCGCCCAGCCGAACCCGGGGACGAACACGAGAAGTTGACGCGCCACGGCCCGAAGAGCGAACCCGCCGCTCACGATCGCGCCGATCTCTTTGATGCGGTCAGAGCCGAGGTGCTCACCGTACGCAGCGGCGATCTGCAACATCATCTTCGCCTGGTTGAGCGTCATCAGCGGCATGTCGGCCCCAGGGATGATCACCACCAAGCCGATCAGTCCGTTTTGCAGCGCCGTCGACTTCACGGCTTCCTCGGCGACCGCTGAGCGAAGGAACGGGAAGTTGTGTGCCAGGGCGAGGCGCTTTCCCTGCACGCGATCGACGAGCCAGGACGCGACCTCGTCGTCGACGAGACGCTCCGGATCCGGGTCGGCAACGCTGTCGGCGTAGGGGTTGCCGACCGCTTCGGCCACATCGCGACCACTGCTTGCCACTCCTGCTGCCAGTGTCGGGATGCCGCGCTCGCGGGCGTCAGCGAGGGTCGGCGCGATGCCTACGCGGCCGCTGCCCACGATACCGATGACGGCATCGACAGACGACCCGAACACGAGCCTGACATCGGGCTCGGACACTTCGATCTCGAGTCGCGCGTTGGCCGTGTAGGGCTTGAAGCGGTCGCGGACGACGTCGATCAGTGCATCGGGCGCGTCGGGTTCCACGACAATCGCCAGGCGTACCGGCTGTTCGCGCTCCTTGCCGAGCTTCGATCCGGACTTCAGTAGATCTGTGACGTTGATAGGTAGGGCCATGGGTTCTCCCCTCATCGGGTCGGACTGGTGCGTCAGACGGCGCGCCGCCTAGCCCATACGGACAGGAGCATACCCGTTCCGGCGAGATTCGTGATCATGAACGATGATCCGAAGCTCATGAACGGGAGCGGGATGCCCGTGATGGGCATTAGACCCATCGTCATTCCAATGTTCTGGAGAATCTGGAAGGTCCACATACTGATCAGTCCCACCGCGATAAGCGAACTGAACAGATCGCGGGCCGATGTGGCGATCTCGAGCGCGACCATCAGGAGCGCAAGATAGAGTCCCAGCAGCATCACCGACCCGACAAACCCTAGCTCCTCGCCGAGAACCGCGAAGATGAAGTCAGTGTGCCGCTCCGGGAGGAAGTTGAGGTTGGACTGCGTGCCCTGCGACAACCCCTGTCCGCTCACGCCGCCCGAACCGATGGCGATGCGGGACTGCTGGAGGTTGTATCCGGCACCGCGGGGGTCGATCTCGGGATCGATGAACACCAGCAGCCGATTGACCTGGTACTCGGCTACGACACCCGCCTTGAAGGCAATCCCCACACCGAGAGCTCCTACCAGCGCGAGGATGAGGAACCAGCGGCCCTTCAGGCCGCCGACAAGCAACATACCCATCGTGATGGCGATGAAGACAAGACCGGTGCCGAAGTCCGGCTGGAGAAGGATGAGCCCGAACGGGACGGCTAGGTAGAGCATTACCCGCACGACGTTCTGCCACCGTTCGATCCTCCCCTTGTACTGCGAGATCACGATAGCCATGATCAGAATCGTAACGAGCTTCGCTGGCTCAGAGGGCTGGAACAGTCGTACCCCCGCGACCTCGAGCCAGGCCGTCGCACCGGATACCTGGGCCCCGAGGCCGGGAATCCTCGGACTCAAGATAAGGAGTACGTTCGCGACAGTCAGCGGACCCAACCACCCCTCGAGCTTGCTGTAGTCGATCACCCAGGCGACGGCAAGAAGGACGCAGCCCAGGACGATCCCGACCAGGTGCCGCTGGAACATCGACTCCCCCGCCGAGAAACCTGCGGTCGCAGAACGTACGACGACCGCTCCGTAGACGAGCAGGAGGATGACGGTCAAAATCAACGGCAGGTTAGTCCACTTCCTGACGGTCTCAACGCGGCTCACCAGGTCACCTCGACTCGTCCGTCGCACGAACGAGCTCTACGGGCAGTCCGAGGAGAGCAGAGAGTATCTGGCGCGCCGCAGGTGCCGCCACAGCGCCTCCCCCGCCCCCCTGCTCGATCACGACAGCGACGGCATAACGGGGATCCTCCGCAGGAGCATAGGCTGTGAACCATGCTAAGTCGTCGCGACCCGCGACCTCGGCGGTACCGGTCTTGCCGGCCACCCGCTCAGGAAAACCCCGGAACGCACTCGTCCCCGTGCCACCCTCGGTGACCGCGAGCAGCGCGCTATGCACAGCCCGGATCGATGCTTCACTCGCGCCGGTCGCAAACGCGACCTCGGGCTCGAACTCCCGGACCGGGTTGCCCTTCGAGTCGAGAACCTCAGCCAGGACGTGCGGTCGCATCACGTCACCGCCATTGGCGATACCCGCGAACACTCCTGCCATCTGCAGAGGCGTCGTGAGGAGATCACCCTGTCCGATGACGAAGTTGGAATTGTCTCCGGGCAGCCACCTCTGGTATTCGGGGAAGTCGCGGTTCCACTCCGCTTTCCACTCAGCGTCAGGCACTCGCCCCGCGACCTCACCCGGCAGGTCGATACCGAGCCGGGAACCAAGGCCGAACCGGCGCGCGAACTCCTGCATCTCCTCGGCTTCCCGACGGTAGAACTCGATCCCGATCTCGTAGAAGACCACGGCGCAACTCTCGGCCATGCCACTAATGAAGCCAACACTGCCATGACCGCTACGATCCCAGCAGAACTTCGCCCACTCCTCGCCCTGCCCGGTCCATCGCCCGGAGCAGTAGTAGGAGTGGCTGAGACTCGTGACGCCGTGTTCGAGGCCTGCCATGCCGGTAATCGCCTTGAAGGTCGATGCGGGCGGATAGAGTCCCTGAATCGCACGGTTGTTGAGCGGATACTCGCTGTCTTTGGCGTTGAGTGCTTCCCAGTTGGCGGTCGAGATGCCGCCGATGAACAGAGCCGGGTCGTACGTCGGCACACTCGCCATCGCGAGCACTTCACCAGTCTTGATGTCGAGAGCGACAGCCGATCCGGCGCGAGCATTGCGAAAGTCATCAGCGTGTGCAGCCTCGAGCGCATTCACGAGAGCCTCCTCGGCCACACGCTGGACCTCGATGTCGATGGTGAGCTTCACGTCGTTACCAGCGACCGGCTCGGCCTCCTCGAGGACGCTGCGTGCCCTGCCCCTCGCATCCACCTCCATGCGACGGTACCCCTTCTCGCCCTGGAGCACCGACTCGAACTGGCTCTCCGCCCCTCCCTTACCCACGATATCGCCGAGGAGGTAGCCCTCCATCTCACCGGAGGCTAACGCCGTCTCCGATATCTCGCCGGTGTAGCCGAGAACGTGAGCTGCGAGCGTGCCGTTGGGGTACTCGCGTACCGGCACGACCGATACCTCGACGCCGAGAAAGTCCGACTGGTGCTCAGCCAGATATGCGACTGTCGTCATGGGGATGTCAACCGCGACGAGTCTGGGCTGCAGTGCTGCCTCACGCGTGGAGGCCGCCCTCTCGGTCACCTCGGCGAGCGGCACATCAAGAACCACCGAGAGGCGGTAGAGCAGGTCGGCGTCACCACGGACTGCAGGGTCGACCGTCACGCCGAGGGTCGCCCGGTTCTGCACGAGCGGTTCGCCGTTTCGATCAAGGATGCGACCTCTCGGCGCCTGGACAGATATCTCGCGGACGCGATTGTTCTCGGCAGCTGCGGCGAACTCATCACCGGAGAGAACCTGCACGCTCCAGGCTCGAACGAGCAGAACGCCGAGCACGCCGATGCATATCACGGCGAGCGCAGCGTAACGAGGTTTCAGTTGGTCACGATAGGTCGCCATCTACGCGGCTCCATCGGTGTCTATTCAAGGGCATACCCGGACAGAGGACCGCGCGAGCGGTGTGCGCTATCCGATGCGGCGAAACGTGGCCACAGGCCTGTCCTGCCGCAAGAACCGCGCCAGCCATGGATACACGAGCACCGCCAGTGCGGAATTATACACTGCACCCGGGAGCATCACGGTGAAGACGGCGCCCATTCCCGCACCCCCTTCGCCGAGTATAGCCAGCACGATCCCGTAGAACACCTCGGCGGTCATGCTCGCGACGAAGAGAATGACAAGAGGCAGAGTCCAGCCCTCGGCGAAGGTGTTGGCCTGCAGTGAACCTGCGAGAAACCCGACGATGCAAAAGACAAGGGCTGCAGGTCCGACCGGTGCCGTGCCGAGAAGATCGAAGATGATCCCCGCAGTGAACCCGGCGACCATCCCCGACCGCCGTCCCTGCACGAGTGCAAGAGTGACGACCACAAGGAGTAACAGATTAGGAACGATCCCGCCAAGGGCGATGTAGGGAGCAAGACCGACCTGCAACAACGTCGCGATCACGACCATGCCGACTGCGGGGAGAAAACGATTGCTCATTCTCCACCTCCGATGGGCGCATCGGACGGAGGAGACAGCAGCACTACTACCTCTTCAAGCCCGATGAGTCCCGCTGCCGGACGGACCCTGATGCGGGGGAAGAGGTCCGCATCTTCGAGTTGAACGTCCGCGACC
>CAYGKH010000052.1:0-10553 GCA_964350345.1 uncultured Coriobacteriaceae bacterium
TCACTTTCACGGTCTGCTCGGATACCTTCACCCGCGGCTCCCAGACCCCTCCCGGGCGTCGAACCGCCGAGAGCTTGTACACCCCGCCGAGGGCCGACTGAGCATGCCCCGTGACCAGCTTCGTTCCTACTCCCCACACGTCGATCCGTGCGCCCTCGTCCTTCAGGCTCGCGATGAGGTGCTCGTCGAGCTCGTTGGAGGCGACGATCAGCGCATCGGGAAACCCTGCGTCATCGAGGATCTCGCGCGCTCCACGCGAGAGCCACGCCAGATCGCCCGAGTCGATTCGCACGCCGATCATCTCGTGACCGGCAGTGCGCAGCCTCGCACCCTCCTCGGCGGCCCTGCGCACCCCTTCAAGGGTGTCGTAGGTGTCGACCAGGAACGTCGCGTTGTTGGGCATCGCTTCCGCGTACGCGGAGAACGCCTCGGCCTCGCTGTCGAAGAGCATGACCCAGCTGTGCGCGTGGGTGCCGGCGACCGGGATACCGTACGCCCGACCGGCAAGCGTGTTAGACGTCGCAGAACACCCGCCCACGAAGGCCGCGCGCGCAGCCGATATCCCGCCGTCAGGACCTTGTGCGCGACGCAGGCCGAACTCGATGACCGGGTCGCCGCCTGCGGCCTGACACACTCTGGCCGCCTTGGTCGCGACGAGCGTCTGGAAGTTGATGATGTTGAGCAGCGCGGTCTCAACGAGCTGGCACGCGACGATCGGGCCGCTCACCCGCAGGAGCGGCTCGTGTGGGAAGACGGCCGTCCCTTCGGGCACCGCATCGACATCTGCGGTGAAGCGGAACTCTCTGAGATAGCCGAGGAACTCCTCGGAGAAGAGCGGAGCGCGATCGTTACCGGTAAGCGTGCGCAGGTAGGCGATGTCCTCGGCTTCGTACGCTAACGAGCCGAGGTAGTCGAGCACCTGCTCGAGTCCGCATGCGACCGCAAAGCCCCCGTCGAACGGATTGCCGCGAAAGGACAGATGAAAGCACGCCTCTGTGTTCGCCATACCGGATGCAACGTAGCCCTGCGCCATGGTGAGCTGATAGAGGTCGGTGAAGAGTCCCGGCGAACCCTGCCATGCGTGGATGCTCACGCCCACTCCCTCGTATCGGTGTATGATGTGCAAGGAATTGCGCCCGCATGCGAAGACGGTACCCTATCCGAAGGGATCCTTTCCAGCGTGAGATGCACGAGATGCACGGGTATATGCGTTTGGGCACGTCCGCAATCGAGTGGGGGTTTCGATGAGCGACACTGACCGCGCGCTGAACGACCCGACCTTTGCGCCGCTGCACACCGATGCACCGGCCGGCCAGGGAAAGGATGTCGCGACGCGCGCGGCTGATCTTGCCGACGACCTGTATGCCCGGGCCGAACAGCAGCGCCGGAAGGAGTCGCTCGAGCACCTGCTCGCACGCGGCCAGAAGACATAGCACGCCACTCTGCACGGCTGGCCACACTCTCCCGAAAGCCCCACCATGCGTAAGGTCGACCTGCTCAGAGTGGTCGCTGCCCGTTTTCTGTCCCGCGTGGGCAGCGAGGCCGCGTTCTTCGTCGGCGTATGGGGCAAAGCCGCATACGTGCTCGACGCTACCCCCGGCGACCTCGCATGGCTGATGCTGGCGCTCGCGGTATCCCTGATGATCGGCAGTGGCGTCTCGGGCGTGCTCATCGATCGGTACGGGCCGCGGGCCGTCCTCGGCGTCGCCGAGGTGATCTTCGTACCCACCGCGCTGGCGTTCATCTTCGCCGACTCGCTTCTCTCTCTCATAGCGATCGCATCGGTCTGGGCGCTCGTCGGGGGGCCGGTCATGACCGCAGGTGCGTCGTTCGCACCGTACCTGACCGACGATCCGGCGGAACTCAAGCGTGCCAACTCCCTGATCGAGGCAGGCGGCTCGGCGGCGTTCGTCGTAGGGCCCGCCCTCGGCGCACTCATCGTCCGCTACACCAATATCAACTGGATCTTCGTGATCGACGCCGTCACATCGCTTCTGGCGGCCATCATCATCTGGCGCGCACGCCTGAGCTCCACGCCCGCCCGGAACCGTGCAGGTGGTGGCGATTCGAGCACGGCGAGAATCGGCCATCCGATCGGGGAGCTCATCGAGGGGTTCAAAATCTCCTACAGTATGCGTGCGCTTCGCTACTACGTGCTCGCAGGCACTGTCGTGTGGCTGAGCTTCGGCGCGTTCGGCGTGCTCGAACCGCTCTTCTTCCGCGACATCGTGCTCGCCGACATCGAGATGCTCGGCTGGGTCAACACGATGTTCGGCCTCGGAATGCTGGCCGGAGCGCTCCTGCTCGGCCGCCTCGGCCCGCGCGTCATCTCCGCCCGGGGACTCGCGATCTTCGTCGCCCTCAACGGGCTCGGCGCCGCGATCTATATCGGCACACCCGACCTGCGGGTGGTCTTCGCAGGCGCACTCGTGTGGGGACTGGTGATCGGTGCGCTCGAGCCGTTGCTGCGTACACTCATCCACCGCGATGCCCCGCACGACGCCGTGGGCCGGGTCGTGAGTACGGCGGAGGTGCACCGCCGCGGCGGGGAGTTGCTGCCGCTCGCGATCGCACCTGCACTCGCCGCGACCATCGGGATCCAGGCGACAATGATAGCCGGCGCGCTGCTCGCCTCGGTGATCGCACTGCTCTCGCTCAAAGAAGCGGCCGCTATCGACCGTGAGATCGGCCTGCGTCCCCTGCCGCGGGAGGGCATCGCACCACTCACCCCCGCCCAGGAACCCGTCTCGCCGCTCCCCTAACCGGGAAACGAGGCGAGGAACTCTAGCGGTACCTGGTGCGGTCGCGTCCGGCATCCTTTGCCTCGTAGAGTGCCTCGTCTGCTCGCCTCAAGATATCGTCGTCGCCCACGTCATCAGCACGCAGATCGGTCAGTCCGATGCTCACCGAGACCGAGAAACTCGTCCCGGACGCTACGATCGGTTCCTTCCGCACCGCATCGCCGACACGCTCTGCAAGCGTCTCGGCAGCCACCATATCTGTTCCCGGCGCGATCACGAGGAACTCTTCGCCCCCGATCCGCGCAGTGACATCGTAGTCGCGTACCACGGTCGTGATCCGACGCGCGACCTCCCGCAGAACCTCGTCGCCCGCTGCGTGTCCGGCCGTATCATTCACCTGCTTGAAGCGGTCGATATCTATCATAAGCACGGCGAGGGGCTCGCCGGTGCGCCGCGACCGGGCGACCTCCTCCCTGAGACGGGCGAGTGCGACCCAGCGGTTGTGTAGCTCCGTGAGCGGATCGGTGGACGCCATGCGCTCGATCTCGCGGGCGGACTCCTCCAGCCGGATCCGGTAGCCGCTGGCGAGTACTCCCATCGTCCCGAGTAGCAGCACCCCGGACACAAGAGCAAGCAGGCCGAGGAGCCCGGCCTCTCTCAGCATCAGCTCACGCACGGGCTCATACGGGATCCCGACGCTGATCCCGCCGCGCAAGTCGCCCACCTCGTAACCTTGAGACCCATGACACCGCAGACACGGCTCTTCGATGTGAAGGGGTTCCATGTATCTGTACTCTCTCGCCCCCCGCTTCCCCTCGACCACGCTGGCGGACACTTCCCCGGCCCTGAACGCCGCCAGCGCCACACGCTCCCACTCATCTGCCGTATTTCCCGGGTTGACCGGCTCATCACTGATGATACGGAATACCACCCCGAAACGGTTCCGGGCCAACTCGGCGAGCTCACGGGTCACAATCGCGGGATTGCGCATCGTCAGCACTCGACCGTCACCCGCGACGATGTCCGGGTCGATCCCGAGTTCCGCCAGGTAGGGGTTCGACGGGGAGTCGGCGTCACGGTAGACGTACACCCCTTCGTGCAGCGCTATCCACTGGCGAGTCGAGACGATCAGGTCGATGTAGCTCGCCGCACGGGTACGAAGTTCCACATCAATCCGGTGCTGAGTGTAGCCGAGCGCACCGAAGAACACAGCGATGACGATAGATCGGCACCACTACCGCCAACCTGCTCACAAGTCGACGCGTCTCGCTGACCCGGCGGCCGAACGCCGTGATGCCGGTGCGGCCGGAACTCATCGCAGGCCTCCTGCTCGCGGCCTCGCTCGCGGATCGATCGCCCATCAGTACCTGCTCGGCTTCACGCCTCTCACGTGGCAGGCCGAGCAGAAAAGCTCCTCGTGACAGCTGTAGCAGTCAGCCAGGATGTCTGTCGCCCGCGAGGCCTCGTCGTGCTGCGAGAGCCAGGTCTGACGCGGGTCGCCGGCCGAGTGGTGGCACTGGTCGCACGATGTCGCGTTCAGCGCCGGGTCACCGGTCTTGTTGTGGCAAAGCGCGCACGTATCGGGCTTGGCATCGCCGAGGGCGGAGTGCTGCTCGGCGAAGTCCGCCGGGTGCGGCATCTCAAGGCTGTGGCATCCGTCGCAGAAGGTGTCCTTCACGTGACAGGTGCTGCACTCGTCGACCGCCGCGACCGGCGGCAGGTCGAGGAACTCGCCGCGGGGAATGCGGAGGAGCGCGGAGATCGGCTTGGGTCCCTTCTCGCGAAGCTTCGGCCCGGCCTCGGCCCAGTACTCCTCGGCGGCTGAGACCTTCTCGATCTCGGCGAGCGCCATCTGCGCGTGCCCGCTCGAGTCGCCGTACTCGGTGTAGAAACCGTCCTCGAAGTGGCTCGGGGGCTTGAGCTCGAACTCGGGAGTGTGGCAGGCCGAGCACGTGCCCGGTGCGGCAAACTCGCTCGGGGAGGAGTCGGTGAGCGTGTGACAGCGGAAGCATGCCGTCATCGACATGAACTCCTCGTAGTACTCGTTGCCGGAGAGCGTGAGCTCAGGCGTCTGGTTGTGCGCCACCCGGTTGTGGCAGATGGAGCAGGCGATATCGGCCTCGGAGTGCACCGCGTGGTCGATGATGATGCCCTCGCTCGGCGTAGGATCGCGGGTCTTTAGGTTGTGACACTGCGTGCACTGGTTCTCAGGCATCGAGAGCGCGATGTAGGACGCTTCGTTGAGCGGGAGGTGGAAGGAGTCCGTGAGAACCTCCCAGACGTCCGGGAGTTTCTCGGCCTTCTCGGCAGTGAAACGGAACCCATCGAGGTTCACGGGGATGTGGCAGGCGAGGCACGAGATGTTGGAGTGGGTGGACGCGTAGTACTGCTGCGCGTTGTCGAAGTGCACCACATGGCAGACATCGTTGCAGAACCAGCGTGTCGAGGTTCCAGCGAGAGAGCCGATAAGCAGGGTCACCAGCAGGATCACACCGACGCCGGTCCACATGATGTACCGCGGGCGGCGGACAGGGTCGGTGTATCCGGTCAGCGGGTTGCGCATCGGTTCCTCCACGGTTCCTCCACGGTGCCGCCACTCATCGTTCCCGTGGCAGGACCTTCGTGCTCGGCGTTACATAGTCTCATGCTGTCAGTCTATGCTGTCAGTCTATGCTGTCGCATCTCTTGGCAGAATTGACCTGCGTCAAATCGCGTAGCACCGGTGTCAGCTTCCTGCGCCCCGCTCGATCCGTGACTTGAGTCTGCCGAGACCCCGGCGAGCCTCGGATTCGATCGCGGATTGAATTCGATCCTCGACCAACTCTGCCTTCCCCGAGACAGAGACAGTCGCAAAAGCGGTCAGGTGCGTGCCCTTTCCCTCGGGCCGAAGGATGAACCCGCCGCGAACCCGTGGGGGACCTGCGTATCGAAACGAGATCCGCTCCGGTGGCGCCCACTCGGATATCTCGAGGGGCAGCAGGGCCTGCCTCCCCTGGACGGATACATGCTGATAGACGGTCATGCCTACCCCCGGGGCGCCGACCGTCCTGGACGTGAGAACCTCCGGGCGCCACGACGGATGCGACTCGAAGTCGGCGATGTGCGTGAAGACCTCGGCCGGAGGCCGGTCGATCACGATGGACGCCCGCGCCCTCATTGTGGCTGCGCGATCCTGATCTCGATCCGTGCCGGTCCGCCCTCGGAAGGTGCGAACGCCAGCGTGAGGTCGGTGTCGGCCGCCGCAGCCATCAGTGCGAAATCCACAGTGAGGCTCTGGGCGGTGCCAGCGAGGATCTCGCGGGACGACACCAGGTCGTGCGCGCCCTCCTCGGCAGGGAAGATCGATGTCGAGCCCGCGGTCAGGGTGAGGTCACCCGGCGTCACGCGGAGCGCATCGCCGGAGGTGTTCGTGAGATCGAGCGCCACCCGGAGGAGTCCACCTTCGATCGTGGCCTCGCGCACGAGGATGCTCCAAGCACCCGCTCGGGCAACCTCGCCGATCTCGGTGACCACGGTGTCGGCCGCAGGCGTGTCCGGCGGGGCGGTGGGGAGCGCGGGCGTCGGCTCGGTGGGAGAAGGCGCGGGCTCCCCTGTGATGGGCGAGTCGGGCTCGCCGAGGACGCAGCCGGCCGAGGAGAGCAGCATCAGCGCCACGATGAGTCCTGACGCGATGACGAGAGACAGCGATCGCTGCACGGTCACGCCCCCTTGATCAGTAAACAGCCCCCGGACATAGAAGTGTCCCGAGAAATCTCCCCTGCGAGATCCGTTACTCCCTCAGCTTCCCGTTTCACACCATTGGGGCCGCTGGACGGGAAGCCTTCGCTCGCGCTGAGCCGCTCCGTCAGTGCCCCGCCGGCAGCTACTGGTACGCTGGCTTTGGCGGTTCGCCCGGTTCAACCTCTCGGGACAACACAGACTCTATCCGACCCTGCGACAGCGCGCAAGAGCATTTCCGAGAAATGTGCATCTTGCTGACGAACGGTCGGTATTCGCCTCCAAGCGGCTCGATAGGCGGGAGGAGCGCGCCGACATCACGCCAGCGCGCTCCTGACCTGGGGCAGGCGCCGCTACTCCACCACCTGCCCGTCGTGCACCTCGACGATGCGCCCTGCTCTCGCGGCGATGTCGAGCCCGTGCGTGACCATCACGATCGTGCGCCCGGCTGCATGCAGGTCGGCCAGGATCGCGAGCACGTCGGCCTCGGAAGCCGAATCGAGGTTGCCGGTGGGCTCGTCGAGCAGGAGCACCTCGGGGTCGTTCGCAAGCGCGCGGGCGATGGCGACGCGCTGCATCTGCCCTCCGGAAAGCTCGTTGGCGCGCGCATCGCGTTTTGCGACCAGCCCCACCGCTTCGAGCAGTTCGCCCACGCGACGCTTCTGCTCGCGCACCGGCGCACCGGCGTACATCATCGCCAGCTCAACGTTCTCGGCCACCGTGAGTCCTTTAAGCAGGTTGAAGAATTGGAAGACGAAGCCGACCCGCGTGGCGCGGAAGCGCGCCAGCTGGCCATCGGACATCGACTCGATGTGCTCGCCGAGGACGGTCACCGACCCGCTCGTCGGCCGGTCGAGTCCGCCGAGGAGGTGCAGCAGAGTGCTCTTGCCGTGACCGGAGGGGCCGATCAAGCAGGTGAACGACCCGGCGTCGACATCGAGATCGACGCCGCGCAGGGCGTGGACCGGGACTCCTCGGCCGGTGTAGGTCTTGTGGACGTCGCGCACGGTCATGACGTGATTCGCGGCGGCAGTGAGCGGTGCGCTACTCATAGCTGATCGCCTCCACGGGGGTAAGCCGCGCGGCACGCCACGCGGGATAGAGGCCGGCGAGTGTCGATACGAGGACCGCTCCGCCGAGGATGAGCGCCATGTCGGCAAGGGGCGGCACGGCGTCGACACGCGCGCCTCCCACGAATGCGGTGAACTCGTTCTGTGCGATGAGCGGCGTGATGATGCGGGACGCGAGCGTGCCGATGCCCAGGCCCACGACGCCGCCGATCACACCGTATGCCGCCGCCTCGGCCATGAAGGTGCGGAAGATGCGCGCGTTTGAGCTGCCGATCGACTTGAGGATGCCGATCTCGCGACGTCGTTCGAAGGTCGCCATCAGCATGGTGTTCACGATGCCGAACGCTGCGGTGAGCACGGCGACTGCGGCGATGATCCTGAGCGTGGCGCCCACCGTGTCGACAACACTCATGACCGAGGAAAGCAGGGCGCGGTCGGAGATGACGGCGACGTTGGCCGCGTCCGAGATCCGCGCGGCCGCGAGATCGACCTCGTCGAGGTCGTCGAGGAGGACAGCCGCGAACGAGATGCGGCCGTCGGTCTCGTAGACCTCCTGGGCCGCCTCGAGCGGGATGAAGAGCACGCCGTCGTCACCGGTGCCGGACGACTTGAGGACGCCGCCAACAGTGAAGTCGACGCCCCGCAGCATGAGCGTGTCGCCGGGGGCGAGTCCGAAGGAGTCAGCGATAGCGGCGCCCGCAAGTATGGTGCGCTCCCCTCCGCCCGCGGGGGCGGAGCCAGACGCGATGGTCCAGCGCTTGGCCGCGACTGTCTCGGCCATGCGGATGCCGGTCACTGGGACCGGCTCGTTGTCGATCGCCGAACCCACGGATCTGTGGTCGAGTTATGGCGAACCATGCCTATGCTCTCGCGCCACCCCCGCTGTATCGCGGCCACGCACTCCTCGAACCGATCCGCATCAGCCACAGAGCGCGAGCAGCAGCCGGCGTAGAACGCGATCCATCCGTTGAGCCCTCGGAGGGCATCGGGTGAGGACGGATCTCCCTCGTAGCGATAGGACGTGAGTCCCGCGATGTAGTCCTCGGTCAGCGTCGCGAGTATCAAGGAGAGCGGCGGGACGACCCAGGGAGCGATGCCCCGCCTTCTGAGTACCGCGTGGATCAGCGCCCGGCCCACTCGGCCGTTCCCGTCGACGAACGGATGGATCGTCTCGAACTGCGCGTGTGCGACAGCGGCCTGGGCGATCGCCGGAAGAGAATCGTCGTTGCAGAACGCGGCCAGGTCCTCGAGCAGACGCGGAACCTCTGATGGCGGGGGCGGGACGTATACAGCGGCACACGGATTGTACGCACTGCCGCCTATCCAGTTCTGAACCTCCCGGACCTGGCCCGCGAATCGGGAGAGCCGCGTGTCTTCAGCCAGGAGCCTGTGGATCCCGAGGATCGTGTCGACCGTGATGCGGCAGTCAAGCGAGACTTGGGACACGATTACTCCACATGCGTAAATGATTACGTATTGTGGGTCTATCACAACACCCCAACCCCTACAGATCAAGCCCGCGCTGAAGTGGTCCGAGAGACGACGGAATCGCGCGTGATCGGGTCTCGTTCGCCTAGCACTTCACGGAGAAGTCGCGCACGACGAGCTCAACACCGGATGCGACCGCTTCGTCCACGACACACTCGATCTCCCCGAGGACCTCAGTGTCGACTGCGTCGATCACGCACGCCATAGGGATGCTGCCGTCGCCCCCCCTCACTCCTCCGCCGCCATCATCGCGCCCTCATCCTCGCTCCGCGCATAGCCGAGGAAACCCTCGAAGATCCGGCACAGCAGCCTCGCGGTTCATGCCCCCGCAACATCCGTGCAACGATCTCTTTTCAGACTTCTGGCCCCCGTGAAACCAACTCGATCGCCACGCACGTTACAACAGTGATTGCGGGCGGCCGAGCGCCCGTACGGGAACGCATACGAAGAACGCGGGCCCGCCGCAGCAGGACTTATGAAAGGGGCAGTTCGATGACCGATCACGACGACATCCTCAAGGGGCTCACACGCAGAGAGCTACTGGCCGGACTGGGCGCGGCGGCCGCGCTCACGATGATCCCGGCCAGCGCACAGGCACTGACGCTCGACCCTGACGCCGGCAAGGGCAAACCGCGCGGCGTCATCTTCATGGTGGGTGACGGCATGCCGGTCGCCTGCATCCGCGCCATGCACGAGACCGCCACCCGGGTCTTTGGCGAGCAGGACACCGCGTTCTATGAGCTCATGAAGGACAGTCAGACGCTCGCGAGCTACATGGGTACCGCGAGCCTCTCGAGCATCGTGACCGACTCGGCACCCGCCTCGGTCGCGTGGGCTACAGGCGTCAAGACCGCCAACGGCATGCTCTCCTCGCTCCCCGACGGCACGCCTCTGACCACCATCATGGAGCTCGCTAAGGCGACCAAGGTCTCGACCGGTCTGGTTACCACAACTCGCGTGACGCACGCCACTCCGGCCGCCTGGGTCTCCCACAGCATGTCGCGCGACGCCGAGAACGACATCGCGCTCGACTACCTCGGCTTCCAGCCCGACGTCCTTCTCGGCGGCGGGACCCGCTTCTTCGACGCCAGCCGCCGCCCTGACGGGCGTGACCTGTTCGCCGAGTTCGCCTCGGCCGGTTACGACGTCGTGCGCAGCCGCGACGCGCTCCGCTCGCTCGCCGTCGGCAACAAGAGTATCTTTGGCACGTTCAAGGACTCGCACATCAGCTACTACGCCGACCGCGTCAACGTGCCGGCGCTGGGCGCGCAGGAGCCCACGCTGGCCGAGATGACCACCGTCGCGCTCAACCGCCTCTCCCGCAATCCGCGCGGGTTCGTGCTGCAGATCGAGGCGGGCCGCATCGATCACGCCAACCACTCCAACGATGCGTGGGGCGCGATCATGGACACCTACGAGATGGAGCTCACGCTGCGGGTGGTGCGCGAGTACATCAAGTCCAACCCCAACACGCTGCTCGTGGTGACCTCCGATCACGGCAACGCCGGCTGGGGCATCAACGGGACCGGCTCTCAGT
>CAYGKH010000053.1:0-10431 GCA_964350345.1 uncultured Coriobacteriaceae bacterium
CCTTTTTTCATCGCCGGGTCTCCCGCACTTCTGGGTACAAACTCACTGATGTCACTTGGAGGCGACGATTTTCGGAGGACTCATGTCAGCTGCCAGTGCCGGTTATCGCCGGATTGCCATGATCGCCGTTGCCGTACTATTGTTTCTCGGGACTGTTGGGGTCGTGGGATGCGCCGCGGACGAGCCAGCTGGACCTGTCACGGACCCTGCTCCCGCCCCAGCCCCCGTGCCGGAGCCAGAGAACGGGAATGAATCCGAGATACCGGATGCGGACACCGCGCGCGTGTTGGTCGAGTCGAAGTGTTCCGGTTGCCACATGCTCGACCAGGTGTGGGCCAAGACACAGGATCGAGCGGGCTGGGAGAGTACGGTCGCCCGTATGGAGGCCCAAGGTCTGCGTGTCACTGACGAGGAGCGCGAGACTATCATCGACTATCTGTCGAATCAGTAGGGCTGTCTGAGCTCCGCGCGGACCTTCAGGGAACGATTATGCGTGCCGCACCCGGCAGGACTCGCGCAGTGAGTGGCGTGGTCTCCGACGCGACTTCGCCGTCGTACTGTAAACGGAGCGGCGGGTCTGCGACGATGCGCACCTCACTCGCCGTGTGGACTTCAAGGCCGCGCGGGCGTCCTGGCGTCGCGGTGAAGCGATCTAAGAATGCCCTCCACACGGCGGGGATGAGTTCGGGAACGTACTTGGTGCGCACGATGACAACTTCGAAGAGTCCGTCGGAGGGGTCGCTCTCGTGGGCGAGTGCGAGATCAAACTGTACGCGCACGACGTTCATGACGAGGACGGCCATCCCCTCGGTCTCGATCGTGCGATCGTCGAGGTCGATAGTGAAACGTGCGACGGTCGGAGCGAGGTTCTGCAGGGCCCCGACCAGGTACGCTGCCGCACCGAGCGACGGCTTGTATCTCTCGGCCGCCTCGATGATCGACGCATCGTAGCCTGCGCCCGCTGCGACGATGAAGCCGCTCGGGAGACGCCCCTCGCCGAAGGTGATCTCCCCGAGGTCGATGTCCCTGGTCTTCGCCTGGATCGTGGCTCGCGCGAGTGCGAGAGGATTCGTGGGGATGCCGAGGTTCATCGAGAGGAGGTTGGCCGTACCGGCGGGATAGGGCAGCACGGCGACGCCCGTGCTGGCGAGATGCCGACACACAGCAGAAACGGTACCGTCACCGCCGGCCGCGACTACGCAATCATGTTGATCCGCATCGCGAAGCAGATGATCCAGGTGTCCGCCGAGTCCGAGGAAGCGGATGGTCACTTCCGCTCCCGCGACACCGAGTGCGCGGACATACTCGTAAAGGCCAGCATCGCCCTGGCCGGATCTGAGGTTGACGAGTAGTAAGACCCGCATCCAGGCTCCTCGGCAGAGTGAAACTCTCCTTCCGGGAATAGCTCCCGGTAACGATCTACCCCTATACGGTATTGTGTGAACGTCAGGAATGCCAGCATCATCGAGAGGAGTGCGGTGTACGTCAGAGATGCCGAGGGGCTGCGTGCTCTTGTGGAACGGATCCGCGGCACCGAATTCATCGTGCTCGACACGGAGTTCATGCGGGAACGTACATACTATGCACGGCTCTGCCTGATTCAGATAGGCACGGACGATCTGCAGGCGATCGTCGATCCTCTCGCGATAGAGGACCTTGGTCCGCTGCGGGAGATATTCTCAGACGTCAAGACCGTGAAGGTCTTGCATGCTGGCACACAGGATCTTGAGATCTTCTATCAGCTCTGGGGCTGTGTGCTGACCCCGGTCTTCGATACCCAGGTTGCTGCGACTCTTGCCGGCCATCCCACGCAGGTCGGTTATGGCCAGTTGGTGAACGAAATCTGCGGTGTAAAGCTCGACAAGTCCGATACGTTCACGGATTGGACGCGTCGGCCGCTGTCCGGCGCCCAGATCGAGTACGCGCTCAACGACGTGCGGTATCTGCCCGCTGTCTATCGTCAGCTCCGTGAGCGCCTGGAGGCAGAGGGACGGCTGGCTTGGCTTGAGCCCGACTTCGACCGCATGGTCGACCCGGCCACGTACGAGGTCATCCCGGGAGAGCAGTATCGCCGGGTGAAGCGCGTATCGTCATTGAAGCCTCGTCAGCTTGGCGTTCTGAAGGTTCTTGCGGCATGGCGTGAAGAGGAGGCTCAACGGCGCGATATCCCGCGGCGCTGGGTCCTCGGCGATGAGAGTCTGCTCGAGATCGCCCGCAGGGCTCCGAAGGACCGCACGGAACTTGCTGCCATCCGCGGAGTGAACGACAAACTCGGGAAGTCTTTGTACACAGCGGTCCTGGACGCTGTTGCCGAAGGTCTCGCTTTGCCCGAAGACGAGCTCCCGATGATCGAGCGCCGCCGCCGGCGGCCGCTCGATGTGGATGGCGCTGTGGACCTCATGGGCGCGCTCGTGCGCCTGCGAGCCAAGGAGCACGGAGTGGCCACGCCGCTCCTTGCGTCGCGCGACGATCTTGAGCAACTCGCTGGTGGCCAGCGGGAGGATGCCGCGCTGCTGGAAGGCTGGCGTCGTTCGATCGTCGGCGACGAGCTTGTCGATCTTCTCGAAGGCCGACTGTCGATGCGTCTCGGTGACGGAAGGATCGTCGTGGAGCCATGCGAGGAAGCGGGCGGGGAGTAGGGTTCCTGTGCCATTCTCCGTTCAGGAGGAGCCTGGCAGGGGGTTTGCATTCATCAAGGACTCATCGCCCGGTCTGCGGGCACAGGCACGTTAGAGGACACGGAGGTTTCAGATGTTCGGATCGTACCTACCGATACTGATACTGGCGGTCGCGCTCGGCGCGATCACGCAGTGGTATGTCAACTCGTCGTACCGGCGCTTCTCCGAGGTACCGCTTGCCACGGGCAGGAGCGGTGCTGAGGTCGCCCGCGCGATGCTCGATGCCGAGGGACTCCATAGCGTAGGGATCGAGATGGTGCCGGGTCACCTGACCGACCACTACGATCCGCGCGCCGATGTGTTGCGTCTCTCAAAGGACGTCTACCACGGTCGCTCGGTCGCTGCTGCCGGGATCGCGGCCCACGAGGCCGGTCATGCCGTGCAGCACGCGCACGGATTCGTCGCTGCGCGCCTTCGCCAGGTACTGGTGCCGACCGCCAACATCGGCTCCTCTCTGGCGTTTCCGCTCATCATTGGTGGGATCTTCATCAATCTTGGCGAACTCATCATGCTCGGTGTGATCCTGTTTGCGGGTGCGGTACTTTTTCAGGTCGTCACGTTGCCGGTCGAGTTCGATGCCTCACGCCGGGCGATGGGGTCGCTCGCTGTCGGCAATATGCTCCCGGCTGAGCAGGTCCGGGGTGCGCGCACCGTCTTGACCGCTGCAGCCCTGACCTATGTCGCTGCGACCCTAGTGGCCGTCCTGCAACTGGTGTACTACCTCGGGCTCGCCCGACGCTAGGGGATGGCGCGGCACTTCGCTAACGTCCGGAGTGCCGATGTGCACAACGCGTGAGGGGGGCAGGGTGACGGTAGAGCGCGCGGTGAGCGTCAGTGAGGCCATGGCACGAGCGAAGAACGCGCTGGAGACGGTGCGCTTACGTGTCGTAGGCGAGGTCTCGGAGTTCGCCGACAAGCCCGGCTACCGTGCGGCCTACTTTACTGTCGCCGATGACGGTGCGGCGATGTCGTGCCTGATGTGGCGCGATCAGTACACCGTGAGCGGGGTGCAGCTGCGCTGCGGGATGCTCGTCGAGATGACGGGTAACTTCTCCGCCTACGCGCCGAAGGGCCGCATGCAGTTCGTCGTCCGCGCTCTCCAGCTTGCGGGCGAGGGACGCCTCCGGATGCAGGTCGCCGAGGTCGCCCGCCGTCTGGAGGCAGAAGGGCTGATGCGCCCCGAACGCAAGCGGGAGCTACTGCGCTTCCCGTCTCGGATCGCGCTCGTCACCTCCCCGAGAGGCAAGGCGGTACACGACGTGCTTCGGACACTCCGCCGCCGCTATCCGCTCGCCGAGGTGTTGTTCGCCGGTGTTGCGGTGGAGGGCACCGATGCTCCCGCTGCCATCGCCGAGGGGCTGCGGGTCGCCATCGGGTGTGCACCCGACGTCGTTCTCCTCGTCCGGGGTGGAGGTTCGTACGAGGATCTGATGCCCTTCAATGCCGAGGAGGTCGCTCGTGCGATCGTCGCTTCACCTGTCCCGGTCGTGACGGGGATCGGGCACGAGCCGGATACCTGCATAGCGGACATGGTCGCCGACCTGCGTGCGTCGACACCGACGGCAGCTGCAGAAGCAGCTGCGCCCTCGACAGAGGAGCTCGGGTCTGCACTCGGTAAGACATCACGGGCTCTCGGCAGAGCGCTTGCGCACCGCGTACGGGACGCCGAGCACAGCGTGGCGGCTCTTGCCCGAAGGCCTGTGTTCGCGGACCCCTCGGCAGTCATCGGGCGCGCCGCGCAGGCGCTCGACCAGGCCGGGGCGGACCTCCACCGTGCAATCCCGCTTCGGCTCCAGCGTGATGCCGAGCGGATGCGTCACGCGCGGGAGGATCTCTTGAGGGTCGGACCGCGGATACCCGAGCGTGCGGGTGACAGGGCGGGGATGTATGCGGCACGGCTCGAGGATCTCTCGCCGGTGGCCGTCCTCGGCCGGGGTTATGCGGTGTGCTTTGCAGAGGACGGATCGACGATCGTCCGCCGCGCTACTGATGTCACGGTGGGGGAGCATGTGGATGTGAGGGTCGGGTCAGGGCGACTCGGCTGTGTGGTGGAGACGATCGAGGAGGATGGGTAAGCATGGATGACACGACCTGTGCCGCACCGGACGATATGCTGTTCGGTGAGGCACTCAGCGAACTCGAGGGCATCGTGCGGGCACTTGAGACCGGGCAGTTGGAGCTCGAGGAGAGCCTGACGCGCTACCAGCGCGGTGTGGCGCTCCTTCAGGCTCTTCAGTCCAAGCTCGAGGACGCACAGCAGAAGGTGACGATGCTCCTCGGCGAACTGGAGGGTGATTCGGAGGGCGACGCAGAGCCAGAGTGATGAGCCGCCGCGTGACGTCCGGTGCGCTACACTGAGTGTCGACCGTCCACGGTTGTGAGGAGGCGCCCGTGTCTGCTTGTGTGTTCTGCATGATCGCTAAGGCCGAGATTCCCGCTAAGAAGTTTTACGAGGACGATACCGTCGTTGCATTTCATGACATCGCGCCGCAGGCGCCGGTTCACATCCTCGTGATCCCGCGGGAACACTACTCCCACATGGGCGACGGCGTTCCGGACGCCACGATGTGTGCCCTGTTTGCATGCGTGCCGCAGATCGCCCGCGAGGCGGGCCTTGAGGAGAATGGATACCGCGTGATCGTGAACAACGGGCGCAACGCCAATCAGACCGTGGGTCACCTGCACGTCCACATCATCGGCGGTCGTGCGATGTCGCACGGCATGGTCTCATTCGAGGAGTAGAAGCCATGGATACATCCGTATCGAACGTTGCGATAATCACCGATTCCACAGCGGATCTCCCTGCACAGATTCTGGAGCAGTACCCGATTACGGTGGTTCCGCTCAACGTCACGATCGACGGGCAGACCTGGTCTGACGGCGTGATGTCGCAGGAGGAGTTCTTCCAGCGGATGGGCACCGCGTCTGTCCTTCCGAGTACATCTCAGCCGTCGGTCGGCGCCTTCGTTGACGCCTATACCGAGGCGTTGAAGCATGCAGCCGAAGCCGTCTCGATCCACATCTCATCGGACCTGTCGGGGACTGTGGAGTCTGCCCGGGCCGCAGCCAAGGAGTTCGCTGGTCGTGTTCACGTGTTCGACTCGCGAAACCTCTCGATGGGACTCGGCTTTCAGGTGATAGAGGCGGCACGTGCGATGGCCGACGGCCTTTCCACGGCTGCAATACTCGAGCGTGCACACGGCGCACGGGATCGCGTCGAGATGCTCGTCGGCCTCGACAAGCTCGATAACCTCGTCAAGGGTGGCCGGGTTGGCCGGGTCGCCGGGCTTCTCGGCGGGATACTGAATCTGAAGGTCACGATGACGGTCTTAGACGGATCCTTCGAGCCGATCGCACGTACACGTGGAGCCAAAGCTGCACTCGAGCACACCGTGGACTGGTGTGCGGAGAGGATGGGGGAGAGGCGCAAAGGAGCGTTCTGCGTCATGAGCGCGATGGCCTCCGATCGCGTCCAGTGGCTTGAAGACAAGCTGACAGAACGCTTCGAGGTCACCGAGTTCTTCTCGGTGAACACGGGCTCCGTCATAGCTGCCCACACCGGCACCGGATGGGGAGTGGCGTTCCTGCCCGAGGAGTGAGCCTATGGGTAGCCAGGAGCAGGTGCGCGTCACGTTCGTCCCTGGAGAGGTAAGTGTCGAGGTCGACTCAGGCTCGACCGTTCTTGCGGCCGCGTCTCGTGCGGGACTTGTCATCCCCGCCCCGTGCGGCGGCAGGGGCGCGTGCGGGCGGTGTGCGATCTCTGTCGAGGCGGGTGAGCTCAAGCCTCCGTCGGCCGAGGAAGTTCGTGCACTGGTGCGCGCGAGAACGGAGCCGTCCAAGGTCCGCCTCGCCTGTATGGCGAAGGTGTCTGGTCCGGTCACCGTGCATGCGCGAGTTTTGAGCAGCAGCCACGTCGATGGCGGGTTTCGGCGCACGGCCGCGCGCAGGCGGGTTGTCGGCGCGGTGGACCTTGGGACCACCACCGTGTCGGCAGCGGTGCTCGATCCTTCCTCGGGAGAACGCCTCGGGAAGGCGACCGTCGGCAATCGGCAGACGATACACGGTGCCGACATCCTATCCCGGATCTCTGCAGCGCTCGAGGGCCGTGGGCCGGAGATGCGAGAGGCCGCCGAGGCATCACTCATAGAGGCTGTCGAGCTTTCCTGTGAGGACGCCGGAATCGCTGCGACGGGTTTTGAACGCATCGTCGTGGCTGCCAATACCGCGATGCTCTCGTTGCTTGTGGGGGTGGACGTGAGCGGACTTGCGGTCCATCCGTTCGCACATGCGATCCCCGATACTGTTCCCCTCGGCAACCCGGCTTTCGCACAGGCGTTTCCGGGAGCTCGTCTTCTCGCCATACCTCCTGTCGAGGCTTTTGTGGGAGGTGACTTGACCGCGGGACTCATCGCCGAAGGTCTTGCCGAGGGCGCGACAGGGGTTGCCTATCTCGACATCGGCACGAACGCCGAGATCGCCGTGCTTCAGGCAGGCGACGTCCACCTCGCTTCCGCACCTGCCGGGCCGGCTTTCGAGGGCTGGGGAATCGCGTGTGGCGGCCTGGCGGACATGTTCGGGATCGTGCGGATGAAGACCGGTGGGGACGGGGGATGGCAGCCGATCACTCCCGGAGGTCCTGCCACCCACCTGACCGGCTCGGGTCTCGTCTCTGCGGTAGCGGTGCTCAGGCGGCTTGGGCATCTCGATTCCGACGGGCGGCTGGCCCAAGACGGTCCCCTCGCGGAGTCGTTCTTCGTTCTGCCGGACGGAGTTCGGGCGGTCTCGCTCGGAGATGTCCCCGGTGAACGCGGAGTCTACCTCTCCCAGCTCGACATCCGGGCGTTCCAGTACGCGAAGGCGGCGGTCTGTGTCGCTTTGCAGAGTTGCTGTGTTGCCGCCGAGATCACAGGGACGGACCTACACGAATACGTGGTTGCCGGGTCGTTCGGAGGTGCGCTGGCCGAACGGGACCTCTTAGATGTGGGCGTCGTCCCGCGCGAGGCTTCCGGGAGACTGCGGTATGCAGGAGAGGCCGCACTCAACGGGGCATTGGCAGTCGCTCTCGAGCCCGACCTGCTCGAAACCGCACGAAGGTTTTCCGTAGGCGCCCGGCATGTTGATCTTGCTGCTGACGAGTCCTTCTCGGAGCGGTTCATAGCGCAGACGCGATTGGAAGCGTATTCGCTCTGAGCGTCCGGTCCCGGACATGCGAAGACCCCGGCCTTCGGGCCGGGGTCTTGCGATTCCTTCCCCCTGCTCTTACCCCTGAGCGTCTGGCGGTCGCCCGTGGTACTGCCTGGTGTCCACGTGCACATCGCGATGCCGGTCGACGATGTCCGCCCTATGTGCCTTCCGGATTCCCCGGAAGGCGTCGTACTGGGAAGGGAAACTGTGTTGGTATGGAACTTACCCCAAACAGGAACGGATTGCAACATTTGTTACATGACAGTTTCGCTCGTCCGGTACGAAGATGAGGGGCACGCGAGGACGGTCGGAAGCGAGCGGTGCGAACGTGCGCCGCCCACCGAGTCCTTTCGACCGTCCACCCGATTCGGGGGCACGTCCAAGGGGGCAGCACACGTAGGATGACGAATACCATCTTGTGGTCACTCGCGCTTTGCGCAATGCTCGGACCTTGTGACGGGGACGTGCGAAGAGAGTCCCCCGACACATGACCGCGGAACATGCCGGTGAACTGCTGGACGAAGGAGGCTGTTGATGACTGACGAGTCCACATCGATCGAATCACTACAGAAAGAACTCCGGGTCGTGGACCCGCCCGAGTGGGTGCGCGAGCGAGCGTACCTTAAGTCGATGGACGAGTACGAGGAGATGTACAATCGGTCCATCGAGGATCCTGAGGGCTTCTGGGCCGAGCAGGCCGAAGAGTTCCTCTACTGGCACAAGAAGTGGGACTCGGTCGTCGAGTACGAGTTCGAAACCCCTCGTGTCGAGTGGTTCAAGGGCGGCAAGACCAACGTCGCCTACAACTGCATCGACCGTCACCTGACGACCTGGCGCCGCAACAAGGCCGCGCTCATCTGGGAGTCCGATGAGGGGCACTCGAAGGTCTACACCTACCAGTCCCTCTACTACAAGGTGTGCCGCTTCGCCAACGTGCTCAAGAAGCATGGCATCAAGAAGGGCGATCGCGTCGCCATCTACATGCCGATGATCCCCGAGCTGCCCATCGTCATGCTCGCCTGCGCCCGTATCGGCGCGATCCACTCGGTCGTCTTCGGCGGCTTCTCCGCCCAGGCGCTTCGCGACCGGATCCAGGACTGCGGTGCCAAGCTGCTCATCACCGCCGATGAAGGTATACGCGGCGGCCGCATCGTCCCGCTGAAGGCCGAAGCGGACACCGCGTTGCTCGAGTGCCCCTCGATCGAGTCGGTCGTCGTGGTGTCGCGTGCTCAAACCAGGGTCGATATGGAGCCCGGTCGTGACTTCTGGTACCACGAGGAGGTCTGCGCCGACGATGTCAGCCAGCACTGTGACATCGAATGGATGGACTCCGAGGATCCCCTGTTCATCCTCTACACGTCGGGTTCCACCGGAAAGCCCAAGGGCGTGCTGCACACGACCGCCGGCTACCTGCTCTATGCGGCAATGACGTTCAAGTACACGTTCGACTATCACGATGAGGACGTGTTCTGGTGCACCGCCGATATCGGCTGGGTCACCGGGCACTCCTACATCGTTTACGGACCCTTCGCGATGGGGGCGACCTCGGTCATGTTCGAGGGTGTGCCGACCTATCCGGATGCTGGTCGCTTCTGGAAGGTGTGCGAGAAGCATGGAGTGAACCAGTTCTACACTGCTCCGACCGCCATTCGTGCGCTGATGAAGTCGGGCGAGGAGTGGCCGGCGAAGTACGACCTGTCCGCACTGCGGGTCCTCGGAACGGTGGGCGAACCTATCAACCCTGAGGCCTGGATGTGGTACCACAAGAACATCGGAAACGAGCGCGCGCCGATCGTCGATACCTACTGGCAGACCGAGACCGGCGGGCACATGATCACAAACATGCCCGGTGCGACTCCCCAAAAGCCGGGCTCGGCTACGCGCCCGTTCTTCGGCATCAAGCCGATCATCCTCAACGAGGATCACTCCGAGACCCCGCAGGGTTCCGGCGGTCGTCTCTGCATCGAGTACCCCTGGCCCGGTATGCTCCGCGGCACATGGGGCGATCCGGACAACGAACTGGTCCGCAATGTCTACTTCTCGCAGTTTCCCGGCAAGTACTTCACCGGTGACGGCGCGAGGCAGGACGAGGACGGCTACTACTGGCTCCTCGGACGTGTGGACGATGTCATCAACGTCTCCGGTCACCGCATGGGTACCGCAGAGGTAGAGAGTGCGCTTGTGAGCCACCTGTCGGTCGCCGAGGCTGCGGTCGTCGGATTCCCGCACGACATCAAGGGTGAGGGTATCTACGCCTACGTCATCCTCAAGACCGGCCAGGAGCCGACGGCGGACCTTAACATGATGCTCATGGGTCACGTACGCACGGAGATCGGGCCTATCGCCAAGCCCGATCACATCCACTTCGTGCCGGAGCTTCCGAAGACCCGTTCCGGCAAGATCATGCGCCGCATCCTGCGCAAGATCGCAGCCGGCGAGAGTGATATGGATGCGTTCGGTGACATCTCGACGCTGGCAGACCCGTCGATCGTCAAGACGATCCTCGAGACGCGGCCGAGCCGCTGATCGGATCTCGGGTTCGCTAGCACAGTGACACGCATGAGCGGGC
>CAYGKH010000054.1:0-10265 GCA_964350345.1 uncultured Coriobacteriaceae bacterium
GCTCCTTGACCTGCAACTGGGTGGCGCGGGCGAGGGTGTGGTCCTTTGCGTCGACAAACCGGTAGAACGCCGCGTCCTGGTGCGGGTTCTCGCCGTAGCGCAGGTCCTGGACCTTCTCGAGACGGAAGCGCGCCTCGGCCGGGAAGCGGGTCCCCCGGTAGTCGGACAGGTACATCCAGATCGCGCTGTCATAGGCGCTGGTGAGGCGGTAGACCTCGGTCGCAAGGACGCGCCGGGTCTCAAGCGTGGTCGCGCCGTCGCTCGCGCGCATCTCGGCGATGATCTCCTCGTAGCTGGCGGGGTCGGTGACGACGGCAACGCTCGCGAAGTTCTTCGCGGCACTGCGCAGCATGCTCGGACCGCCGATGTCGATGTTCTCGATGGCGTCTTCCTCGGTCACGCCCTCGCGCGCTATCGTAGCCTCGAACGCGTAGAGGTTCACGACAACCATGTCGATCATGCCGATCTCGTACTCCTCGGCCGCCGCCATGTGCTCGGGCACGTCACGGCGGGCAAGCAGGCCGCCGTGAACCCGGGGGTGAAGTGTCTTGACGCGCCCGTCCATCATCTCGGGAAATCCGGTGAGATCTTCGATGGGGCGCACGTCGATACCAGCCCCCGCGAGCGCTCTAGCGGTCCCTCCGGTCGAGACGATCTCCACTCCGAACTCGTCCTGCAGGACCTTGCAGAACTCTGCCACGCCGGTCTTATCGGTGACCGAGACGAGCGCACGCTTCACCTGAACCTGATCCATCAAGATCTCTCCTGCCTACCGGGTCGGGACTGCCCTTACACATACCGGCCGAGGAGTGCCCCCGCACAAGATCGCGGGCGGACCACCTCGGCCGATAGGCACGTGTCTATGCGATTCTAACGGGTCACCACCCTCGCGGCACCCTCCTTGCACACTAGTCGACGATCTGCTCCCAGGCGCCGCTGACGACACGATAGGCGGAGATGACCTGGTTGAGGGTATCTCCGTTCCCGTCGAACTGTGTCACGCCGGTGACTCCGTCGAACTGGATCGAGCGGACCGCATTGGCCACGCCGGCGCGATCCGGTCCTGCCTGGAGCACAGCCTGCACGAAGATGGCAGCTGCATCGTAAGCGTAGGAGTCGTAGGCCTCGGGAGTCACGCCGTACTCGGCTTCATAGCTCGCACGGAAGTCCTGACCGCGCGCCTGCTGGTCGAGCGGAAGCCCGAGCATCGTCGCCACATCGTTCTCGGCGTTGTTCTCACCGGCGATCTGGATGTACTCATCGGAGAAGATGATATCGCCACCGATGAGCGGGACATCGAGTCCGCTCTCGGTCATCTGCTTGGAGATCAGTCCGCCTTCGGTGTGCGCACCGGCGTAGTAGACCGCGTCGGGCTCCATGCCGCCCATCTTGGTGACCAGTGCCTGGAAGTCGACTTCGCGCGTCTGGATAGCCTCGCGAGCGAGGACCTCCCCGCCAAGGTCGACAAAGGTGGCCTGGAACTCGTCGGCGAGGCCCTGGCCGTACTGCGTGGAGTCATCGACGACGATCACCCGGGCAAAGCCGAAGTCGCCGTAGACGAGATTGGCTGCGTAGTCGCCCTGGGCGTCATCCCGTGCAACGATGCGGTTCACCACATCGAAGCCCTGCATGGTGAGCTGGGGGTTGGTCGACACGGTGATCATCGCCATATCGGCTTCTTCGTAGACCGGGGATGCCGGGATCGAGCAGCCGGAGTTGAAGTGACCGATCACGCCGAGTATCTCGGAGTCACCCGCAAGCAGGTTGGCCACGTTGACCGCCTGCTTGGGGTCGGCCTGGTCATCTTCGGCGCGCAGCACGAACTGGTAGCCCGCTGCGAGGACCTCTTCGGAGTTGTTCGCCTCCTTGAAGGCAAGCTCTGCGGCACGGCGCATACCCTGGCCGTAGACTGCGTTGTCGCCGGTGAGCGGTGCGGCGAAGCCGATCTTGACCTCGACAGTCTCCGCAGGAGACTCACCGGTGGGCTCGTCGGAATCGGTAGTGCCGCAGCCGACGAGCGCTGTGCTCGCCAGCAGCAGAGTCGCGAGCGCGACAGCGCCAGCCCGTCCGAAGGTGCGATGCTTCATGTGTCGGTCCTCTCCTCTGTCGGCCGCCGGAGACCGGCGAACGAAGGGCGGCGTGAATCAGGTTTGGTAAATATACCAGGAACCCGCATGAGGCGAGAAGCGCGCCTTACCGCTCCGAGGACGGTTGCCCGTTCGCTAGACGGAGTAGGTGAAACACTCGACAAGTGCGACATACTCCGAAGAGGCCGCCACGCACCGCCTGACCTCACGAGCCTGTGCGGGGTCGAGTTCCGGCTCGAGCGGGAGCATCTCCCGCAGGACGCTCGCCCTGTAAAAGATCGGCTCGGCGAGCCGCTCCCCGAAGTACTCTGTCCCGATACGTCGTGCCGTCTCGAAACCGCACGACCCTCCGGTTGTGTGGTCGTGATAGAACGCGAGGGCGTCTGTGGCAACGCAGAATGCGTGCCGGATCTCCTGGTCGGCAAGCTCCCACTCACTGGAGAGAGTAGCCATGCGAGCCTTGACCACGCACTCCCACGCCCGTCTGATCGTGGGCATAGAGTGCGGTCGGGACAGTGGTGCCGGGTAGACGATGCCCTCTTCGACCAATGGTTGCCAGTCCATATGCTCCCCCTTCGGACTGAGTGATCTCAGTTGCGGCTGCGGCCTCCCTCGCACCGCAGCCACAAGACCATCATGACGAAAGGGTCTTAACAGAATCTTACCGAGTATCCCGACCGGGCAGTTTACACCTCATCGGTGAGCGGGATGATCCGAGTCTTCCGGCCCTCGATGGCGATCCGACCCTCGGTCATGAGTTGCAGAACCTCCGGATAGAGACGGTGCTCGACCTCGTGGACCTTCGCCTCCAGCGACTCGATCGTGTCTTCCGGGGTGATCTCGACGACCTCCTGGACGATGATCGGGCCATCGTCGAAGTTCTCGTTGGCGAAGTGGACCGTCACCCCTGTGACCTTCACGCCATACTCGAACGCATCACGGATCCCCGAAGCCCCCGCGAAAGCGGGCAGCAGCGCAGGATGGATGTTGAGCACGCGGTTCGGAAACTCGTCGAGCACCTGGGAGCCGAGGAGCCGCATGTAGCCGGCCATCGCCACCACGTCTACCGAGTGCTCTAGCAGCGTGTCACGGATCCTGTCGTTGTACTCGGTCGTGCTCCGGTACGCCGCCCGGTCTACCCAGACCGCGGGTATCCCCGCCTTGCGGGCACGTTGGAGCCCGTAGGCCTTGTCGTGGTTGGCGATCACCACCACCACATCAGCATCCAGGCGCCCCTCGGCGGATGCGTCGAGGATCGCCTGAAGGTTCGTCCCACTACCCGAGATGAGCACCCCGAGGCGAATGCGATCGGCAGCTACGGTATCCACGGGCCACACCACCCTTCTACCTGTAACGTACCCGACCGGTCCCCTCTGTGATCTCGCCGATCTCAAAGACTCTCTCGCCCGCCTCTCGGAAGGCAGCCGCGACGCCGGCTGCGTCACCGGCACTCACGACGAGCACGTAGCCGATACCCATATTGAACGTCCGGCACATCTCCCAGTCATCGAGCCCGGCGGCGGTGGCTATAAGGTCGAAGATGCGAGGAATCCGCCAGCCGGTCGACACGACCCTCGCATCGCTCCCATCGGGGAGCACGCGGTTGAGATTCTCGGTGATGCCTCCGCCCGTGATGTGCGCCATCGCCTTGATCGCTGCGCCGCTTCGCAAAGCCTGAAGCACGGGTTTGACGTAGATTCTCGTCGGCGCCAGCAGCGCCCCGCCGAGCGTCGCCCCGCCGAGATCGACGCGCGCGAGTCCGAGCTCCTCCTCATGCCCCTCGATCATAACCTTACGCACGAGCGAGAAACCGTTCGAGTGAAGACCGCTCGACGGAAGGCCGAGAAGCACATCGCCCGGGCGTACAGTGGATGCGTCGACCATCTTCGGCCGATCGACCACACCCACACAGAATCCGGACAGATCGTAGTCGTCATCCTCCATCACGCCGGGATGCTCCGCCATCTCGCCGCCCACAAGCGCGCACCCGGCCTGGTTGCAGCCCTCGGCTATCCCCGAGACGATCTGCTCCACGAGGGCCGGGTCAAGCTGGCCGATCGCGATGTAATCCAGAAAGAAGAGCGGCTCGGCGCCGCAGGTCAGGATGTCATTCGCGCACATCGCCACGAGGTCGATCCCGACGGTGTCGTGGCGCCCCATAAGCCGCGCGAGTTGCAGTTTGGTGCCCACCCCGTCGGTGCCGCTCACGAGGACCGGGTCATCCATCTCCTTGAGAGCCGCGGCGCTGAACATCCCCCCGAACCCTCCGATATCGCCGAGGACCTCGGGTCGATATGTCGAGCGGACCGCCGCGCGAATAGCCTCCACCGCGCGTCCACCCGCAGCCGTATCCACGCCTGCGTCGCGATAGGTGGTTCGGCGGCTGTTGTCACTCGTACTCATGCAGAACGCCTCCTCGGCGGTTCGCAGCGAAACAGGTCGGTGCGGGGTCATTCTACCGCAGGCCGAGGGTATCGGCGTCAGGCAAACCGCCCCACCGCGCTCAGGCAGGCAGTTGCCCGGCGAGCGTCGCGAGAGCTGCGCTCACCGACGCCGCCACCAAGCCCGCGGCCAGCCATCCCGTGCCGTGCGTCACCCTGCGCCCCACGAAAGAGCCTGCCCATGCAGGCACGACGTAGCCGATGAGCAGCCCGCCCACGGCCCAGAACACCAGTGCCACCCAGGCCGCTACGACTCCCTCGGCCAGCGGCGTTCCGACCCCCTCGATCACATCGTGTGCGCGAGTCGCGACGCGAAGTCCGTCCCCGAGCAGCCATGCGGCTCCCACGACGACCGCACCGATGCCCATCCACTCTCCGCGCGTGAGGAGCGCAGCTGCAACCACCGCACCGACAAGCGAAACGAGCGGGTTGAACTGCAGCGCGAGACCAACGCCGAGCGTCACTCCCGACAGGAGTCCGGCGAGCATCTAGCCGCAGGACTCGAGCGAGAGTTTGCCCCTGCGGACCGCCTCGGGGATGTCGATCGGATACTCCCCATCGAAGCACGCCATGCAACACTCACTGCCGCAGCGCCCCGTGGCGGCGACCATCTCTTCTAGCGAGAGGTAGGCGAGCGAATCGGCTCCGATGTTCTCGGCGATCTCGTCGATCGACATCGAGGAGGCGATCAACTGGTCCTGGGTGTCCGTATCGATACCGAAGAAACACGGCCAGCGGACCGGCGGGGAGGTGATCCGCATGTGAACCTCGGTCGCGCCAGCATCGCGCAGCAACTCGACGAGCTTGCGCGACGTGTTGCCACGCACGATCGAGTCATCGACGACTACGAGGCGCTGGCCCTCGATCACGTGTCGTAGCGGATTGAGCTTCAGACGGATTCCCTGCTGGCGGATCGAGTGCGTGGGCGAGATGAACGTCCGCCCCACATAGCGGTTCTTGACGAGCCCCTCACCGAACGGAATGCCACTCGCCTGTGCGTAGCCCACGGCCGCAGGGACACCGGAGTCGGGGACGCCGATCACGAGGTCGGCGTCTGCGGGGGCCTCCCCGGCGAGTGCGGCACCCATGCGCCGCCGGGCTTCATAGATGGTGCAGTCACGTATGATGCTGTCGGGCCTCGCGAAGTAGATGAACTCGAAGATGCACAGGCTCGGCTTCTCCGCTGGCACGGCACACTCGGCCTCAAGGCCATCGGCCGACAACTTGATCATCTCTCCGGGCCCCACATCACGCAGGTGCTTCGCACCGACTATGTCCAGACCGCACGTCTCACTCGCGACCACCCAGCCGCCTTGCGGCAGCTCACCGATCACAAGCGGGCGGATCCCGTGCGGGTCGCGGAAGGCGTAAACGGCGTCCTCAGTGATCAGCGTCACGGCGTACGCGCCCCGGATCAGCTTCATGGTGTCGCGGATGCCCGAACGGATGTGGTGATGCTGCTGCGTGAAGTGGCCGATGAGTGTCGCTATGACCTCGGAATCCGTAGTCGACCGGAATCGCACGCCGTTGCCCTTGAGCGAGTCGCGAAGCTCGGTGGTGTTGACGAGGTTGCCGTTGTGAGCCAGAGCGATGACCTGATGGCCGATGGCCGAGAGGTGCGGCTGTGAGTTCTCCCACGACGTCGAGGCACCGGTCGTCGAGTACCTCGTATGGCCGAGGCCGACGTTGCCAGTGAGCGAATCGAGATCCGACTCGGTGAAGACCTTACTCACGAGGCCGTGGTTCTTGGTGACCGTGACCGTATCGCCGTCACCGACCGCGATGCCTGCCGATTCCTGTCCGCGGTGCTGCAGGGCGTGCAGGCCGAAGTAGGTGAGCCGCGCGACATCCTCATCCGGTGCATACACACCGAAAACGCCGCAGGCCTCCTCGGGACGATCCTCGCGGCTCAGGTCGAACCCGGGCTCATCCCCTTGCTGGGTGTTCGTCATCGTTGAGCGTGTCCTGACTCGGGAATCGGTAACGGACGCGCGTAGGATAGCACGACTCGGGCATGCACGGCCCTTGAACAACTCGCGGACCAAGTAGCCCAGCCGGGGCGCCTACCCCTCGCGCAGTTCCTTGGTCGAGATCGTCGCCTCAGGGTGCACCATCGCAGCGAGAGCACCATCGAAGACCTCGCGCATTTCGGCGACGCTTGCATCGACCAGCCCTTCGATCACCAGCGCGTCCCCGCCGACCGTGCCGATCACCGAAAAGGGGACGCCACGCTCAAAAGCGATCGCGAAGAGGCTGTCGACGGCGTCCTCGGCCAGTGAGACCACGACGCGCCCCTGTGTCTCGGAGAAGAGCGCCGCGACGGGCACCATGTCGCCGTCGCCATACCCGAGGTGTATGTCGGCACCAAGATCGCCGGCGATACAGCTCTCGGCGAGCGCGACAGCAAGTCCGCCCTCGGCGCAGTCATGAGCCGAGCTCAAAAGCCCCTCATCGATAGCCGTCAGGAGCACCTCGCGCAGCGCTGCCTCGTGGTCGAGGTCGACGCGCGGCGGTGCACCAGCGACGGTGTCGAACGCGACTTTGAGGTACTCGCTGCCGCCAAGTTCCGCATCCGTCTCGCCGAGCAGCACCACGACGTCGCCGGCGTTCTTGAATGCAAGTGTCGTGTGCTTCGAGACATCGTCAAGGATGCCGACGAGCCCGACGGTGGGCGTCGGGTAGATCGGCTGGCCGAAGGACTCGTTGTAGAAAGAGACGTTGCCCGAGATGACCGGGATCTCCCAGGCACGGCACGCGTCGGCCATGCCACGGATCGCCTCCCGGAACGTCCAGAACACCTCGGGCTTCTCGGGAGAGCCGAAGTTCAGGCAGTCGGTGATCGCTGCAGGGCGTCCTCCCGAGCACGCGACGTTGCGTGCGGCCTCAGCGACGGCGATCTGCGCACCGACGTACGGATCGAGGTAGACATAGCGGCCGTTGCAGTCGCTCGACGCGGCGATCCCGCGCTCGGTGACCTCGCCGCGTCCGGGCAGGCCGATGCGCAGTACGGCGGCGTCGCTGCCCGGAAGCACCACTGTGCCCTGCATCACCTGGTGATCGTACTGCTCCCAGATCCAGCGCCGCGAGCAGATGTTCGCGCTCGCAAGAAGGTCGAACAGCGTCGCGGTGAGCATCTCGGACTCGTCGGGGTGGTCGAGCTCGGTGAGCGGGTCGAAGGCTTGCAGCTCGTCGAGGTACGCCGGGCGCTCGGCGACGGGGTCGTAGATCGGTGCATCGTGCGCGAGCGTGGCGGCGGGCATGTCGCCCACGATCTCATCACCCTCGCGGATGACGAAACGACCGGTGTCGGTGACCTGCCCGATCACGGTCGCGGGAAGTCCCCACCGTTCGCAGACGTCCTGGACCTCTCCGAGGGTCTCGGGGGTCACGACCGCGAGCATGCGCTCCTGCGACTCCGAGACCATGATCTCGAACGGCTTCATCGCGTCCTCGCGCTGCGGCACGAGCGTCACGTCGATCTCGAGGCCCACGCCGCCGCGAGACGCCATCTCGCTCGCGCTCGAAGTGAGTCCGGCAGCGCCGAGGTCGCCGAGCGCAACGAGCAAGTCGCGATCGAGCAGCTCAAGGCACGCCTCGATGAGCAGCTTCTCCTCGAACGGGTCACCGACCTGCACGCTCGGCCGCTTGTCCTCGGCCTTCTCGTCGAACTCCTGGCTCGCGAGCACGCTCGCGCCACCGATTCCGTCGCGTCCGGTGGTCGAGCCGATGAGCACAAGCAGGTTGCCCGGCCCTGCCGCGACCGCGCGCATGAGGTCTTCCTCGCGCATGAGGCCGATGGCCATCGCGTTGATGAGGCAGTTTCCCTCGTACGCGTCCTCGAAGTAGACCTCGCCGCCCACCGTGGGTACGCCGAGGCAGTTGCCGTAGCCGCCGATCCCCGCGACGGCGCCTTCGAAGAGGTAGCGCTGCCTCGGCTTGTCGAGCGTGCCGAAGCGCAGTGAGTCGAGGATCGCGATCGGGCGCGCGCCCATCGTGAAGATGTCGCGGATGATGCCGCCCACACCGGTCGCCGCACCTTGATAGGGCTCGATGGCCGAGGGGTGGTTGTGCGACTCCATCTTGAACGCGACCGCCCAGCCGTCGCCCACGCTGATGACACCGGCGTTCTCGCCAGGGCCCTGCAACACGGCAGGCCCCTCGGTCGGGAACATCCCGAGAGCCTTACGGGAGTGCTTGTAGGAGCAGTGCTCGCTCCACATGAGCGAGTACATGTAGAGTTCGGTGACCGTCGGCGTACGTCCGAGGATCTCCACCACGTGCTCGTACTCGACGGGCTTCAAGCCCAGCTCCTCGGCGAGGCGCGGGGCGAGTTCGGCCGGAAGATCGTCACGCATGGTTAAAGGGCTCCTCTGATCGCACAGCAGGCAGTCGATCACGTGCATTGTAGCCGAGGGCACCGATGCGTGCGCACTCCTGAGCCGCCTCTACTCTCCCCGACTCACGTCCCGGCGGTGCTCCACCTTCACGACCCACACGGTCACCATCAGGTCCTCGACCTCGTATACGATGCGGTAGTCCCCCTGCCTGACCCGGTACCGCTCGCGTGTGCTCAGCTTCTCGGCACCGGCAGGCCGCGGGTCGCCCGCGAAGGCAGCGATGCGCTCCGTGATCCGCACCACATCCGCTTTCGGTATGCGTCTGAGATCCTTGCGCACGCTCGCCCGTAGCCGAACGCTATAGTCGCCCATCATCCTTCAGCCACTTCACCATCTCCTCGTATGGGACGAGGGGCTCACCGGCTCGCCCTTCGAACGCTTCGAGGTCCTCGGCATCTTCGCGCAGCATGTCTCGGACGGCGTCGTTGACCAGATCGGACATCGAGCGATTCTGCACTGCCGACTTCATCTTGAGCGCAGTGTGCAGATCGGCGTCCAGATAGATGGTCGCGCGCTTGGATTCGGTCCCCATAACCGATCACCTCCCCATCGCACTCTAACATGCAGACGTTAAAACGTCACAACGTCACAACGCCCGGGGAAACACCACCCGCAGCAGATAGACGACCGAGTACGCGATCAACAGCGGCAACGCCCCTATAGCCACGAAGCGCAGCACGACCGTCCCGGGTGCGAGGAACCCCGCGACGAGCGCGAGCAGCAGCGCGACGGGTGCTACGACCCAGGGGGTGCGCCCGAACCGCCCGAACGCCGAGAGGGGCCTGCGAGCAGCATCGACCGCGAGCGCCGCCGCGACGATCGGGACGCCATAGCGAACCAGGACGCCCACCAGGAGCGCGAAGGGCGTCAGCGCGACACTGTCGTGCACTACCCTGCCACCTCGGCCAGGCGCCGCGCGATCGTCGTGAAGAACGGCTCACCGTCCGTGGTGCCGGTGAGCGGGTCGACGGCGCGCTCGGGGTGCGGCATGAGCCCGAAGACGTTGCCACGCTCGTTGCACACGCCCGCGATGTCATCGATCGCGCCGTTGGGGGCGCTGCCACCTGGAGCCCGCGAACCATCCGTCTCGCTGTAGCGAAGCACGACCTGACCGCCAGCGTTCAAGCGCGCCAGCGTCTCGTCGTCGCAGTAGTAGTTGCCCTCGTTGTGGTTCACGGGAATGTCGAGGACCACACCCTCGGGCAGGTCGAGCCACTCGCAGACCGAACGTTCCACCCGAAGCGGCTGGCCATGGCAGATGAACTTGAGGTCCGTGTTGCGCAGCAGCGCTCCGGGCAGCAGATGCGCCTCGGTCAGTATCTGGAATCCGTTGCAGATGC
>CAYGKH010000055.1:0-10212 GCA_964350345.1 uncultured Coriobacteriaceae bacterium
CCGCGGCGGTCTCCGGATGGCAGGTGAACACGACGACCTGACGGCTCTTGGCGAGTTCCGCGACAGCCTCGGCGGCACCCTCCTTGCGCTGTGGGTCGAAGTTCGCGAACACGTCATCCATCAGCACCGGAAGCCCCGCACCGACCTCCCCGAGCGTGCCGAGGAGTGCTATCCGCAGCGAAAGGTAGAGCTGTTCGGCAGTACCGGTAGAGAGGACCTCGGTGCCCTTTGCGCGGGCAGTCTGGTCGAAGATCTCTACGGCCGACGAGCCGAGGGGAACCGCGACGGAGCCGTACCGGCCCTCCGTCATCGTCGCGAGAACGCGTCCGGCATCCCGCATGACAGCTGGCTGCCGCTCGCGCTCGTAGACCTGCTGCGCGCGATCGAGCAACGCCGAGGCCACCTTCGCGACCACGTACCGCTCGGCCAGCGCCGCTATCCGCTCACGGATCCCGGCGAGGTCGAGGGCGAGCTCGCTGCTCTCGCTCTCGGTCGAGATCGCATTGACCTCACCGGCAAGGGTGGCCCGGCTGCGGTCCATCTCGTCGAAACGTGTCCTGGCCCCGGCTGCCTCCCGGGAGACGGCTGACGCGAAGACCTCGGCCTGCGCCAGGCCGCCCTCGAAACCCTGCTCTTCGATGATCGCCCGCGCTCGCGACTCTGCGTCCTTCTCCGCGGCCTCGAGTGCCTCGATGCGGGGAGCAAGCGCTTCGGCCTCCCCGGCCGCCCGCTCGGCTCTCGCGAGTTGCCCGCGCGCCTCCTCGAGCATCCCCCGGGCGCGACTCACCACCTCGGCTGCGCTTGCTGAGTCGCCCGCTGCCTCGATGCCGAGGGCCTCGGCGAGCTCCCTCACCCGTCCGAGGAACGCCTCCGCGCGTTCGCTCTCCGTGGCGACCCCAGCGGCCGCGTCCGCGCGCTCTGCTTGCAGTCGCCGTATGTCGGACACCACGGCAAGCACGTCCGCGGCCGCAGTAGGCGTGTCCGCCGACGCCAGACCCCGACCGGTGCGCCAGGCATCCCACTCCGCCCGCGCGCCATCGAGCTTCTCGGCGTCGGCGCGCGCATCGGCCGCGGACCGGGTCTCCTCGGCGGCCAACCGACGAGTCTCGGCGAGGTGAGTCTGGTCGCCGGCTCCCGCAACACCAGGATGCGTGACACGAGACCCGAGCGCGAGCCATGCGCCGACCAGTGCGACCAGCCCCGCGAACCCGGCGAGCAACCACGTCTCGCTCAGCACTCCCCCGCCAACGCCGAGCACGCCGAGCACAACGAGGAGCCACCCGGCCAACACGGAACCCCGGACCGCGGACGACACTTCAGATCCCGCAGCGGTCGCGACACCATCCCTACCCGCCTCCGCGGCGTTCGCTGCAGCGCTAGCCGCCCGCGCCGTCTCCTCCGCGCGCAGCTCGAGCCTCATGAGGCGGTCGCGCCATGACTCGACACCAGAGCGGGTCTCCGCATCGACCTGGATCGAAGCGGCGGCCGACTCGTCGATACCCTCCGCCTCGAAGCGCTCGAAGATCGAGCGCTCGAGCGTGGCGATCCGCTGCCGCTGGCCAGCGATACGGTCCGCGCGTTCGCGGTGTACCGGGACCTCCTCGACCACAGCCTCGATGACCGAAGATGCATCGAGGACGCGTGCATCCGGCACCGCCTCCTCGGCCTGAGTCTTCGAATGCGACAGAGCCGTACGTTTCTCGACGAGCTCCTCGCGCAGTGTATGGAGCCGCTCCTCGATGCGCTCCAGCTCTCGCACGGCAGCATCGAGCGCGTCACGCTTGCCCTCTGCAGCCTGCGCCTCCCTGGCTGCGTCCGCCGCCTGTAGGGTGAGTGCGGCGAGCCTCTCCCGGTTCCCGGCGAGCGCCTCGGCCTGCTGACGCAACTCCCTGATGAGCTTCTCCAACTCGGCCGCCTCGCGCGCGGCGGCGTTGATCGCGGGGTTACGTCCGCCCGGCTTGAACAGGCCTTCCGTCTGAGAGTGAAGCACGCGTCGGACGTCTTGCGGACTGACCGAGATGCCTGCTCCCGCCGCATAGAGTCGGGCGACGATGTCATCACCGCTCCCGACCACATCAGCCATGTCCGCAAGGCCGAAGCCGAACACCACGCGGTAGGCGTCCGCACTCACTCCCCGGGTGAGTTCGGCATGCAACGAGGGACGCTCCTGTCCGCCGATCGTCCGCACGGCCACATCGCCGCTCCCCCGGCCATCGATGCGCTCGACGGCCCACTCACCGGCACCATCGGCGAACACGAGGCGACCGTGACGTGCGCCCCCTTCGACGTAGTAGCCCCGCTCACGTGAGCGTCGATCGGGAAAGCCGTAGAGCACGTGACGCACGAGTGCGGTGAGCGAACTCTTCCCTGCCTCGTTCGGGCCGAGGACGACCGTGAGGCCCTCGCCGAGATCGCCGAGGGAGACACCCTCGAGCGAGCCGTAGTGCTCGGCTTCGATACGTTTGAGCCACATATCAGCGGTCCTCCCCGGCGAGTAGGTGGTCGAGGCAGGCATCCCTCGCGCGTCCGAGGATCTCCGGTGCATCGAGATCAAGTGCGCCCCCGTCGAGCGCGCGATGCAGCGGAGCGAGAGCCTCGGCGAGCAGATCGTCAGCCTCACCGGATCCGGCTATTTCATCGCAGATGCGCACGAGCTCGGAGGCGAACCCCTCACCAGCCCTCAGCGCCTCGAGGTCGATGGCTGGACGGGTGAGGTCTCGGACACGGTCGAGCCAGACCCACGGGTGCCCTGAGAGTTGGGACGCGCGGATCTCCTCGGTGAGGTCCGGGATCACGCGGTCGGGGGTGAGTAAGCCATGGACGTCGGCGCGGCCGGCAAGGTCGACGCGCACGATGGCAGGACGCCCGCACGCAGCCTCACGGGCACGCTCACACGTCGCTTCGACGAGTGACATGACCTCGTCGATGGTCGCCACCGGACCCAGCTCGATGGTCGAGGTCTCCCAAACCACCTGGCCGGTCTCGACGAACTCCGTCGAGACCTCATCACCGGCAACGGTGACCACGATGCAGCCGTGTCCACCGGCCTCGGTCGGGTCGAGGCCCTGAGGGCTTCCAGGGTAGATCACCGGAGGGTCCGCCGAGAGCACCCCGTGTGCGTGGATGTGACCGAGCGCCCAGTAGTCCATCTGCGCAGCGCGCAGGTCGTCGAGCGAACAGGGTGCGTACGGCTCGTAGCGCTGATCGCCGCCGACGTTGGCGTGGAGAACCCCGATCGAGAACGGGTCACCGGGCGTGGCTCGGAACTCCGCGGCAAGGTTGCGCGTCTCCGCCGCTCGCGCGTAACTGCGCCCGTAGAGCACACATCGCGGCTCAGCCTCAGACGGGAACACGATGCGCTCGACCTGTTCGGCCGAGAAGTATGTGACGTTGCCGGGCATCGAGAGTCCGGCGGTCCATCCGGTGGCCGGATCGTGGTTACCGCAGACAGCGAAGACGCGAACGCCTGCTGCCGCAAGACGATCGGCACCCGCGCGGAACCGGCTCTGGGCACGGATCGAACGCTCGGCGGTGTTGTAGGCGTCACCTGCGATGATGAGGAACGCGGCACCGCGCTCCAGGCACACGTCGACGATGCGCTCGAATGCGGCGAACGTCGCCTCGACACAGGTCTGCCTGACCGCAGGATCGGCTGCGTCCACGCGTCGAAGCGGCGCATCAAGGTGCAGATCTGCGGCGTGCACGAACACGAGCGGCTCGGTCATGGGCCCCCTCCCGGTCTGTCGGAACGACCCCATCATAGACCGAGGGTCTGACACGACGCTACGAGGCGACCCCCGCCCGCCGAAGAGCGCCCGCCACGCCGAGCGCGACGACCGCCTTGACGAGATCGAGCGGCACGAACGGCACGACCCCCGCGACGAAAGCGGGGCCTGCCCCCATTCCTGTCACGGCAGCTAGTTGGGCCCAGCCGACCGCATAGATGACGACCACGGCGATGAAGAGGGCGATCGCCTCTCCCGCGCTACGTCCCACGGCGGCCGCGAGCGGTCCGCGCGCCAGCGCCACCGTTGTCGCGCCCAACGCGAAGCCCCACAGGTAGCCTCCAGTAGGTCCCACCAGCACGCCCACGCCTCCCAGCCCTCCGGCAAAGACCGGCAGCCCGACCGCGCCGAGGAGGATGTAGACCGCCACGGCCGCGAAGGCGCCCCTCGGCGGGAGCAATAGTCCCGCGAGCAACACGATGAAGACCTGCAGGGTGATCGGCACCGCGCCGATCGGGATCGAGATCCAGGCCGAGGCGGCAAGTAGTGCCGCGAGCAGTGCCGCCGTCACGGCGGTGCGCGTCCGTCCCGAACGCCGCACGGTCGCACTCATCGCTCTCACGTCTTCCATCATCCGTCCCTCACTCCTCGCCGCGTCACTGATGTAAACCGTCCACGCGTTTCTGGTTTACGAATATATAGCCGAAGGCGAGCGCCTGGTCAACATCGCCCTCTCGGATATCTGACGCCGCTCGAATTGATGCGTCTCTAACTTCCGCTAGACGCTCATGAAAGATTCGTGCTCAGCGTTAGAGCACGGTGAACGGCCTCTCCCACACACGCCGGACCCCCCTGGCTCCCCGCACCCGCCGCCGATCCCTGCCCTACCGCAGCCCGGCGAGATCGGCCAGTCGCCCCGCCATCGTCGGCTCGTCCCACCCTGCATCGGCCGCGCCGTCCGCTCCCCAAAGAACAAGCAGTGCGCCGGCGACCTGCATGCGCGCCTCTGGCGTAAACCCTCCGCGTCTCGAGAGATACTCGCGCACGAGTGCGACCCTCTCGTCGACCTCGACGGCCTCCGGCGCGCCGACGAGCTCATGGCCCCTGTCCTCGATCACGGCCGTGCCGGCGGCCATGTCACCGAGCCTCTTGGCATCGCGGGAGAGCAGGAGCGAGACGATCCCCACAGCATACGTGCCAGGCAGCAGGTCGATGATGCGCACCACGTTGCGGATGATCGAGTCGAACACGCCCAACCGCGATCCGTCATCCCGGACGACCCGGATGCCCATGATGCGCTTGCCGGGAGTACGACCGCCGCCCGTCACCTCGCCAAGGATGAAGTACCCCCAGTAGGTCGCGAATGCCGCGAGGATCACGATGCCCGCTATCCACGGCACGACCCCGGCAAGAGCCTCGCCGCCGACGCGGAGCACAGCGAACGAGACCGCGACCCCGAGTCCGATCTCGGCGATCACGAGCAGGATCAGCAGCCCGGTGTCGATCAATGCGGCTGCGCCACGGGAGCCGAGCCCGGCCAGGCGATAGCGGACCGAGACCGATTCCGGGGTCTCGACCACCAGATACCTCACGATAGGGTCGCGCGGTGCCACTCATCCTCCTCGGCTCAGATCGTACCGTGTCCCATCATAGGGAGCGCCCGCGACCCGTGCTAGCATTGGCTCGACTATCGGGAGGCCGAGTGGACGAGCACACCTTCATAGCGAGCTCGCGCGACGCGTGGGAGCGGCTCGAGGCGACGCTGGCCGAGGCACGCGGCGCGGGTGTATCGCACCTTGCCGCACCACGCCTCAAGCAGCTGCACGAGGACTATCGCCGCACCGCCGCCGACCTCGCCTACGCGCAGACGCACTTCCCTGGGGGACGCAGCCTCGACTACCTCAACGCGCTCGTGGGCCGCGCGCATGCGGAGCTCTACGGCGCCACGCCGCGCAGGCTCTCCTCGGTGTGGGGTTTCGTCTCGCACGGATATCCCGCACTGGTGCGCTCCTACGCCCGCGAGGTATGGCTGGCAGCGGCGCTTCTGCTGGGCGCGGGTGCCCTCGGCTTCCTCCTCGCATACGTGAACTATCCGCTCGCCCGCCTCTTCATCCCCGAGGCACTCCGCGACGGGATAGGCGATAACCTGGAACGGAGCGGCGACCTGCATGCGATGACCGCGTCGATCGCACCGCTCCTCTCGGCGGGGATCACCGCCAACAACATCCAGGTCGCACTGATCGCGTTCGCTGGCGGTATCACGTTTGGCGTGCTCACCGCCTATGCCCTCACCGTCAACGGCCTGCTCATCGGCGCGCTGGCCGGCGTGTTCGACAAGGCGGGCGGCTCGCTGTACTTCTGGTCGCTCATCGTTCCCCACGGCTCGCTCGAAATCCCCGCGATCGTGCTTGCCGGCGGCGCGGGCCTTGTGATGGGGCGCGCACTGCTCTCACCGGGTGACCTGCCGAGGAGTGCCTCCTTAAAGCGCGTATCTCCTGACGCGCTGCGATTGCTGCTCGGGACCATCCCGCTGTTCGTGATCGCAGGATTCATAGAGGCGTTCGTGACCCCGCTGCCCGTTCCCGAGGCGCTCAAGTTCGCCTTCGGCGGGGTGCTGACGGCTCTCCTGCTCGCCTACCTTGCGCTGGCGGGCCGCTGGCGCGAGACCGCGGCCGCGTGACCGTGTAGCTGCGGCGCACGTTCCACGACCCCGCGCTTCATCAGAGCCGTCCGCGAGCCTTGATCTCCAGATAGCGGTTCACCGCGGCCACCGAGAGCTGTTCGGGCTCGACATCGAGCACGAGTGACCCGCGCGCGGCAAGGGTGCGGATCGCCGCAGCCTTGTCGTGCAGCAGATCTGCGGCGACTGCACAGCGGTAGACGTCGGTCTCGGTCCCGGGCACCGCCGAGGCGAGCCGCTCGACATCACGATTTCGCTGCGCGATGACGAGCGGCAGATGGCGCGCCGACATCGCTCCGAGTACCGAAAGCAGTCGCCTCGATGGCTCGGTCCCCGCAAGCTCGGTGAAGAGCACCACGAGCGAGCGCCGCATTACCCGGGTCGACAGGTAGCGGAGCGCTCCACCGTAGTCTGGCTCCTCGACCTGACCTTCGACCGCATAGAGCGCTTCGAGGATCGCGAGGAACTGCCGGTGCCCCTTCCTCGGCGCGAGGAAGGATTGCACATCGCGGCCGAAGACGATCAGCCCGACGTTGTCGCCGGAGCAGGTAGCAAGGTATGCGAGCAACAGTGCCGCATTGATCGAACGGTCGAGCTTGGACAGCGAGCCCACCCTCGGCGTCATGAGGCGTCCCGCATCGATGGCGAGCATGATCGTCTGACTCCGCTCTGCTTCGAAGCGCCGCACCACCGGAGAACCCCGCCGGGCTGTCGCCTTCCAGTCGATGTCGCGATAGTCGTCGCCGTCGACGTACTCGCGCAGCGATTCGAACTCGGTTCCGGTGCCGGCGTGCCGCGCCGCGCGCACGCCGATCTCGTGCAGCGCGCCCCTGCGGGCGAGCAGAGCGTAGGTGTGCACCGCGCTGATGTCCGGGTAGACGCGCGCCTCGACGCCATCCGTCTCGCGTACGTCCCACTGCCTGCCAGCAAGTCCGAGCGGCCCGGCCGAGCGCACCGCCACGGGTCCGAACTCGAAGCGTCCGCGCTCGGGCGGCGTGAGCCGCAGCGTCACGAGCGTCTCGGCGCGCGGTGCGAGCACGAGCGATCCGGCCCTCCGCTCCCCCTCGAAGCGAGCCGGGGGCGTTTCCCGCACGAGCAACCGGGCGACCTTCGCCGAGGAGTTCCGCACCGCGATCTCGACGCTGCTGGGAACCCCGATCGAGAGCTTGACCGGTAGCGTCCGCTCGACTTCGACATCCGCCTCTCCCGGCGCGAGCGCGAGATCCCGGCGCACGAGCACCGCCACGCCAAGGAGCCACGCGAGGGTGAGAGTCCATGCAAGCCCGCCCGGCATCCACGCGACTACCAGCGCGGGCGCGGCAACGAGCAGCGCACAGCGCCCCGTCACGAACAGGCCGCCCAACCTCCGGAAGATGTCGCGGATCCAGCTCACCGCGGGACGTCGACCCGCTCGAACACGTCGCGCACGACCGACTCGGCGGGCACGCCCTCGATCTCGACCTCGGGACGCAGTACCAGCCGGTGGCGCAGGCAGCTCACTGCCATCGTCTTGACGTCGTCAGGCGTGACGAACGTCCTCCCCTGCAGCAGCGCGTAGCCCTTTGACGCCACAAGCAAGCTCACCGCCGCACGCGGACTCGCGCCAAGCATCACCGATGCGTGCTCGCGGGTCGCCCGCACGATGCCGGTGACGTAGGCGACGACCCCGTCGTCCACGACGACTTCGGGCAGCCGGGCGGCGGCGGCCATCACGCCGGCTGCGGTCGCCGCATGCACGAGACCCGCCTCGCCGAGATCTGTCATCACCATACCGCCGACGTGGCGCCGAACCACCTCGGCCTCCTCGACCGCGGAGGGATAGTCGACGACCACCTTCTGCTGGAACCGGTCGAGCTGCGCCTCGGGCAGCGGGTATGTGCCCTCGTATTCGACAGGGTTCTGTGTCGCCACCACCATGAACGGCTCGGGGAGCCGGTGGGACACGCCATCGATCGTGACCTGGCCCTCCTGCATCGCTTCCAGGAGTGCCGCCTGTGTCTTTGGCGGGGTACGGTTGATCTCGTCGGCCAGGACGAGATTGGCGAACACCGGCCCGGGACGCAGATGGAACGCACCGTTCCCCGCGTCGTAGACGTTGGTGCCCACCACGTCTGAGGGCATCATGTCCGGACTGAACTGTATCCTCTTGAAGCTCGCATCGAGCGCGTAAGCGAGCGAGCGGGCGATGAGGGTCTTGGCCGTGCCCGGCACACCCTCGAGCAAGATGTGCCCGCCGGTGATGAGCCCTACGAGCATGCTGTCGACGACGTGGGCCTGGCCCACGACCGCCTTGCCGACCTCGGCCCGTACCGCCTCGGCCAGGCGCTGTATGGTGCGTGCTGCGTCATCCATCGAGTCCCTCGACCTCCCGTCGTGCCCGCGCGAGTGCGCCGGCGGTTCGTGTGAACCTGTCTTGTGTGATCGGCCCGCCCGAACGAGCGGCCGCCGAATCATCGAGCGCACGCGCTGCCGATGCGTGCACCGCCCGGCCCGCCTCGGCGCTCCCGTGCCTGCGCACGAGCGCGAGACGGACGCCCTCCTCCAGCGTCGCAAGAGCCTCTGCCCGGGCCCCGGCCTTGCGGTAGAGCTCGGCGAGCGAGCCGATGTAGGCACCGGTCCGCGCGACCGGGACGAAAGCGGGCTCGATGGGTTGGCCGAACCGCCGCGACATCGCGACGATCGCGAGCGCCACTCCTACGATCGCGAGCACGCCCGCCGCCCGCCCGCTTGCACCGAGGCGTTCCCACACTCCCCCTCCACGCACGAAACCATGGTGATACTCGTCGAAGTAGACCGGTCCGGTCCGGGCCGCAAGGAGTGTGGCGAACCGCGCGTTGTCCTTTTCGGCAAGTCCCGCGTTGGAGAGCGGAAAGATGTCGCCGAGCCAGACGATCTCGCCCTCGCCGTGCATCCGCGCGATCATCGCCTGTCCGCTGCTGTCGCCAAGGTGTGTCGCCCACGACGCGTCGTTAGCAAGCAGGCGCTGCCTGCCCGGGCTCACGCTGGTCACACCCTCGGTGTACGCCCAGGGGAGGCGCGGCGACTACACCGGCTCCTCCGGCGCAGCCGGTCCGATGCCCCCGCCGATCCCCGCGCCGCGCAGGACGTCGCGCGCGAACGGACCGGCGAGCACCAGGCGTCCGCCACTCTCGACCCACGAGGAGAGCCGTCGGCCTTCGGCGGAAGTCGGCTCCTTGGTGAATGGCTGGTCCGCAGCCACCACGATCGTGCCTCCGCCGCCGGGCAGCTCGTCGAACGAGTGGACAATCTGGACCTCGATCCCGAGCGCCTCAAGGTAGCGGCTCAGTACCGACAGCCCTTCGCCGTCGGAGTTGAACACCGAGCCGGGAGGGCTCTGCACGACGTAGTAGTCACGCGAGAGCGAGACCGCTGCCCAGTACGCACCTACCACCGACACGGCGATCGCCGCGATCAGTACCACGCGGATGTCGAGCTCCTTGAGTGCGCGCAAGCCCCTCACGCCGACTCACCGCCCGCAGGCCCGATCTGCGCCAACACCGCATCGTAGTCACTCCGGGCGCGCGCATACCCCTCGGCCCCCGGATCGCGATGCCCGTAGACGGCGAGTTCGAACCTGCCGGAGAGTGCCGCGAGAGGGCGTGCGAGCGAGGGCGTGCGCACGGCGACGTCGGACAGAAGCTCGGCGTTGGTTCGCGTGCGGGTCCGGGTAACGAGTCCGGCTTCGGCAAGTGAGCGCGCCGCCCCGCCGAAGAGCGCGCGGACGGCCTCGGCGAACCTGCCCGCGGCGGCGAGCGACTCGGCGTAGGCCAAAGCGTCGGCCGGGAG
>CAYGKH010000056.1:0-3525 GCA_964350345.1 uncultured Coriobacteriaceae bacterium
GAGAGTGAGTCCCTACCTCATGTCAACCGCTCCCCAGAATCTGGGATGCTTCCTGAGGCAACGCGGTGCCTTGCGCGTAGCGGACGATGGGGTATACTTTCGTGAACATTCACGCGGGCTGTCCGGATAGTGGGCAGCTCGTGCGTTAGTGATAAGCCGGTCGCGAGACAAGCAGTGAGCCGTCGTTTGAACGGGAGTCCCCAGGTCATGCATAAAGAAGTAGTTCTTACCCCGGAGGGCCAGGCGCGGCTCGAGGAAGAACTCCACCATCTTGAGACCGTTCGCCGGCGCGAGGTCGGGGAACGTATCAAGGAGGCTAAGGAGTTCGGCGACATCTCCGAGAACTCTGAGTACGACGACGCCAAGAATGAGCAGGCGTGGGTCGAAGGCCGTATCGCGGAGGTCAATCTGATCCTCTCCAACGCAACCATCATCGAGTCGCCGACCAAATCCGATCGCGTGAGTCTTGGCAGCAAGGTCGAACTCCAGGATATGGAGAACGGCGACACGCACGTCTATCAGATCGTCGGTTCGGCCGAGGCCGATCCCGCCCGGGACCGCATCTCCAACGAGTCGCCGGTCGGGCAGGCGATCATGGGGGCCAAGAAGGGTGAGAGCGTGAAGGTCGCGACGCCCTCGGGCCGTGTTCTCGAATACGCCGTCAAGAAGATAACCCGCTAGGGTAGCCATGGGTGCCGACGATCGCACCCCGGCGGACGGGGAAGTCGAGGAGACCGTTGGGGCCACGACGCCCGATGATGCTCTCGCGACTCGCCGCTCCAAGCTTGAGGCCCTGCGAGCTGGCGGCATCGAACCGTACGTCTCACGTTTCGACACGACCGACAGGGCCGAGGATCTCATCGGCCGCTTCGCGTCGCTTGAGCCGGGACACGAGACCGGCGAGATCGTCTCGATCGCGGGCCGCCTAGTAGCCAAGCGTGACCAGGGCAAGGTGGCGTTCTTGGTGGTTCGTGACGCCACCGGTGATTTACAGATCTTCTGTCGCATGAACGTGGTCGGTGAGGACGCATTCGCTGCGATCCGGGACCTCGATCTGGGGGACTGGGTCGGAGCGACCGGTGAGGTGCTGCGCACCCGGCGTGGGGAGCTCTCGGTGGCGCCAAACTCCGTCACGCTTCTTAGCAAGTCGCTGCGCCCGCTTCCTGAGAAGTATCACGGTCTTACCGATACGGAGACCCGCTACCGTCAGCGTTACGTCGACCTGATCGCCAACCCTGAAGTTCGCCAGGTCTTCGAGACGCGGTTCCGCGCGATCACCGCCATCAGGCGCTTCATGGACCAGCGCGCGTTCCTGGAAGTCGAGACGCCGATGCTCCATCCGATTCCCGGGGGCGCCACTGCGCGGCCGTTCGTTACGCACCACAACACCCTCGGCGTGGACCTTTTCCTGCGGATCGCGCCCGAGCTGTACCTCAAGAGGCTGCTCGTGGGCGGGTTCGAACGCGTGTACGAGATCAACCGGAGCTTTCGTAACGAAGGTATGTCTCCTCGCCATAACCCCGAGTTCACTATGCTTGAGGCGTATCAGGCTTTCACCGATCTCGAGGGCATGATGGAGCTCACGGAGTCGCTTGTCGCTACGGTTGCCGACGAGGTCCTCGGTACGCTTGAGATTGAGTACCAGGGCACAGCACTCGACCTGACGCCACCGTGGCCGCGGCGCACGATGGTCGAACTGACTAGTGAGGCGGCAGGCGAAGATGTCTCATTCGCCCGGACCCGGGAGGACTTGCGCTCCGTGTGTGTGATGCACGGTGTGCCGGTTGAGAGCGGATGGGGCAGGGGCAAGCTGATCACGGAACTCTTCGAGAAGCTCGTTGAGCACGCGCTCACCGGCCCTGTGTTCGTGACCGACTATCCCCTCGAGACATCACCGCTCGCCCGAAAGAAGCCTGGCGAGCCCGAGTTGACTGAACGGTTCGAGGTGATCGTACTCGGTCGTGAGATCGCGAATGCCTTCAGTGAGCTCGTCGACCCGGTCGATCAGCGCGAACGCTTCACCGCGCAGCTACAGGCCAAGGCAACCGGTGACGATGAGGCGATGGGATTTGATGAGGACTATCTCCGGGCACTCGAGTACGGTATGCCTCCGGCTGGGGGATTGGGCATCGGGATCGACCGCCTCGTCATGCTCCTCACCGACTCTGCGTCCATTCGCGACGTGCTGCTCTTCCCCCAGATGCGACCGGAGTCGTTCTAGGTCGAGGCCTGCTTCCTTAGGGTGGGGACATCGCGAACGCGGGTTAGCATACCGCCGGATATGAGCGTTCCCGACTCATATCTCATGGCACCTTAGTTGCGCTTTCCCTCCTCAGTACTCCGCTGTCGGAGGGTGCGGGTATACTAGTCGTACAGAGTAGTTCGGTCCGCATGGGCCGTTTCGATGTGAGGAGCAGCAACCTATGTTCGAGAGATTCACAGAGAAAGCGCGCCGGGTTGTCGTGTACGCCCAGGAAGAGGCGCGTATGCTGAATCAGAACTACATTGGTACCGAGCACCTTTTACTCGGTCTGATCCGCGAGCAGGATGGTATCGCAGCCAAGGCGCTTGAAAGTCTCACCATCTCGCTCGAAGACGTACACGCTCAGGTCGAAGAGCTCATCGGCCGGGGCACTTTCGTTCCCACCGGTCACATACCTTTCACCCCACGGGCGAAGAAGGTGCTCGAGCTCAGTCTTCGCGAAGCGCTTCAACTCGGCCACAACTACATCGGTACCGAGCACGTCCTCCTTGGCCTCATCCGCGAAGGAGAAGGGGTCGCTGCTCAGGTGCTGTTGAATCTCGGAGCCGATCTCGACAAGGTCCGTTCGGCCGTCATCCAACTCCTCTCGGGCCACTACGGCAAGCCGGGCGAGGCCACTGACGAGCGTCGGGGGAGTGCCGGCGGGTCGATGCTCGACGAGTTCGGGCGAAACCTGACGCGTGCCGCCAAGGACGGAAAGCTCGACCCGGTCATCGGGCGGGCGAGCGAGATCGAGCGGGTGATGCAGATCCTTTCCCGCCGCACCAAGAACAACCCGGTGCTGGTTGGTGAGCCCGGAGTCGGCAAGACGGCTGTCGCCGAAGGTCTCGCTCAGGCGATCGTGGCTGATGAGGTCCCGGAGACGATCAAGGACAAGCAGCTCTACACCCTCGACCTTGCCGCACTCGTTGCCGGATCGAAGTATCGTGGTGAGTTCGAGGATCGGCTGAAGAAGGTTATGAAAGAGATCGCCGAGCGTGGCGATGTCATCCTGTTTGTGGACGAGATGCACACGCTCGTGGGGGCAGGGGCTGCCGAGGGGGCGATCGACGCCGCGAGCATCATCAAGCCAGCGCTTGCACGTGGCACCCTCCAGACGATCGGCGCGACGACGCTCGATGAGTATCGGAAGTACGTTGAGAAGGACCCGGCACTCGAGCGACGGTTCCAGCCCATCATGGTGGGCGAGCCGAGCGTGGCCGAGACGGTGCAGATCCTCGAGGGGCTGCGCGACCGGTACGAGGCACATCATCGCGTCTCGA
>CAYGKH010000056.1:3625-10091 GCA_964350345.1 uncultured Coriobacteriaceae bacterium
GTGCAGATCCTCGAGGGGCTGCGCGACCGGTACGAGGCACATCATCGCGTCTCGATCACGGATGGCGCGATCGAGGCCGCAGCCACGCTTGCGAATCGCTACATCTCAGACCGCTTCTTGCCCGACAAGGCGATCGACCTGATCGATGAGGCTGGGTCGAAGATGCGCATCAAGATGATGACTGCGCCGCCCGGAGTCAAAGAAGTCGAAGAGCGCCTGCGTCGCGTGCGTGGCGAGAAGGAGGCCGCGATCGAGGCCCAGGAGTTCGAGAAGGCTGCGGCGCTGCGCGACACGGAGAAACAGGTGATCGCCGAGAAGCGAGCTATGGAAGAGGAGTGGCTCAAGCCCGAGGCGCGTCGACTGGTGGAAGTGACAGAGAGCGAGATTGCCGACGTTGTGTCGATGTGGACCGGCGTTCCGGTGACTGCTCTGACCGAGGAGGAGACGGAAAAACTCCTGCGCATGGAGACCTCGATCCACCAGCGTATCGTCGGCCAGGACGAGGCTGTCGTATCGGTCAGCAAGGCGATCCGTCGTGCGCGCGCCGGCCTGAAGGACCCGCGTCGGCCTGCTGGCTCGTTCATTTTCCTCGGCCCGTCGGGGGTGGGCAAGACCGAACTCTCCAAGGCGCTCGCCCAGTTCCTGTTCGGGAGCGAGGACTCACTCCTCCAACTCGACATGAGCGAGTATATAGAGAAGCACACCGTGAGCAGGCTCATCGGATCCCCCCCGGGTTACGTCGGTTTCGACGATGGGGGGCAGCTCACGGAGGCTGTTCGGCGCAAGCCGTACTCGGTCGTCCTGTTCGATGAGATCGAGAAAGCTCACCCGGATGTTTTCAACGTGTTGCTCCAGATACTCGAGGAGGGCCGACTGACCGACGCGCAGGGCCGGAAGGTCGATTTTCGCAACACCATCATCATCATGACGAGCAACATCGGCGCGCGGGATATCGTCAAGGGACAGAAGATCGGTTTCTCGGCCGATACGACCGAGGGTCTGGCGTATGAGGACCTCAAGTCGCGTGTCACCGACGAGTTGAAGAAGGTGTTCCGTCCCGAGTTCCTCAACCGGGTCGATGAGGTGATCGTATTCCACGACCTCACGCACGAGGAGATCGAACATATCGTGGACGTGATGATGGACCGTCTGCGTTCTCAGTTGCTCGGGCGCAACATGGGTATCTCTGTTACTACCGAGGCTCGCACTCTACTCGCTCGCGAAGGCTTCGATCCAGCATTTGGGGCTCGACCGCTTCGCCGTGCTATCCAGCGGCTGGTCGAGGATCCGCTCTCAGAGCAACTTCTCGCCGGGCAGTGGGAGTCGGGTGTGATGATCGAGGTATTCGTGGACGAGGCGGGAAGCCTGTCGTTTCGGATCGGCGAGGGGGCTATCCCCGCATCACCGGCTCGGGACGAAAGCGCGCCCACAACTCCTTCGATGCCGACCCGGACTCGCCGTCGTGGTACCTCCGGGGCCGCCACCGGCGGAACCGCCGGGGAGTAGTGAGGGATGGCGCGTGCACGTACCCTTTGGCGTTGCCAGTCGTGCGGGGCGAGCGCGCCCAAGTGGTACGGGCGTTGCGTCGGCTGTGGTGAATTCGGGACGTTCGTCGAGGAGCCCGACGTTTCCGCTGGCAGTGGTGTGGCAGGTTCCTCGGATAGGGCGGCTGTGCGTGTCCCCTTAAGCGACGTCGGCCACGTTGAGGAGCGACGTGTCTCCACCGGGATCGGCGAGGTTGACCGTGTCCTTGGCGGAGGGCTGGTCCACGGCTCTCTTGTGTTACTCGGTGGTGAGCCCGGGATCGGCAAGTCCACCCTTCTTTTGCAGGTAGCGAGCGGTCTTGCGCGAACCGGCGCTAAGGTGCTCTACGTCTGCGGTGAGGAGTCGCCGGCGCAGGTCGGAATGCGGGCCCGGCGCACGGACTCCTCGGCTGACGGCATCGATCTGATCCCTGAGACCGACATCGTGGCGGTCGAGCGGGCCGTTCGCGCCGATCCTCCCGACTTGCTCGTTATCGATTCGATCCAGACCGCCTTCGACCCTGAGCTGTCAGGGGCACCGGGTAGCGTCGGACAGGTTCGGGCCACGACCGCCCGTCTGATGCGGATATCCAAAGACCTCGGGGTGACCACGGTCCTCGTGGGGCATGTCACCAAGGAGGGCGCGATAGCCGGACCGAGGGTGCTTGAGCACATGGTCGACACGGTGCTGTACTTCGAGGGTGACCGAGACCATGCATTCCGGGTGGTCCGAGCTGTGAAGAACAGGTTCGGTCCGGTCTCAGAGATCGGGATATTCGAGATGGCGGAACGCGGATTGGTGCCGGTCGAAGACGCGGCGGCACTCCTGGTCGGGGACCGGGAGGGGGCCGTCCCGGGCTCTGTGGTGATGCCCGCGATGGAGGGATCGCGACCCTTGCTCGTGGAGGTGCAGGCGCTCGTCACGCCGACGTACCTGCAGATGCCGCGACGACTCGCGACAGGCGTCGATTCGGCGAGGCTCTTGCAGGTCATAGCCGTACTTGAGCGTCGCGCAGGTCTCGTTTTCTCGGGGCATGACGTGTACGTGTCGGTGGCGGGTGGCGTCCGGGTGGTGGAGCCCGCAGTCGACCTCCCACTGGCGGTCGCGCTCATCTCGGCGCTTGCGGACCGCGCGGTTCCTCGTGACGTCGCCGCATTCGGTGAGGTCGCACTCACCGGCATGGTGCGGCCGGTCTCACACGCTGAGGCGCGGGCACGCGAATCGGCCGGGCAGGGTTTCACGACCATCGTCGCGGCACTTCCGACGTCGGTATCCCTGCCCGCGGGCGCGCACCGGTCGGCCGTCTCGTCCGTTGTCGACCTCGCAAGACTCCTCGACTGAATTGGAGAAGTCTGGCACACGTTCTCGGACTCTGGCAGAATCTGAAGTGTGGACAGGCCCTACGGTCGAAGGGAGTAACCGTGGACCCGCATGCGGAAGGGCGGATGCGCACCGAGCTTGAGAAGGTCGCACCCGGTACGCCGCTGCGCGAGGGGCTCGACTACATCATCGCTGCCCGTACGGGTGCGCTCATCGTGATCAGCGAGCCGGAACCGGTCGAGCCGCTGTGTGATGGAGGGTTCACCATCGACACGGCCTTCACGCCGCAGCGACTCCTCGAGCTCGCCAAGATGGACGGTGCCATCATCCTTGATGGCGGTTGCGAACGGATCATCAAGGCGAACGTCCACCTCGTCCCCGACCCGACGCTGGAGACATCCGAGACGGGCATGCGTCATCGGACCGCCGAGCGCGTGAGCAGGCAGACAGACGCGCTCGTCATCTCGGTCTCCCAGCGCAGGGAGGTCGTGAGCCTCTACCTCCGGGGTGAGCGTGTGATCCTGGACCAGATCGAGGTGCTGCTCGCCAAGGCCGATCAGGCGCTCCAGACCCTCCAGAGATATCGCACCCGGCTCGACGACACACTCGATCGCCTGACCGAGCTAGAGTTCGACGATCTCGTGACGCTCGGCGATGTAGCTGAGGTCATCAGTCGTTTCGAGCTTGTGCAGCGTACCGCCCGTGAGGTCGCTCGCTACATCGCTGAACTCGGCATCGAGGGTCGCCTCGTCCGGATGCAGGCCGAAGAGCTGATGGCCACCGTCGAGGAGGAGTACCTGCTCGTCCTGCGCGATTATGCCCGGGACCGCGGGCCCCGCCGTGTGAACGCGATTCGCGCCCGGGTCGCCGCGCTCACCACAGAGCAGCTACTCGAGCCGACTGCCGTCTCTCAGATCCTCGGCCTCGATAGTGAGATCCACTCCGCCGAGGACCATCTCCGGCCGAGGGGATTTCGGGTACTGCGGCGTATCCCGATGCTTCCCAACTCTGTCGTGACTCGAATCGTCGAGCGCTACTCGACGCTCAGCGGGATCCTCGCAGCATCCGTCGCAGACCTCGACGAGGTAGACGGTGTAGGGGAGCGCCGGGCGATCGCCATCTCCGGGGGGCTTGAGCGCATCCGGCGACAGTCTCGCGCATGATGCATGTCGGCCTGACCCCCTCGTGGCCGAAACCGATCCTGTCACTCTCGCGTGGTAGAATCGTCCCAGGAAACGCCGGTGCGTGCCCCTTCGGGCGCGCCCGACCCACGGAGGGGAGGTGACGGCGCAGGCGGGTGTCGAATCTGCCGGTGCGTCATAGTCATGGTTGTCCATATCACCCGGTTCGTCTTCATAACGGCGGGTGCGCTGGGCGGGGTCGCAGTGTCGAGGGTCATCGACTGGTCAGATCGGATCGGCTACCCACAGTACTTCGTTATCTTCATCTTCATCATTCTCGGGTGGTCGTTCGGGTACCTGCTCGGCGGGATCTTCGGTCGTGAGCTTGCTTCGGCTCTTTGGCATGCCGAAGAGCGGCTCCGCGACATCGCTCCGAGTGACCTGATCCTCGCGGTCATCGGACTTGTCGTGGGTTTGGTACTCGCTTGGCTCATCTCCAACCCTCTTCGGCTCATTGAGCCGACGTGGATCGCCGTGATCGCGACGGCGGCGATCTTCTTCATGCTTGGTTACGTGGGCCTGCGAGTAGCGCTTCTCAAGAGCGCTGACTTCGCCCGTGCGATCCCGGCCTTCGGCGACCAGGCCGGGGAGGCGTGCGCCGAGAAGAGCACGAAGGTGCTCGATACAAGTGCTGTCATCGACGGGCGCTTCGCCGAACTCCGCGCACTCGGCTTGCTCGAAGGGGACCTGAGGGTGCCGCGCTTCGTACTCGGTGAGCTCCATACCCTCGCCGATTCCGCTGACGATACGAAGCGTGCACGAGGGCGGCGCGGACTCGACCTGCTTGCGCGACTCAACGCCGGTGAGGCTACCCGCGTGGAGGTGTTCGAGGCCGACTACCCCGACATCCCTGATGTCGACAACAAGCTACTTCGTCTTGCTGCCGAGACGGGCGCGATGGTGGTCACGGCCGACTTCAATCTGACGAGCGTCGCCCGCGTGCGTGATGTCGCCGTGCTGGGTCTCGCAGAACTGGCAACTGCGCTTCGGCCTAACTACTTGCCTGGCGAGAAGATTCACCTAAGGGTGGCCAAGGAGGGCAAGGAGAAGGAGCAGGGAGTGGGCTACCTTGAGGACGGGACGATGGTGGTAGTGGCTGACGGTCGTGATCATGTCGGAACAGAGGTCACGACCGAGGTGACATCTGTACTGCAGACTTCAGCCGGCCGGATGATATTCACCCGTTTCGTCGACTCAGAGCCGGTCGGCGGGTTCGATGCCTGAGCGGCGCGATACAGCGATCATTCTCGTCGCTGGCGGAAGAGGGCTCCGGTTTGGCAGTCCGGCAGGCAAGCAGCTGGCTGCGGTCGGCGGATCACCCGTGCTCGAGCACACGCTCCGCGCCTGCCTCGATGTGGCGAGAGCGGGGCTCGTGGTCGTGGTGTGTGACGAGGGCCGCGTCGACGAGTATTCTGCGGGCCTCGCCAGTGTGGACGGAGATGCCGAGGTCCGGCTCGTCGCCGGGGGAGTGCGGCGGCAGGACTCCGTTGCCGCAGGTTTGGCGGAGGTGCCGAGGGGGGCATACGACTTCATCGCTGTCCACGATGGCGCTCGGCCGCTTGTGACTGCACAGACCTTCGACAGCTCACTCGAACTACTCGACGGACACCCTGAACTAGCTGGGGTAGTGGTCGGCCATCCGTCTTATGACACACTGAAGGTCGTCGAGCGTGAGATCATCGTGGATACCCCTGATCGCGGCCGTTTCTGGGTCGCCCAGACGCCACAGGTCTTCCGCGAGGCCCCGCTGTTCCTTGCGTATTCCGAGGCAGCCCGCACGGGTTTCACGGGCACGGACGATGCTAGTTTTGTGGAGGCATCCGGAGCACCGGTCGCCGTACTCGAGGGGCCTCGCGACAATATCAAGGTGACCGTTGCTGCCGATCTGCCGCTTGTCGAGGCGGTTCTGGCGGCCCGAAGGAGTGATGTGCGATGAGGACCGGTATCGGTTTCGACGTTCACGCATTCGTCCACGGGCGGCCGCTCGTCCTCGGGGGAGTTGAGATCCCGTTCGATCGTGGGCTTGCCGGTCACTCCGATGCCGATGTGCTCATCCACGCACTCATGGACGCGCTGCTCTCAGCCGCCCGACTCGACGACATCGGCCAGCACTTTCCCGACACCGATCCCCAGTGGGCCGGTACCGGCAGTATCACGTTGTTGCGCGAGGTCGCCGTTCTGCTCGAACGTAAAGGGTGGCGTGTCATCGATGTCGACACGGTGATGGCACTCGAACTCCCCAAGATCTCCCCTCACCGCGAGGAGATGCGTACGCGTATCGCCTCTGCCCTCGGCATCGAAGCGGAAAGTGTCGGAGTCAAGGCGACCACCACCGAGGGTCTCGGCTTCACGGGTCGCGGGGAAGGTGTCGCCGCCTACGCTGTGGTTCTGCTCGATCAGCTCCCATAGGGGCGGCACAACCCGGATGCGTAGTCCTTGTC
>CAYGKH010000057.1:0-1573 GCA_964350345.1 uncultured Coriobacteriaceae bacterium
TCCCGCTGAAGGATCCCGTTTAGGTAATACACACGGCGGGCTCTCGCACCCCTACTGAACTGCTCATTTCCTCACCCAAGAGAGCAGAGCCAGGAAAGTCGGGCTAGGAGCGATCCTGCCCGCATATCTGATCGGGATCGCACGCGGTATCGACGTCCGCTCGAGCGGTGACGGGAATCCGGGAGCTACCAACGCGATGCGACTGTTCGGTCGTGTGCCGGGGTACGCGACGCTCGCCTACGACATGCTGAAAGGGCCGCTCGCGATCGGCGCGGGGATGGCGGTCGGCGCGGGCGACTGGTTCGCCTATGGTGCGGGACTCACCGCTTTCATCGGGCATCGCCTCCCCTTCTACCTGGATTTCAAGGGGGGCCGAGGGTTCGCTACTGCGAACGGGCTCCTCGTCTTCGCGCTGGCCCACGCGGTCTGGCGGGGGTATCTACCGCTCCTGGACGGCGCGGTGTTCGTCGCTCTGTTCTTGATTCTGTGGTGGGCGCTCAACGACCGCGCGATGCCCGATGCCACTCTGTTGCCCCTTGCCTATCTCGACATCGTGCGCGGCGCACCCCTCGCGTTCACTGTCCTGACGGGGCTGGGCGTCGCCTACGTATGGATCTACAACCTGCGCCGCGTCCGCCGGGAGAGACTCTGGAGAGTTCGCCGCCCGATCGAGACATAGCCTGACGGAATCAGACCGGAGGGGTCACAGACATGTGTTCCGAAGAGAAGCCATCGCCGGGATCGTACCTGGAGAACCTGCGCGCGCCCATGCCGCTCAGAAGGAAGGTGCGGCTGATCGCACGCAACGTGTTACGGCGTATCGTCCCGCGCCCGTCCACATGCTGCGGCCACCCGGGAGAGCCAGGCTGTTGACGCTAAAGGGCGTCGCCGTGGGCGACGCGAGAGACGCGGGGACGCAAGAGAGGGCCGCCTCATCGCGCCCTCGGGATGCCCCGTGAGACTCGCGTAAGCGAGTCGCGTGCCTACCTTCAGGCCGCCGAGCTGTCCCCTCCGGAAGCATGTGACCGAGTGCCGCGCTGCATCAAGCAACACCCAACTTCCCGGCAACACCCCGAGTCCATTCCGCCACAGCGGCGGGGTCGCGGAAGTCCCCGACTGGCGCCTTCATCGCCTTCATGATCAGACGCTCAGGCAGGGTGAAACTCTTCGGCTGGTTCCATCCGGCGAACAGTCCGAGTCCGATCGGCGTGATACCCGACTCCTCGATCATCGAGTCTGTGTAGGCGCGGACCTCGTCCATCTTCGCTGCATCTTCTGAGTCGGTGGCCACCGTCAGACAGCACGTGAAAAGCGCCACGGGACGGGTCTTGAGTGCTGTCGCGTTGGAGAGCACCCACTCCTTGGCGGCTCCGTGCCACCGCCCCACGCGGATGCCGGAGCCCACGACCACCGCATCGTAAGCTGCGGGGTCGGGCTTGTCCTGCGCCGGCACGACCTCGGCTGTGGCGCCTGCCTCGGCGAGGGTGGCACCGACCTGCTCGGCGATGCCCGCAGTGCAACCCGACTTGGTGCCGTATACGACCAGTACCTTGCTCATGCCGTCTCCCATCGT
>CAYGKH010000057.1:1673-10059 GCA_964350345.1 uncultured Coriobacteriaceae bacterium
CGCGCGGATCGATGTCATCGCGCAGCTCTCCGGTGGCCTGGTGCTCTTCCATGTACTCGGCGAGACCCTCAAGATTCGCCGGCACCCCCTCGCCGATCAACTCACGCACCTCAGGCACCGACGTCGCGTCGAAAGCGAGGCGGATCGCCAGAGCTCCACCCTCGACGGAACTGCGGATCTCCATCCGCGCGAGACGCAGTAACGTCTCACGCACGCTCTCGGAGTCTGGCGCGCTTGCAACAGCACGGCCCGCCTGCAGCCTCTCGAGGCGCTCGGCAAGGGCGTGCAAGACCCCGATCTTGTTGTCAAAACGCCGGAAGATGGTGACCTCGTTCACGCCTGCTGTCTCGGCGATGGCGCGTGTCGTCGTAGCGGCGTAGCCATGCGTTGAGAAGAGCTCGGCGGCTGCATCGAGGATTCTTTCGCCTGTCTCGTGTGCTGCGGTCATGGCGCCTCCCGGATTGGCGGCATCGCCGCACAGTGCCACTAGGTGCAAGTAAGTAACTGCTTGCTTGCATTCTAGGTACGGTCGGCCGTTCCTGTCAATATCCTTCTCCGCCGCGCACAGCGAGCACTGCCCGCACGTTTTTCATGCGGTTATATGGCACGCCTCCTGCTCCTCTACCGCCACTACACTTCGCCGAGGAGGAACAGCGCCATGACTCGATCGTGCCCCGTGAACCTGAAGTCAGTGGACGGCAACGCCGTTCGGCTAACCGCGCTGCTTGAGGGCACACTCGGAGTGTGCGTAGGGTGCCGTGTCTACGCCCTACTTCCTCGCTCGCTCACCACACTCCGGAGTGCCGCCTGATCGCCTCCTGATCGGAGTCGGCGGACCTGTATAGCGTATGTGCTATTCATTACCGATGTGCTATTCTCTCTGCATGCATTCCCCCGGCGACATCGGATCCGCATTGAAGGCCCGTCGACTCACCCTCGGGCTAACCCAGCGCGAGGTAGGTGAGCGACTCGGGGTCGTTCAGCCACAGATCGCGCGCTGGGAAAGGAACGACTACCGCACTGCATCACTCGCGACGGTCGAAAGCGTTTCCCGGGCACTCGGACTCGAGTTGCACCCCGTGCCCTCGGGCGACCTCCTGATAGCAGCTGAGTCCCGGGCGGTCTATTCGACTGCACTGCCGGGCGCCGCACCCGAGGCGCTTGCCGCGCTTGCCCGCACGGGCGTGGATCCAGTCGGCCTCGCCGCGCTCTGCCGCCTTCAGGGAATCAGCGAACTGTCACTCTTCGGTTCGATTCTTTCCGAAGGGTTCGGACCCCAGAGCGACGTCGACCTGCTCGTGAGCTACGCGGATGCAGCCCTTCCCCGAACGCTTGCGGACCTGCTCGACAGCGAGAGCGCGTTTCGGGGTCTGTTCCGCCGCGCCGTCGACCTCGTTGAGCGCTCTAGCGTTGAGCGCTCCGACAACTACATCCGGCGAAGGCACATCCTCGACGGTGCAAGGACGCTCTATGTGGCGCGATGAGGCCTACCTACTCGACATGCTGATCGCGGCCCGTCATGCCCTCAAGTTCCTCGACGAGGCGAGTCTGGAGGATTTCGCGAGCGACGCACTACGCCAGAGCGCGGTTATACGCCAGCTCGAGATCATCGGTGAAGCGGCCTCGAAGGTCTCGGACGAGTTCCGATCCCTACACCCCGCCCTGCCGTGGACGGAGATCGTGGGGATGCGGAACCGGCTCATCCATGAGTACCGGAGCGTGGATGTCGAGCGTGTGTGGCACACGGTCGCTCAGCACATTCCCGAACTCATCACCCACCTCGGCCCACTGATTCCCGCCGAGGAGGAGCTAGCGTAGCGCCTCAGACAGTAAGCCCCTCGGCATCGATCCGTTCCGCGATCGCCCCGACGACATGCGCGCGCTGCGTATCGATGCCCGCGCCGACCTCGGTCGAAAGCGCCGTGCCGACAGTCGCAGCTACGGCTGCGACGAGCGGAAACGCTCCGGTGAAGAGCCGCTCCCGATCTTCGCCCACGCCCTCGAGCAGCTTGCGCTCCTCGAGCATCGCGAGATCGGATGCCGCCTGCTTTCCGGTGATGCCAACGAGCGAGCGGTAGTATCTGTTGGTCACCGGCCGGCCGAAGAATGCGTCGAAGAGGGCCTCGGCCAGGCGCGATTCTCCTCCGAGCTCCTCTATAGCGAGTGCCTCAAGCACATCCCATATCTTGCACTCGACGGCCTGCTTGAGCCAGAACCGCTCGACCTGGCGACGCTGCGCCTTGATGTGAACAGTGACGAGCCGCGTGACGTCGGCGGTAGGGTTCCACTTGTGTCCCAGATCTCCAAAGGACCTATAGTAGTCCTCACGATGCGTGCCCCACCACTCCTCAAGGCTCGTAAATTCCTGTGTGCCGTACCCACCCATGCGCATCACCATCGAGGACAGGATGCGCGCAACACGACCGTTGCCATCACTGAACGGGTGGATCCCTGCGAGCCGGGCGTGCACGAGCGCAGCCCTTACCGGCGCAGGGTCGTCGGATCCCTGGACCCATTCGCAGAAATGATCGACGAGGCCCGGGATCTTTCTAAAGTCCGGAGGCTGGTACACGACCGCGCCCGATCCGCTGTCCCCCAACCATACGTTGGCAACCCGGAATCGTCCTGACATGAGATCGACTCCTCCGCCCATCACCCTCCAGTGCACGCCGAGCACGAAGTCCGTGCTCCACCGGAATGCGTCGTCATCAGCGCGTCGAAGCGCGTACTCCACAGCCTCTCGATACCCCTCGACCAGCTCGCAATCCTTCTCGCACACCCACACGGGCGGATCGCCTGCAAGGATGCGGCGGACGTCATCTGAGGTGACCGCTATACCCTCTATGCTGGTCGAGGCGGCGACGACCCCGGCCTCCCACTCGCGCCGCAATCGCCCGAGCCACCGGCGGGACAGGGCCCCCCGGCAGTCGAGGCGATCACGAAGCACGTCGAGCCGCTCGAGTTCCTCGGCAAGATAGGACGTCACCCGGTACCGGTACACACCGAACTCCTTAGCCAGCCTGCGGTGCAGGGACCTCCAGTGTACCCTCCCGGACGCCGCAGGAGGCGGGCGGTGCGGGCAACGAGCCCCGCCTGACCGCGCGGTACACCACGAAGAAGTAGACGGCCGCTAGAAGACGGGGTAGAGCAGAAACAGCAAGCCTATCGCTGCTGTCTGCGGCATGATGGCCGCCCGCGCCACCATCGAACGTGGCACTGAGGTCCGTGACCATGCGTCTTTCCGCTGTTCAGGGGGTTCGGTGAACGAGTCTGCCGAGGAGCGGGATATCGACCTCGATGGCTCGCTCGGGACACATCTCCTGGCAGCAGTAGCAACGGATGCACCGCGCGTAGTCGTAGACGGGAACGTGGCGATCGCGGCCCCTTGCGTCCTCGCCTGCCACCCAGTCGACCGCCTTCGGCTCGACCGGGCACACTTCGACACATGTCCCGCATCGGGTGCACCGCTCCTCGACGATTACCGGTCGCGGGACGATGAGGCCCCGGATCCACCGGCCGAGGGGCCCACCGACGCCCCTTCCCGTGGTCGAGCCGCCGCTCCTGTTTGCCTCGAAGCCGCGCACCGCAAGCGAGTCGAGTGCGTCACCGACGAGTTCGACCTCTCCGGCTCGCCAGACACCGAGTCCAGACTCGCCACCCGCCGTAACGGTCCCGACGAGTGCCGGGTCGAGGTCGATGAGGCGGCACGCGGTGGCGTCGAGCGCGACCGGGTCGGCGGAGAGAAGCAGCGCACCGACCTGTCTGGGATCGCCGCCGCGCGGACCGTTGCCCTCCATCGCGACGACCGCGTCCATGACGTGCAGGCGCGGTCGCAAGAACTGCGCGAGATCGACGAGCATCTGGCAGAACCGCTCGACGTCGGGCATCCGCGCGTGGAACTCGCCTTTCCGGGCTCCGGGGATGCAGCCGAACTGATTCTTCACGGCACCGGTCATACGAGTCAGGGCATGGGTCTTGAGCTTGGGCAGCGACACCATACCGTCCGCCTCGAGCACTCCGTTGGCGATGAACCACTGCTTGATGAGCCGACCCTCCGGCGCTGAGATCTGTGTGCCGCCAGTGAAGTCCGCGAACGGCACCCCCAGGCGATCGGCGGCAGCGGCGATTCCCGCCCGCCGCGCCGCGCCCTCGGGCTTGCCGAACCCCGGCGAGTCTCCGTAGGTGAGAGATGCCCCCGCTTCGGTGAGCGCGCGAACGACGGCCTCGAAGACTGCCGGGTGCGTGGTGACCGCTGCATCGGGTGAACTGGCCACAAGTAGGTTGGGCTTGAGAACGATACTCTCGCCGCTCGTGACGAACCTCTCGGCCCCGCCGAGCAGCACAAGCCCCCTGCGCACGGCGTCATCGACGACCGCTTGCTCGTAGGAGTCGCATCGCACGAGTGCGACGCGCGCGCCCATCATCGGCCTCCGACAGACGACCACGGCTCGACGAACACATCGGGATGTTTGCCGAGGCGCCCATCCTCGCCAGCATCGAGTGCGTCGATCGCCGCCATCTCGCCCTCAGTTAGTTCGAAGCCGAAGATGTCGGCGTTCTCCGCGATGCGGGATGCCTTCACGCTCTTGGGAATGACCACACCGCCATGTTGCAGTATCCATCTGAGCGCGATCTGCGACGGTGTCGCACCGTGGGCCTCGGCGATGCGCACCAGCTCGGGCACCTCGCTCGCTCGCCCCCGCATGATCGGCGCCCACGCCTCGAGGATGATGCCGTGATGCTGAAGGTAGGAGCGCAGCTCCGGCTGGGCGAGCCGGGGGTGATGCTCGACCTGGTCGACCATGGGCATCACCTCTGCCGTCTCGGCGAGCCTCTCAAGGTGCGGCACGAGGCAGTTACACACCCCGATCGCCCTGACCTTCCCGTCTTCAAGGGCCCGCTCCATCGCACGCCAGGTCGCGGCAAGAGTTGCCGGTACCGGCCAGTGGACGAGATACAGATCGATGCAGTCAACGTCGAGGCGCGCGAGCGAGCGTTCGAGCGCTGCGCTTGTCTCCGCTTCGCCCTGCTCGTCGTTCCAGACCTTCGTCGCGAGGAACACATCTTCTCGGTCGATCCCGCTCCTGTGCAACGCGCGACCGATCCCCTCTTCGTTCTCGTAGAGGGACGCTGTGTCAATCCTGCGGTAACCGATGTCGAGCGCGGTTCGGACCGCGTATTCGACCTCGGCTCCCTCATTCACCTTGTACGTCCCGAGGCCCAGGACCGGCATCTCGACACCGTTAGCCAGCCGGACCGTGCTCGTTATGTCGAACGGCACAGGGAACCACCTCCTCGGCAGAGTATTCCCGAACGCGCCCGATATGTGTGTGATGGACGACACGCCTGTGGGGAAGTACGCTCGTACCGACAACACGCACGTTCATCGAGGAGGAGCCGTGATTCACCACCGCGCTCATCAAAACGCGATGCCCGGGACTGTCCGCTTCGCAGCCGTCACGACATCCCTCGGAGACCTGCTCGTCGCCGCGACCGATCGCGGCGTCTGCCTTACCGCTCTCGCAACCCCCGCCGAGGAGGCGCACGCGTTGCTCGCTAGGCGATTCCCGGGGGCCTCACTTGAGCCGGCAGATCCGCGAACCCGGGAGTGGGCGGCGACGATCGCCACACATGCCGAGGGCGAGTCCGACGACGACGCGATCGCAGATATCCCGCTCGACCTCTACGGAACGCCATTCCAACTCGACGTCTGGGAGCAGTTGCGCGCCATCCCGCGGGGCTCGACGATCACCTATGGTGAGCTCGCGCGCAGGGCCGGTCGGCCGACAGCCGTGCGAGCAGTCGCACAGGCCTGCGGTGCGAACCCTGTGGGCGTGGTCGTCCCGTGTCACCGCGTGATCGGCGCCGACGGCTCGCTCACCGGTTTCGCGTCAGGGGTCGAGCGAAAACGTTCGCTGCTCGAGCGTGAGGGCGCTCTTTAGATCGGCTCCCGCCTAACGGACTTCCGCTTGCAGATCATCCATCGTCCAACACGCGCACGTGCGCGGCATCGCCACCGACTGGGTGAGCAGGTCGACCGCCTGATCCGCGGCATCGACGAATGGCAGCAGGATGAGGTCGGCACCTGCACCGTTCAGTCGTTCCGCATCGCTGTCCGAGTGGGCGGTGACGGCGACCTTCCCCTCGTATCCGTGTGTCTTGAGAGCGTGGAGAAGGGCGAGTTGTGTATCGAGCAGCGGTGTCGCGCTCACCACCCATTCAGCGCGCTGGAGCGGGAGTGCGCTGAGTATCTCAGGGTCTTCAGCGTCACCGTACTGCGTGAATAGTCCGTGTCCCCGGCCCCGCCGGAGCGCCGAGGGGTCGAAGTCCACGCCGAGCACCTGCCGCCCACGCTCGACGAGACCCCTGCTGATGTTGGACCCGAACCGTCCCAGGCCGAAAACAACGGCGTCCACACGCACAGGTCCGCTCGTCTCCTCGGCGGCAATCTCGCGAAAGGGAGTTCCCCTCTCGAAGATCATCAGCGGGCCTTCGAGACGGTCGTAGAGTCTGTGCGAGTACAGGATCAGATAGGTGGAGAGTCCGATCGTCACGATTCCCACAACCGTGATGAGGCTGAGCGTGTCGGCTCCGATGTGGCCCAGGGCGACGCCGAGAGCGGCGAGGATCAAGGAGAACTCGCTGATCTGCGCGACGGTCAGCCCGGCCAGGAAACCCGTTCGCCTTCGATACCCCATGAGCCCCATGATGATGATGACGATTAAGGGGTTGCCGACAAGGACGAACACGGAGAGCAGCAGTGCAGGGAGGATCTGATCTCCCATCGAGGCGAGATCGAGCTTGCTTCCAAGTTCAATGAAGAAGAAGAGAATGAGGAAGTCCCGCAGGGTCGTCAACCGGGAAGCGATGGCCTCCCGGAAGCGTGTCGAGGCAAGCGACACGCCCGCGAGAAACGCACCGACCTCCTGGCTGAACCCGAGCCCCTCACCGAGCGCGGCAAGTGAGACCGCCCACGCGATAGAGAAGAGGACCAGAAGCTCCTGCGAACGGGCGAGCCGTTCGAGCAGTGGCGGCAGCACATACTTCATCAACAGCGCCAACGCGCCGAGGAACGCGATGCCCGTGGCAATCGTGCGCAGGAGCGCCTCGGCAATCGGTATGTCGGCGTTCCCGGCGAAGGCCGAGAGCACGATCATGACGATGACGACCACGATGTCTTGCACAATGAGGAACCCGACCGCGATCCGACCGTGCAACGAGTCGATCTCCCGCTTATCTGAGAGCAGCTTGACGATGATGATGGTGCTTGAGAATGTCAGCGCGACCGCGATGTAGATTGCAGGCACGAGATCGAATCCTAGCGCGAGGGCGATGAGGAAGCCCACGGCCGACGTGAACCCGACCTGACCAAGACCGGTGGCCAACGCGACAGGACCGACACTTGAGATCAGATGCAGATCGAGCTTCAGTCCGACGACGAAGAGCAGCACCGCGATACCGATACTGGCCATCACTTCGATCTGGTGGGAAGCCGACACCCAGTTCAATCCGGCGGAGCCCACGACGAGCCCGACCACGATGAACGAGATGATCAACGGCTGACGGAGAGCGATCCCGACAGCGCCGAGGATCGCGGCGACCGCGAGGATCGCGGCGATCTCGTAGTATGCATCAACGAACTCTATCCCCACGCAGGCCCCCTGAATTCCGGAAACTGGTCGTCTACCTTACCATTCCCGAAACAGGCGCAGAACCGATGTGCGTGATCTGCTCAGCAGACGAGCAGCCGGTCCACCGCCTGCGTGGCATGCGGCTCGGGCTCGATGCTGGGATCCTCATGGAGCATGCGGGTCCCAGCGAGGATGATCCCGCCGATGAAGTGCACGGTCATCTCGCAATCCTCGACTGAAAACTCACCCGAATCAGCACCAGCGCAGACGTACTCACGAATCAGCTCGGTGTAGGCATCGAGAAACGTACTCTCGCCGATCTCATAACGCTCGACGAACTCACTCTCGCGGTTGCAATCCCACCAATCGCGGGCGAACTCGAAAATCACGCCCACGAGTCCCTGGATCTTCTCACGATACGTCTCGCGGCCGGCAAGGAGATCGGCAATGCGAGTCCTCTCCTCGGCGGCGAGACGTTCCAGCACGAAGCGGTAGATGTCGTCCTTGCTTTCGAAATGCACGTAGATCGTCTTCTTCGAGATGTGCAGGTCTTTAGCGATCTCCTCGACGGAGGTCTTGCGAAAGCCCTTGCTCTCGACGCGTCGCCTGAAGCTGTCGGCGATCTGTTCCCGGGTCACTGCCATGGTGCCTGCCCCCGTCGAATCGTAGAAACCCGTCTCCTGCCCCGGTACCGAGTATCCCGAGGATACTCCGGAGAGTCAAACTCGCTCGGCGCGCATCTCCCCGGAAAAGGG
>CAYGKH010000058.1:0-10046 GCA_964350345.1 uncultured Coriobacteriaceae bacterium
AGGTGATCTGGCGATACTTCATGTGCGGTTCCCCTGTTCTTGGCGGGATGGAGGAGCCTGAAGTGTCCCAGATTGCCTCGCCCTCGCGCCTGGGGGGCGTTGCACTTAGTATCTGAATTCGCGCATCAGAAGGATCCTGACCGGTCGTCGTGCGGAGGTCCGCAGCTATCGGGTATAGACCAGGAGATAGCCGAGATAAGGAGGTCCGATGAAGGCAGCAGGGATCTCGACGACGCTCTTCCTCTTCTGGATCGTGCTCATCGGCACGTGGGACCCGAAGAAGCTCGCGATAGGGACCGTCCTGTGCGTTTCGCTGGGATGGTGGAGCGCCCGGCTCGTGCAGGAGGAGGGCGAGGCGACGAGGCTTACGCCGGGTCGCCTTCTGGCCCTGCTCGGCTCCACACCGGCCTTCGCCTGGCATGTGCTCTCCGGCGGTGTGCAGGTGGCGATCGACGCGTTCCGGCCCACCCTCGCGCTGGAGCCGCGCATGGTCGAGTGTGACACGGGCCTCGAAGGGCGACTGTCGCAGGCGCTCTACGTCAGCACCGTGACGCTCTCTCCCGGTACGCTCGCGGTCGACTCGGAGGGCCAGACGACCCTCGTACACTGCCTGTCCGAGCGATTCGCCGCCGATCTCGATGAAGGCGTGGTTGAGCGTCGCATTGCGCGCGCGCTCGAGGAGTAGCCGTCGTGCAGGTGTTCTTCCAGGCGCTGACGATCGTGTTGATCGCTAACGCGATTCTCTGTCTGGTGCGCGCACTGCTCGGACCAACCCTCTCGGACCGGATGCTCGCCGTGAACGTCGTCGGGACTAAGACCCTGGTCCTGCTCGTACTGGTCGCCTACGCCTTCGACCTCACCCTGTTCGTGGACGTCGCGATCGTCTACGGCCTGCTGAACTACGTGGTGGCTCTCGCGGCCTCCCGGCTGATTACGGCGTCGCCCGCACAGAGGGCGCAACGATGATACTGCTCTCTCTGGTCATCGATGCGCTGGCCGTCATCCTCATCGTCCTCGGTGCAGCCTTCTTCGTGGCCGGTACGGTCGGCCTCCTCCGCTTCCCCGACTTCTACTGCCGGACTCATGCGGCTACGAAGTGCGACACGCTGGGAGCAGGTCTGTTGCTTGCCGGGCTCGCACTGAGGCAGGGCCTCGATCCGGAGACGGTCAAGCTCGTTGCCCTCATCGCGCTCGTGGCCGTGTATAGCCCGATATCCGGGCATGCTCTGGCCCGCGCCTCGTTCCGTTCCGGACTCGAGCCCTGGACGGGGAAACGATGAGCGGTGCCGCCGACATCCTGCTCTATCTGTTGCTGGTGGTGACCGCACTCCTGGTAGTGAGCATCAAAGACCTCAGGGTCTCCGTTGCACTCTTCGCGGTCTACGGGCTGGCCTTGTCGCTTCTGTGGCAGCTTCGCGGTGCTCCCGTCGTCGCCCTGGCCGAGGCCGCGGTGGGAGCAGGTGTGACCACGGTCTTGTTCCTGCTCGCACTCGAACGGACGGAGCGTCGGGAACGATGAAGCGGCTCGTATCTCTCGCGCTCATGCTGGTCCTGGCCGTGCCGATCCTCTCGGCGGTGGCTCAACTACCCGTGCCGGGAGCTCCCGACGCACCCATCCGGACGCATGTGGCCCAGAGGTATCTCGAGCGCGGGGTGGAGGAGACAGGGTCACAGAACATCGTCACCGGTGTGTTGCTCGAGTACCGGCTCTTCGACACGTTTGGCGAGGCGGCTGTCATCTTCACCGCGCTTGTCGGGGTACTGGCGGTGCTCTCCGCAGGCGGGCGTGTGTCCCGGTCCGCCGGCCAGCGGGAGGACGATGCCGCGCCCGGTGAGGTGACACGCTTCATCGTGACCCGCACCGTGCCGGCGATCGTCGTGTTCGGCGTGTATCTCATCGTGGCCGGGCACGACAGTCCGGGTGGTGCGTTCCAGGGAGGCGTCGTACTGGGAGCGGCGCTGATCGCCTTCTCGCTCGGAGCGGGCACGGAGCGCGTGCGTGCCCTCGTCTCCGGGAGAGCGCTGTCGTGGATGCAGGCCGCGTCGATGCTGACGTTCCTGGTGTTCGCGCTCACAGGTCTTCTGCTCGGTGACGGGATGTTCCGGTATCCCCTGGTGGATACGATCCCGGCAGCGCGAGAGTGGCTGGTTCTCGCGATCGAGGCGGGTATCGGTGTGGCGGGCGCGGCGATCATCGTGACGATGTTCTGGTCGATGGAGGGTCGGCGATGATGGCGCTGCTCGACAGAGCCGACTACGTCCTTGCCGTCACACTCTTTCTCATCGGCCTGTATGCGGTGATAGCGAAGGGCAACCTGATCAAGAAGATCATCGGCCTGAACATCATGGAGACCGCCGTCTTCATCTTCATCATCACCGGCGGGCTTGCTGAGGGCGGCAGCGCGCCCATCGTCAGGCCGGGCTCGGCCCCTCCCTTCCACGACCCCTTGTCCCAGACGCTCGTGCTCGTGGGCATCGTGGTGGCGGTCAGCGTCACGGCACTCGCTCTGGCGATCATCGTGCGCGTTCACGAGGAGCACGGGACGATAGAAGTTGATGAGCTGCGGAGTGACCGATGAGTACGTGGCAAGAGCAGCTTCTCGTCGCCGTGCTGGTCCTGCCCGTGGCCGGCTCGGCCCTCTGTCTGCCACTCGGCAGGTTCAGGAGCGGGCTCGCATCCGCCTGGGCGCTCGCCGTCACCGTTCTGGCGTCGGCGGGAGCTCTCGTGCTCGCCGTCGTCGTGGCCAGGTCGGGCCCGTTCTCCCACTCCCTCGGCGGCTGGGTCGCCCCGTACGGGATCGAGCTTCGCATAGACGAGTACGGAGCTCTCATCGGCCTTACTGCTCCCGTGTTCGCACTCGCGGCGCTCTACGGGACACGGTATGCGGCCCGGGAGTTCGAAGAGCGTCGCCAGCCCTTCTACCACGCACTGATCCTCATCAACCTCGGAGGCCTTCTGGGCTTCTCGTTCACGGGCGACCTGTTCAACCTCTTCGTCTTCATGGAGCTCTTCTCCCTTTCGGCGTATGCGCTGGTCACGTACGGAGAACGTAGAGTGGCCGCGGCCGCGGCGTTCAGGTATCTGCTCCTGGGGGCGCTCTCCTCGCTGCTCGTCCTCTTCGCCATCGGCGTGCTCTACCAGCTGACGGGCACGCTGAACATGGGCGACATGGCGTCGCGGGTCGCCGGCGGTGTCCCGGTTCGGCCGACCGTGCTCGCGTTCGCCGCACTGGCGCTCGGCTTCATGACCAAGGCGGCCCTCTTCCCGCTGCACCTGTGGTTGCCCGATGCGCACTCGTCGGCCCCGGCTCCGGTGAGTGCAATCCTCTCGGGCCTCGTGGTCAAGATGGGGATCGTAGGGCTGGTGAGGACCTACCAGATATTCCAGCAAGCGGGCGGTGTCGACATGGAGGCGTTCAGCATCGGGATCTCCGTGATGGGAGTGCTGGCGATCGTCTTCGGGGCGGTGTTCGCGCTGTTGCAGGACGACATCAAGCTCATGCTCGCTTACTCGACCGTCTCCAACATCGGGTATTTCGCGGTCGGCCTGGGCTTGTTCAATCAGAGCGGGCTCGTCGGTGCCTCGATACACATTTTCAATCATGCGGTCATCAAGTCGACGCTCTTCCTGGCCATCGGCGCGGTGATATTCCAGACGGGCTATCGTACCGTGTCCGACCTGCGCGGGGTGGGCCGAAGCATGCCGATCACCACCGGTGCTCTCTCGGTCGCCGTGGTGTCGATCGTCGGGATCCCTCCGACAGCCGGCTTCGTCACCAAGTGGTATCTGGCGGTCGGCGCGATTCAGGCGGCCCGTCCGGTAATCGCCGTCGCACTCGTCTTCAGCGCGCTCCTCGCGCTCGCCTACTACCTGCGCGTGGTCAACGCGTTCTACTTCCGTCCCGCCGTGCATGAGGAGGTGGAAGCGGCAGGCGAGCCGCCGCTCGTCATGCTCGTCCCCGTCGTCGCCCTCGCCGCGCTCTCGGTGCTGGCAGGGTTGTTCGCCCATATCCCGGTAGGCATCGCGCTTCCGGGAGTGGTGCGTCTCCTCGGGGGCGGGTGAGGCCTGTGGAGATATGGGACATCAGACCCGCGGTCGCGCCGGTACTCTCCTTCACGTGCGCACTACTCGTCTTCGCTACTGGGCGAAGTGCCCTCTGGCGTCAGTTCTGGAGCCTGAGCGCGGCGGTGCTCAAACTGATCGTGGTCGCTTCGATGCTGCCCGGGACCGTCGCAGGGACTGTCTACACCTTCCGGTTCGCGGAGTTCGCGCCTGGCCTCGGCATCGGGTTTCGCGCCGACGCTCTTGGGATGGCGTTTGCCTCGGTCTCCTCACTGCTCTGGGTCGCGGCAACGGTGTACTCGATCGGCTACATGGACGGTGAGCTCTCACGCAGGAGGTTCTTCGGCTTCTTCGCTCTATGCGTCTCGACGACGGTGGCTCTCGCGTTCGCCGAGAACCTCCTGACGCTCTTCATCTTCTACGAGATTCTCACTATCAGCGCCTATCCGCTCGTCGTTCATGACGAGACGCCCGAGGCGCTGCGGGCCGGGCGCACATACCTCGTGTACACACTGACCGGGGGCGCGGTGATTCTGCTCGGCACGGCGATGACGTACGTCGTGTCGGGCGGCACGCTCGCATTCGGGCAACGGGGTATCGTCCCGCACGACACCGGCTCGCTGGCGCTCGGGCTCCTCTTCGCCGCGCTGGTGCTCGGGTTCGGGGTCAAGGCTGCGGTCATGCCGCTGCACGGGTGGCTACCGAGGGCGATGGTAGCGCCGACGCCGGTGAGCGCTCTGTTACATGCGGTCGCGGTGGTCAAGGCGGGGGCGTTCGGGGTCGTCCGCACGATCCACGACGTGTTCGGCATCGAACTGCTCCAGCAGGTACGGCTCACCGACTACCTCGCGTACCTGGCCGCGTTCACCATAGTGACCGCGTCGGTCATGGCGCTTCTCCAGGACAACCTCAAGCGGCGACTCGCATATTCGACCATCGGCCAGCTCTCGTACGTCCTGCTCGGTGTGGCGATGCTCAATCCGTTGGCGGCGACCGGGGCGATAGTCCACATCGCCAACCAGGCCGTACAGAAGGTCACCATGTTCTTCGCCGCCGGCGCGATCCAGCGGACGACCGGCAAAACCAGTATCAGCGAGATGGACGGCATCGGAAGGCGGATGCCGGTCACCATGACCGCGTTCGGCGTCGCTTCGCTCGGCTTCACCGGCATGCCGTTGCTGGCGGGCTTCGTCAGTAAGTGGCACCTCTCCGTGGGGGGGTTCGCCTCGGGTATGGGCTGGGTCGCCGTGGTGATGACGATCAGCGCGCTCCTCAACGCGGCCTACTGGTTCCCGCTGCTCTACCGGGCGTTCTTCAAGCCCGTAGAACCGGAGCCCGTAGTCGGGGAGGCTCGACCGTCGCTGCTCTATCCCACCATCGCGTGCGGCGCCCTGGTGCTCCTCTTCGGCCTGGCGAGCGATCTGCCGGGCATGCCGCTCTCGATCGCCCGGACCGCCGTCGCATATGCGTTCGGCATGTGAGGGGGTGTCGATGCTGCCGATCACAGACATCCTCTTCTCGCCGGCGCTGTTGACGATCCTCCTGCCGCTCGCAGGCGCGGTGTTGGCGCTCGGTTATTCGAAGATGCCGCGCTCCCGCGCGAACGCGTTTCAGGGCGTCGTCATCGGCACGACGCTCCTGCTGGCCGCGAAGCTGGTATCTGACGCGCCGGCTGGCGTATCTCCTCAGATGCGCCTGTTCCGCGTCGCGCCCGACCTGTATCTGTCGCTTCGCGTGGACGCCGCGGGCGCGCTCTTCGGCCTGACTATCGCCGCGCTGTGGTTCGCGACGTTCGTGTTCGCGGTGGGATACCTCCGGGACGACCCGCGTGCCGGTCGCTACCATACGTTCTCGATGCTCTGCTTCGCGGGTCTGATGGGCGTCGCCTACGCCGGAGACTTCTTCACCCTGCTCGCCCTTTACGAACTGTTCTCGATACTGTCCTACGCGCTTATCGTGCACGAAGGGACCGCCAAGGCCGTCGCGGCAGGCCGCAAGTACATCGTCTATATCGTTTCGGGCGGCAGTCTGCTCGTCATGGGGGCGGCGCTTACGTTCACGCTCGCCGGCACGCTCGGGTTCGAACCCGGCGGGATACTCCCGCCCGACGCTGCTCCCGCTTCGGTCGCACTCGCCGCCCTGTTGCTGATCGCGGGGTTCGGCGTGAAGGCCGCCCTGGTGCCGCTGCACGGGTGGGTCGTCGACGCGCATCCCGCGGCACCGGCACCCTTCTCTGCTGCCTTGTCCGGGGTCATGGTCGCGGCAGGCGCCTTCGCCATCGTGCGGGTCGTCTACGAGATCGTCGGTCCCGGATGGCTCGCCGCACTCGGCATGGATCGATGGCTTGCCGCCCTGGCTGCGTTCACCGTTATATCCGCCGCAGTGATCGCGATCCGCCAGGATGACCTCAAGCGGCGTCTGGCGTACTCCACGATCAGCCAGATGGCCTACGTCACGCTCGGAGCGTTCCTGCTCGGTGCCGGGGCACTTACGGGTGCCCTCGTGCACATCACGAACCATGCGTTCATGAAGGGAGCACTCTTCCTGTGCGCGGGCGTGCTCGCCCGCGACGCCGGTGTGCAACGGGTGAGCCAGATGCACGGTATCGCCCGGCGCTACCCGGTGACGATGGCGGTGTTCGCCATTGCCGCGCTCGGCATGATCGGCACGCCACCGCTGTCGGGCTTCATCAGCAAGTGGGTGCTCGGGCGGGGGATGTTCGACGCGGGTGCGGGCGGGTATCTCTTCGTGCTCGTCGGAGGCGCCGCTCTTGCCGCGGTCTACCTCCTGCCTGTCCTGAGCGTCGCCTACCTCGGCGAGCAGGAGGGCGGCGGGGAGTCCGAGCCGGTCCGTTCGGGACCTCGCGCGTGGCGGGAGGCGTCCCCGTATCTGCTCGTGCCGCTCATCGCACTGACGGTGATCACGGTGCTCCTGGGAAGCGCGGCGTTTATGGATGTGTCCGCACTGTCATTGGCACGCATGGCGGCCGGGCTACTGGCCACCGGAGGATAGAAGGAGGCGAGCACGTATATGCATACTCCAGAGGCAGCCGTCATGCTCGCGCTCGTCATGCTCCCGCTGCTCGGTGCCGCCCTCGTGAGGCCGCTCGGGGCGGTCCGGCAGGGATATCGCGACGTCCTGATCGTGTCGGTGAGCGTCATGACCTTGCTCGGCGCCGTCGCGCTGGCGTTCCTGACGCGGGGCGCCTACCCGCTGACCGCATCGGTGCCCTTCCTGCTCGGCGAGGCGACGTTCGCCCTCGACCTCGTCGGGCACATGATGGTCGTTCTCATCGCCTTCGTATGGGCGTGCTGTGCGCTTCACGCGGTCGATTACCTGGCCTCTGACTCCGAGTCAGGCCGCTACCACGTCGCCGCCCTCGTGACGCTGGGTGTGACGCTGGGAGTCGTCGTCGCCGGCGATCTGGTGACACTCTTCCTCTTCTTCGAGCTCATGGGGGTCCTCGCGTACCTTCTCGTCGTCCACAAGCGCACCGGGCAGGCCGAGCGGGCGGCCGCCAAGTATCTGGTCATGACGCTGGGCAGCGGGTTCGTCCTGCTCGCAGGTATCCTGTTGACGCTTCACATCGGCGGTGACGGGACGCTTTCGCCGGTCGTCACGTCGGAGGAGCATGCACCGCTCAGGTGGCTCGCCGCATCGCTCATGGTGCTCGGCTTCGGGGTGAAGGCCGGTATGCTGCCCGTGCATATCTGGTTGCCCGACGCCCATTCCGTCGCCCCGTCTCCCGCAAGCGCGCTGCTCTCGGGCGTGCTCATCAAGATCGGCGCGTACGGCATCTTCAGGACGCTCTTCACGCTCTATGGACCCGCCGGGGGCCAGGACCCGCTGCCGACGCTGGGGCTTGCGCTCCTCGTGCTCGGACTCGCCGGGATGGTTGCCGGAGTGCTGATTGCGCTGCCGCAGAAGGACATGAAGCGGATGCTGGCGTACAGCAGCGTCAGCCAGATCGGCTTCGTGCTGGCGGGGCTGGGCGCCGCCGCCTATCTCGCGGGCGACCGGTACGCGGCATACGGAATCTCCGGCGGACTCTATCACGTGGTGAACCACGCGCTCTACAAGGCGGTGCTCTTCCTCGGCGCCGGGGCGGTGCTCACGCAGGCGGGCAGCGTGGACCTGGGCAAGCTCGGGGGACTGCGCACCCGCATGCCGCTCACGTTCACCGCGATGCTGGTGGCCGCGGCGGGGACCGTCGGCCTACCACTGTTCAACGGGTTCGCGAGCAAGTCGCTCATCCATCACGCTGTCGAGGCGGCAGACCCGGTGGCGCTCTTCGGGGTGATCGGACCGATGGAGGCGGCCTTCGTTATCGCAGGAGGAGGCACGTTCGCGGTGCTCGCCAAGTTGCTGTGGTCGGTGTTCGGAGGCCCGGTGTCCGAGGAGTGCTCGACAGTGACGGAAGCGCCGGCTCTTATGCTCGTGGCGATGACGCTCCTCTGCTCGGCCGTGATCGCGCTCGGGGTGGCGCCGCTCCTGCTCCTGCGCGGCGTGCTGACGCCGGTGACCCAGGGGCTCGGTCTCGATGTGTCCGTACTCATCGCGTATCGCCAGTTCACCTGGGAACACATCGGTTACGCGGCGCTCGCGGTGGCCGCCGGTGCGGGCATCATCGGCCTGGACGCGCGGTTCGGGGTCTCCCGGCTGACGCTTCCCCGATGGGCTTCGGCGGACGCCTGGTACGCCCGTGGCGTCACGGCAGCGGGCGGTCTCGCCGGCTCGCTCACCGAAGCCTACGAAGGATATCTGGTGGCCGTGTCGCAGGGTATCCGCTCGGCTTTCGCCCGGTTGACGCTCGTCCGATACCGTATGCGCAGATTCAGACAGCGATTCACCGCCACCATCCTCGAGGGCTCCCCGGGGTCCCAGTCTGCGCGGGTTCTCCGCGAGATATTCGACGTGCTGGACGAGGACCGCGAGAAAACCATCGAGCGTGCGGCCGGGCTGGCAGATGCCCGCCAGCAACAGGGACCAGCGTGCCCGGGCCGTGGCTGCGAGGAGTACACCGACGCGGTGCGCAACATCGTGCGCTACGTCACCCGGCGCTTGAGGACCGAGCGCATCGCGGTCGCCTCGGTGGTGGTGCAGCACGAGCCCGAGCGCGCGCTCGAGGTCGTGAAGGCCACGTTGAGAGACGTGGGGGACGACACCGCGGAGATGCTCGTAGAGGCATCGCACGAACTCGCCCTGCACCGGATGAGCGGGCACGACGTGACCTCCGGTATCTCGGCCCTCGTGGTCGAGGTGTTGCGTGCCGAGGAGTTCTCCTCGCGCATCGAAGGAATGATGCCCACGGCTTCGCAGTCTCGCCGGATTCGCGAGAGTGACGGCGCGCAGGGCGCGGGTGCGCACGGCGGGGCGCTGGCGTGGATCGCGGACATCGCTCGGCTGGTGGTGGTGGCCTTCACGCGGGAGCGCACCGATTGGGGGCAGGAGGAGCCTGAGGAGGAGCGGGTCGTCAGCTTGAGGAGAACGGTCGCTGCGCTCACCGGCGACCTCGATCTCGCCATGGTGGTCATGGTGGTAGGATTGCTGCTTTTCATCGCGGTGGCGGGGTGAGAGAGGTGGGAGCGTGGGTGGCCCGAGCCGAGCTCTGACAAGCACGGGCGTCGTAATCGGCGCGCGCCGCAGAGAGGCGGTCGTGTACCGCAGTGCGGTAGCCGGTCTCCACTCGGGAGGTGGCCCTGGCTGGAAGTTCGAACGTGGCGACGGCCGCCCCATCAGAGTAGCGAATCGGCACAGTCTCGCCGTCCACGCGCACCGCGAACCCGTCGTAGATGCCGCTAAGCGTTGGAAACGGCAGAACCATGGTGACCTCGGTGTTCTGCGGTGCTCCATGGGACCAATCGACCCACGCGACTATCCGGGTCTTGGTATCGGAGGGCGCTGGTCGCCGTTCAGTTTGCGCCGCTGGCCTCGATTCTCCACGAAGGTCGCCGACTCGGTCCTGAAGTCCCGAATCCGACCT
>CAYGKH010000059.1:0-10040 GCA_964350345.1 uncultured Coriobacteriaceae bacterium
ACTGGGGATCACGGTTCGCCGATGCGGCCTGATGTCTCAGTTTGAGATGCTTCTCGTGGACAGCGTCACGATGAGCCCGTTGCGGAAATCGGAGCGGACGAGCCCGGTTTTAGGAGCAGTTCTGTGACAAGCAGCACCCAACAAGAGAGCCCGCGGCCCACATCTACCGTCCACTGGGCGAAACTGGCGTTCACGGGAGCTGTCGTGGGCATCGCGCAGGTGCTGCCTGGTGTGAGCGGATCGTGGGTGGCGATGGTCCTTGGTGTGTACGACGACATTATTTTCGGCATCGCGCACTTCAGGGGGGACATCAAAGGAAATCTTCGGCTCTTCATGATATTGGCGCTGGGTCTACTGCCCTCCGTTATCCTCTCCGCGCGGCTGCTTTCAGAGGCGCTGGCGCGCTACAACTTCCAAACAACGCTGCTCGTCATCGGACTCATCCTTGGCTCTGTTCCGTCGATCATCGGGGACGCTCGACGACGCGAGCGGACGATCAAGCGCTCGTCTTGGGCATCGGGCGTGACGGCGTTTATCGTGATAGTGCCGCTCGTCATCTTTGCGATACAGGCTGAGGGGTCCACGGGGGGCTCTGCCGCCGAACCGGCCCCTTTATACCTCCTCTACATGGTGTTTGTCGGATTCTTATCCGTAGCGACGATGCTGATCCCTGGCGTGGGGGGCTCGCTCATGCTCGTCGTGCTCGGCGTGTATGAGCCGGTGATCAAGGCGATCGGAACCGTGCAGATCGCTATCCTCGCGCCACTGGCTCTGGGTGGGATATTCGGTCTGTTCGTGGGCGCTCGCTTCATGGAGCGCCTGTTCCGTGACTTCCATCAGCAGATGTACGTTATGGTTGTGGGACTTGTGTCGGCGGTTGCGGTGGGACACGGCGTCGTCATCGCCCAAGGCATCACGCTAGACGCATCGATTGCGCTAGGTGTGGCTGCGCTCGCCGCGGGAGTTGGCATCGCGGACCTGTTCGGCAGGCTTGGCGCAAAGGATCGAGCGGACGACAAGTTCGACGCACAAGCGTAAAGCTGCCGGTGGCTGAGCCACCGGCGTCACGTTCACGCACGTCTTCCGGATGCGAGACTGCGGGATACCTCAGCCTCGGTCAACGACTCTGCCGCTGGGAAGAAGTGGCCCGACTACATGCTCCCAGTCGTGTGAGGCACGATGTGCGTGGCCGTGTGACGGGCCATGTATGCCCGCGTGACTTCTGGCCTCTCCCGTCTGGCGTCCGCGCACTCAAGGTGAGCGTCCCACTCGCGACGCGTCTTGTCCGGATGCTCGGTCACCGGCACCAGCTGTTCCACAAGGCGCAACTCGACAAGCCGAGAAAGGAGCCGAGAAGGATCGACGCCGACTGGTCCCACCAGCTCAGGCATAGCGGGATCCCTCCAAGCAGCCCCCACACGACGGCCCGGTCGTCCGGCGTGAGGTCGGGAAGTTAACGTCCCCTGGAGCAGTGGCCGCCCTATGTCAGGCGGCCCTCAGACCTTCATACACCACGTCCGCGCGCACGGCCGACCGCAGCACTAAAGCCGCGTGCACGCAGTCGGACTCAAAGAATCAGGTCTCCAGTGAACCCGGGGGATTCAAACCTCATGTGGCGACGTGTACGCGTAGCAGGTATCGACATCAGCCCAAAGGCGATGCTGGCCGAGCTGTCGCAGATCAAGCTGGTGGACCTGATCTACGCTCCAGCCGGCGGCACCGGCCGGCCGGCGGGGCGGACAGGCTCCATGTGGCTGTGCGTCACGGATTACACAGATCGCACCGTCCTGCGGGGGCGGCTGTCGGTTCTGTGATCTCAACCGTCTCCTGATGCGCACACTTCACGCACTCAAGAACCTCCGCGCGGGCCTCGCGGGTGGGCGCACCGCACTCTTCGCAGGGCAGGCCCGAAACGCGCTTGACAGTACGGAATCCAGGCGTCTCACAGACTGGGCAGAGGCTCGTGAGATTGCGGGCCAGATCGCGGGCCGCAAGCGCGATCATGTCCCTGCGGGTCGGGTTGGCATGTGCTCGCATGTCGGTCTCGATGAAGACGCGGGCGTTCGACGCCTCCCCGCGCGCCGTGTCGTACGCCTCGCGCAGTCCGTTCCAATCACGGATGTTCTTGCGGATGCGCAGGTCACGCTCGTGCTCCGGCCGCACCACCACCCAGTGCCCGGGAAAGCCGACGGCGAGGGCGAACTCCTCGGCGTCCTCCCACGAGACCGCGAGGCGATGAGCGAAGTTGGTCGTACCCGCAGCCACGCCCGTCACTTCGATGCCCAGGTCGTCATCGATCCAGAGCAGCACTTCCCGGTTCCAGGCGAACATGCCGGTGATGGGGTCGGGGCCGAACGTCCCCTCACTGGCAACGCCGATGGTCAGACCGGACAACTCCATCCCGATGCGCGCCTTCGTGCGCGCGGCATCGAGCTGGCTTCCCTGCCGCGGTATCTCGCCCGTGAACGTCCCGAGCAGATCGGTGTCGTAGCCGGTCACATGCGCGACCCGGCAACCGAGGGCCTCCCCAAGCACGGGGGCGACGACCTCCTCCTTGCCGTGCTGGGTGAGCATGGCTACTACCGCGCCGAGATAGCGTGATTCGCTCGTGCGTCCGATGGCGTCATCACTCCCTCGGCCGGTATCAGTCTTGCGCGCCTGTTTCGCTGCTGCTCAGGCACGGCGAGTGCTAGAATCGGCACCGCGCCGCCGCCACCATTTCTCCAGGCTGATCACCGGAAGGATGATAGCACCCGCCAGAACGCTCACGAGGATGTTGGCGGGAGTAAGGGGCGCGGAGCCGAAGATCGCCTGCATGAACGGGGCGTAGATGAACATCGCCTGTAGTATGAGTACGACCGCGATGCCGATGAACACCGTCTTGTTGCTGAATACTCCGATTCTTAGCATCGAGTCCCGTAGCGAGCGACAGTTCAGCAGGTAGAAGATCTGGAACATGATGACGGTGGTCACGGCCATCGTTTGTGCGTTCGCGAGGGCCTGGTGCCCGCCGCCCCCGGCAGAGCGGAACTCGTAGAGGAAGAGCATGATCGCCCCGGTGGCGATCATGACAGCGACGACGAGAGTGCGCGTGATGACGAACCTGCTGAGCACCGGTGCCCGAGGATGTCTGGGCGGACGGCGCATGATGTCGGGCTCCTTCGCCTCAAAGGCCAGCGGGAGCGCGAGCGCCACAGCGGCGACCAGGTTGATCCAGAGCAGTTGCGCCGGCGCCATCGGCAGCAGCAGCTCACGCGCGGTCGACGACACACCGTCAACCACGTACGTGACCTCGGCGAACGGAAAGAACGCCACCGCCCACATGAGGATGAGAGCAAGCCCGAGGTTGGTCGGCAGCACGAACGCAAGCGACTTGATGAGGTTGTCGTAGACGCGACGCCCCTCCTCGACAGCAGCGGCGATCGAGGCGAAGTTGTCGTCGGTGAGGACGATTCCCGCCGCCTCCTTGGAGACGCTGGTTCCGGTGATACCCATCGCCACGCCGATGTTCGCCTGCTTGAGCGCGGGCGCGTCGTTGACGCCGTCACCGGTCATCGCGACCACCTCGTTGAGACTCTGCAGAGCGTTGACCAGTCTGAGCTTATGCTCCGGCGCAACACGGGCAAAGACGTTGCAGGCGCTGGCCGCATCGCGTATCTGCTCATCAGACATCGCCGCGAGCTGGGTACCGTTGATCACCTGAGGCGCATCCGGGTCATCGGGGAGTATGCCGATCTGGGCGGCGATCGCCCGCGCCGTTTCCTGATGGTCGCCAGTGATCATCTTCACCATGATCCCGGCCTGGTGACATAGCTCGATCGCCTCGATAGCCTCGGGCCGTGGCGGGTCGATCATGCCCTGGATCCCGAGAAGGGTGAATCCACCCTCAGTGTCTCGCATCTCGAGATTCGTCTGCCCGCTTGCGCACTTGGCGGCAAACGCCAGGACCCGCATGCCCCTGGCGGCCAACGCTTCGACTTCGCGTAGCACGTCAGCCGCATCGAGCGGACTCCCGGTTTCGCCGAGACATCGGCTCAGCACCACCTCGGGCGCGCCCTTGATCAGTACGCGCCCCCCGTCCTGCGCGTGCAGGGTGGCCATGAACTGGTTCTCGGACTCGAAAGGAATCGCGTCCACGCGCTCGAAGCGCTCTCGAGCCGCCTCCACCCCCAGAGCGGCCTTCTCGGCGACGACGACGAGAGCGCCCTCGGTAGGGTCTCCGTGGACCTTCCAGAAGCCCTCTTCGTTCGTCAGCGAGGCGTCGTTACAGAGCGCCCCAGCGAGCAACAGGTCGGACACGTCGTCCGGCACGCGTTCGACGCGCGCGCCGGCTGAAAACCACTCCCCAGCGAGCTCGTAGCCCACACCCGACACGCCGAACGCGCCGGACACCGGCGTCCAGACCTCCTGGACGGTCATCTCGTTGCGGGTGAGAGTTCCAGTCTTGTCGGTGCAGATGACCGTGGTCGATCCAAGGGTCTCGACAGCGGGAAGCTTGCGTACCACGGCTCGCCGGGCCGCCATGCGCTGGACGCCGATGGCCAGCGCGATGGTCACGATCGCCGGCAATCCTTCGGGGATGGCGCCCACTGCCAGTGCGATGGCGAAGATGGCCGTCTCGCGCAGGGCGGGAAGCCAAGTGATTCCGGTCTCGGCCATGGTGCGCCACGTCCCGACTACGAGCATCACCACTGCAATCGCAATGATCGCGGTGGTGATGTAGCGCCCGATCACCGCCAGATCCCTGGTGAGCGGGGTCTGCAGGTCGGTGGTCTCCTTCAGCAGAGTCGAGATGCGGCCGATCTCGGTATCGGCACCGGTTCCGATCACCACCGCGGTCCCGGTTCCGTAGGTGACCAGCGTCCCCGCATACACCATGCACGTACGATCGCCGATGCCTGCCGCGCGTTCTACCGGAGCGAGCTGCTTGTGAACTGGCACGGACTCGCCGGTAAGCGCCGCCTCCTCAATCTGGAGGCTGCGGAACTTGATGAGACGCATGTCCGCCGGCACCTTGTCCCCGCTGGCGAGCAGAACCACATCGCCGGGGACGAGGTCCGCAGCCGGAAGAGTGGACTTGCGTCCTTCGCGCAGCACGGAGACGTTCTCCGGCACCATGAGCGTGAGCGCCTCGATTGCCTTGCTCGCCTTGTATTCCTGCACGAACCCGATAATCGTGTTGAGCACGACCACCGCCAGGATCACCAGCCCGTTCTTCATCCCGTCCCGTGGATCGACGGCCATCGCCACTACCGCCGAGACGATCAGAACCCAGATCAATGGGTTGTCGATCTGACGCCAGACAAGGTCGAGGACCGTCTCCCCCTTTCCCCGGGGGATGGCGTTGGGTCCGTACTTCGCGAGACGCTCCCCGGCGTCCTCATCGGTGAGCCCTTCGGGGCTCGTCTCGGCGTGCAGGACCACATCGTCCGCACTCAGGGTGTGCCAGACCGGCTGATTCGGAAGGCCGCCGGTCATGTCGGAAGCGTTGCTCGTAGCGGAGATGTCATCTATGGGCACAGGGCCGTCCTAACTTCGATCTACACATCGGAGTGTCTCTGTTGAAGGATATGCGATGTTGCCTCCCGGCTCCACGGGCGCGAGGATCTGCGCCCGGACGGGATCGCGCGCAGGCGGGAATACAACCCATAAGAAGCGCGGAGGGCTTGGCGCTTTCCGACGTGTGGAGGTGTTCGCGATGTCGAACGAGATCGACACTCTTCTGCCGGGGAAGAGCGATGCGGGGGCGCTCGATCGCCGCGTGTTCCTGCTCGCGCTCGGAACGCTGATGGTGACTCTGACGGGATGCGCCCCGCGCGCGGCTCGGGAACCCAGTGGCGCGAAGAACGCCGACGCGGCACCGGACCCCGGGGGCGCGCTGCCGGATCCGTCCGTTGCCGAAGCGCCAGGCGACCTGCTCGACGCCATGAGGCGTCGGCGGTCGGTGCGGAGCTTCGCCGACACTCCTGTCTCCGAGGAGCATGTCGCGCGGATGTTGTGGGCGGCCCAGGGCGTCACCGACTCCGTCCGCGAGTTCAGGGCCGCTCCGTCCGCTGGCGCTCTCTACCCCCTCGAACTCTACGTGGCGTCGGCGAAGGGGGTGGGCCGCTACGTGCCAAAACGGCACGAACTCGAAGAGGCGCGCCGCACAGACGTCCGGGTGGCCCTTGCGGGGGCCTCGCTGGGGCAGATGTTCGTTGCCGAGGCACCCGTGGTGTTCGTCATCACGGGCGTGTACGAGCGCACTGCGGCGAAGTACGGTGACCGTGCCGCTCGCTATGTGCATATTGAGGCCGGCCACGCCGCGCAGAACATCCTGCTCGTGGCCACGAGCCTGGGGTTCGGCAGCGTACCGGTGGGCGCGTTCGCGGACGAAGTGGTCCGCGAGGTCGTCGGCGCCGCCCATGAGGAGACTCCGCTCTATGTGATTCCCGTGGGCGCTCACGCCGAGTGAGGCGAGGGAAGGCGAAACCGGAACGGACCGAGGTGGTGTCACCCCGATAACAGGATCGCAGCGAAGGTGTGGCGGATGCCGTGTGGAGTGAACCACTCAAGCTCCGTCTCGGTGAGCATCGACTTGAAGGGGAGCTCGGGCGGTCACAGGGGGGAGTGCCCCGGTTCGTAGTCAAATCAGGCCGAGCTTGCCCGTCACCTCTGGTGGCACGCCTAAATACTCCAGCGTGCGACGCTTGTAGTTGATGAGCTGTGTTCGAACACCCTCGTCATCCAGGCCGGTCTCGGTCCAGTAGTCACGGCTACATCCGCGACTACACGAAGGTCGAGCACCTCAACGGGGTGAGTCGTGTACCACCAAAACTCGGGCTATTTGCCGCCGATAAACTCGTCGGTAACACCAGTAATGGCCTCGGTTGCCTGGTCCGTCGCACCGCCGAGCGCGTCGGTGGCCTGCGTGGCCGCGTCGCTCAATCCGTCGGTGGCACCGCCGAGCGCGTCGGTGGCCTGCTGCAGCACGTCGCCCAAGCCGGCCGACTCGGCTGCCGTCGTCGCCATCTCGGTGAGGTTCCCGAGGGCGCCGCCAGCGGCCTCCTTGAATTTGTCGAAGATGCTTCCTACGACCATAAAAATCCTCCGATACTCGTGCCCCCGTCTGTGAGGGCGGGCGCTCCCCTCGCCGTACTCAGCGTTCATCCGGCTGCACCCGAGTGTAACTGGCTGAGCGCTGCAACAAGAATCCTACATAGAATGCATACACCTTCTGAACGACCGGCGGTCTCGGCGGTCATGTCGAACTTGCCCGAAATCAAGCGAATCGCCTACCGGGCGAGGGAAGACGCTACGTCGGAAAGTCGCGGTAGACGACCATAAATCTACCCGCCCGGCACGGAGAGTGAACCATATACGCAAGACCCGAGACCTGTGCACTGACTCTGGCGAAGGACGACCAGGGCGGCATGCGCGCACTGCCTTTGTCAATCAACCGAGATTCCTATGCGGTGGGCTCTTCGAGCAGGTCACGCGTACGGCTCGAATCAACTCTGATGCCTGGCCCCATAGTCGAAGCCACGGTGATCGATTTGATGTAGCGTCCCTTGGCCGATGCCGGCTTCGCACGAAGGATCTCGTCGAGCACGGTTCCGTAGTTCTCAACAAGAGCCGTCTCGTCGAAACTCACTCGGCCGATACCGACGTGCGCGATACCGAACTTGTCGGCCCTGTACTCCACACGACCGGCCTTGAGTTCTCCGACGACGCGCTCCAGGTCCATGGTGACGGTGCCGAGCTTCGGGTTCGGCATCAGGCCACGGGTACCGAGGATCTTGCCGAGGCGACCAACCTTGCTCATCTGATCGGGTGTCGCGATCGTCGCGTCGAAGTCGAGAAACCCGCCCTGAATGCGCTCGACGAGATCATCGGAGCCTACGATGTCTGCGCCTGCTGCCTCGGCCTCACGGGCCTTGTCGCCCTCGGCGAAGACGGCAACACGCACGGTCTTGCCGGTGCCGTGCGGGAGCGAGACGCTGCCGCGCACCTGCTGGTCGGCGTGTCGGCTGTCGATGCCGAGCCGGAAGTGGACCTCGACCGTTTCGTCGAACTTGGCCCGTCCCGTCTCCTTGACGAGGCGCATGGCCTCGAGTGGGGCATAGAGAGCGTCGCGGTCGATCTTTGCCGCAGATTCAACATACCTCTTACCGTGCTTCATGTGCTTCCTCCTCTGTGGTCAACGGACGCGGTGAGCGCCCTCCCACATCAACGCGCGAAACGCGTCTAGTCCTTGATCTCGATTCCCATCGAACGCGCGGTACCGGCGATGATACGCATGCCAGCGTCGACGTCGTTGGCATTCAGGTCTGGCATCTTGGTCTCGGCGATCTCGCGAAGCTGCGCGCTCGTGACCGTTGCGACCTTCGTGCGATTCGGCTCACCTGAACCCGAATCGATACCGGCAGCCTGCTTGAGAAGCACGGCGGCGGGCGGGGTCTTGGTGACGAAGTCGAACGAACGGTCCTCATAGACCGTGATCTCAACCGGGATGATCGTACCCATCTTGTCCTGCGTGGCGGCGTTGAACGCCTGGCAGAACTGCATGATGTTCACCTGGTGCTGGCCGAGTGCAGGGCCGACCGGCGGAGCAGGGTTAGCCTGTCCTCCGGGGATCTGCAGTTTGATGAAGCCCACGACTTTCTTGGCCATCGTCTCTAAGTCACGTCCTCTGTCCACTGGCGCGATCTACGCGCCGCTGTCCTATATCCTGCCGAGCACTTCCCCGCGAGAAGCCGCGACGGGTGCATCTCCCGAAGCGCACGGTCGTGTCGGCCTATACCTTTGTCACCTGATCGAAACCGAGTTCGACCGGGGTCTCGCGACCGAAGATCGAGACCATGACCTTGACCTTGGCCTGGTCGAGGTTGACCTCGGAGATAACGCCATCGAACTCCGCGAGGGGACCGTGTATCACCTTGACCGACATACCTTCGACAAAATCGGTCGTGGTCGTCTTGGGCTTCGGACCGACGGCGGTGCGTTGCGCGATCCGCGCGTACTCCTGACGGGAGAGCGGGACCGGCTTGCCCTGCGAGCCGACGAAGCCCGTCACACCGGGTGTGTTGCGCACGACGTACCACGAGTCGTCATCAAGATCCATCTGGACGAGGATATAGCCGGGGAAGACCTTCTTGTCCGAGGTCACCCTCTTGCCGCCCGCCTTGATATCGGTGACGCTCTCCTTGGGGATGAAGACCTCGAAAATCTTGTCACCCATACCCATCGACTCGGTACGATGCTCGAGATTGGCCTTCACCTTGTTCTCATAGCCCGAGTATGTGTGGATCACGTACCAGCGCTTCGCCATGCGATCATCCACCGATCCGGCCGATGAGGGTGACCAAGTAGAACACGATCGAATCAACCGTGAACGTGAAAAAAATGAAGAATGCAAGAGTGGCCATAACCACCAGACTCGAGTTGATTATCTCGGATCTGGACGGCCAGACGACACGCTTCATCTCGCCCCGCACGTCGCCGATATAGCCGACAAATCGCGCGAAGATATTCAGTTTGGGCGCGTTCGTCGCCTTCGCCATGTCTTCATTCCTCCACTGCCGCACCTGCGGCATTCAGTCGAACCGCCTCGAGTCTTTCACCCCGCGGCAGTGTATCTTCTGGCAGGCCAGGAGGGACTCGAACCCCCAACATCCGGTTTTGGAGACCGGCGCTCTACCAATTGGAGCTACTGGCCTGTACGCTCCCGAACTCACACGACGCGATACGGAGCCCTAACGGGTCTCTTTGTGCACCGTGTGCGCCTTGCACCACTTGCAGTACTTCTTGAACTCGATGCGCTCGGGGTTGTTCTGCTTGTTCTTCTTGGTGGTGTAGTTGCGGCGCTTGCACTCAGTGCACGCCAGCGTAACCAACGTTCTCATGCGTCCTCCTGCCAGGCGCGGCGACGCGGGAGAGCATCGTGCGCGGTAGGGTACTCTAGCACCCAGTTTTCCAGACTGTCAAACCGCCATCGGCATGTACCGAGGGCGAGAACGAGGCCCGGCCGCAGGCCGGGCCTCGTTTGTTCCCGCTGGTGA
>CAYGKH010000060.1:0-7950 GCA_964350345.1 uncultured Coriobacteriaceae bacterium
GGGTATGATACCACGAGACGACAGATGCATGAACGGGGATCAACCAGATCCCGCTAAGAGCCGACGAGCCGTCTGGCTACGCGAATTCTTTGCCACACATCGGGCAGATGACGTGGGCGTCGAACCAGCCAGGCCGGCCGGCCTTCGGAAGCATCTCTATGGTCAGTTCGACCTCACAGGCAGGACACCAGAAACGGCGCTGAAGCCGGAGGTGTTCTACCAGGCGGTCGGCGTCGAACTCACGATCCTTGATGGCGACCTTGTACGTGGGGGCATCGACTTGTCGGCCTGCCATGAACTCGAGAGTCAATCGAATCTTCTCGGCCACGTCCGCGGGCTTTGCCTCGTTCTTGATGAGGTAGTCAACGGCGCCCATTGCAAGACCGCGCTCGACATCGGACTCTTGACCGAGGTTCGAGAGGATGAGGACAGGGATGCCGCGGGTACGGGGATCTTTCTTGATCGTGTCGAGGACCTCAAGTCCGCTCATCTTCGGCATGATGAGGTCCAGCAACATGAGATCGACATTAGAGGTCCGAAGGTGCTGGAGGGCCTCAACACCATCGCCGGCGGTCAGGACCTGGTATCCATCCTGCGCAAGCTTGTCCGAATAGATCTTTCGCAGCAGTTCCGTGTCTTCCACGATCAGTATCGTGAGAGCGGACATGCACATTCCTCTCGTCGGTGTTGTCGCGCTGCCTGTTCACTCACTGAAGGTCTGCGCCGCCTGGAGCCGTGCTCGCATCCTGAGGACGGCCTTCGTGTGCAGCTGGCTCACGCGCGATTCGGTCACGCCGAGCACTCTGCCGATCTCTTTTAGTGTCAATCCCTCATAGTAGTATAGCGCGATGACGATCCGCTCCCGTTCGGGGAGGCGTTCGATGGCCGAAGCGAGGATGTCTTTGACTTCCTCGGTCTCGAAAAGCGCGACCGGGTCTTCTGCGGAGTGGTCTGGAATGGTGGACAGGACGTCACCCCGGTCGTCTCGGTCCGACCCGATCCAGAGTTCTTCGAAGGACACGATTGAGGTGTAGGAGAGCCGCGAGAGAAGATCCTTCAGTTCCTCTGGGGTGACCTCCATTTCCTCGGCCACCTCGGCATCAGTTGGTGTCCGGTGGAAACGATGTTCGAGGACGACGTAGGCGTTCTCAAGTCGGCGCGCCTTCGACCTGACTGATCGCGGGACCCAGTCCATCGTGCGCAACTCGTCGATGATCGCACCTTTGATGCGCGCGATGGCGTAGGTTTCGAACTTGATTCCGCGCTCGAGATCGAACTTCTCGATGGCATCGATCAGTCCGAACAATCCGTAACTGATCAGGTCGGCAGTATCCACCGTCTGCGGTAGACTCGCAGACAAGCGGCCTGCAACATACTTGACGAGTGGCGAATAGTTGAGAATCAGGTGCTCACGAGTGTCCTGGGAACCCGTCTCCTTATAGATTGACCAAAGAGCGGACACGTCCGTCCGCGAGTGGTTCCTCATGTAGCCGTGCCCCTCGGTCTTGGCTGCTGATCCGTGGACCCTCAGCCTCGTGGGTGGGCCCTCCGGTGCACGTCCTGCAGACGGCGCGTGCTGACGTGAGTATAAATCTGAGTGGTGGACAGCGCAACGTGTCCGAGCAGTTCCTGCACCGACCTCAAGTCCGCTCCCCCTTCGAGTAGATGGGTAGCGAATGTGTGTCTGAGCACGTGTGGCGAGAGTGACAGTGCCTGGCCTGTGGCGGCAAGATGCACTTTGAGGAGCCTCCGGATAGCATCAGGTCCGAGAGGGTTGCCCCTCACGGAAAGGAATACCGCACTCTCCGGACTCTTGAGAAGCGCGGGCCGTCCCTGTTCGAGATACTCCCGAAGTCTGCGAATCGCGAACGGATACAGCGGCACGATGCGCTCGCGAGCGCCCTTCCCCAGGACGGTGATCTTCCCGCCGGGCAGGTCGAGGTCAGCCGAGGAAAGGCCGGCCAGTTCAGAAACGCGGATTCCCGTTGCGTAGAGGAGTTCAAGGACGGCGCGGTCGCGAAGTCCGATCGGCGTTGATGGATCAGGGGCGTCCAGAAGTGCTCTGAGCGCGTCAGGTTCGATCACGACCGGCAGGCTCCGGGGAATCCGCGGGGTCGATATGACCACCGAAGGATCCGACTCGATCACGCCTTCGTCGACAAGGTATCGCAGAAAGGAGCGGACTGCTGCTAGTCGGCGCGCGATCGTCCTTCTCGCGTAGTCCGCGGCGTTGAGCTCAGCGAGAAACCGACGAAGCTGACGGTGGGTCGGACGCACTGGATCGACGCCCTGACGTGCTGCCCACTCCAGATAGCGGGAGAGGTCGGCCGCGTACGCGCGTACCGTATGCGACGACAGCCCTCGAATCGAGGTCAGGTACTCGAGAAAAGCGTGCAGGTATGCATCGGGCGCTGTCATGGCCGGGATGCCGAGGTCTCGAGGGTCAGTGCGACGAGAGGGTGCCGGGATGCGTAGTCGAGCATATCTTTGGCTGCGCGCTCACGGTAGGCTTCGTATCTGCGGCGCTTGCCACGCACCGGAGGGTCTAGCGGCGGGACAAGTCCCCAGTTGACATGCATCGGCTGATACCGTGTGGTCGCCGGGTCGGTCGCGTATGCGACGAGCGCCCCCAGCGCCGTCGTGCTCGGAAGCACGACGGCGGGAAGCTCGCGGATCTCCGCGACGGTGTTCAACCCGGCAAGAAGTCCGGATGCGGCCGCCTCAAGATACCCTTCCGTTCCCGTCAACTGACCGCAGAGGCGCAGGTGGGGATGTTCCCTGAGACGGAGGGAGGAGTCGAGGATCCGCGGAGCATCGATGAAGGTGTTCCGGTGCATGACGCCAAAGCGGAGCACGTCCGCCATTCCCAGGCCGGGAATCAAGCCGAGGATGCGTCGCTGCTCGGGAAAGGTGAGGTTTGTCTGAAAGCCGACCAGGTTGTATGCGGTCAGCGCAGTATTCTCGGGCCTGAGTTGGACGACGGCCCATGGCCGCTGTCCGGTGCGTGGATCGATGAGTCCGACGGGCTTCATGGCACCGAACCGCAGTGCGTCGACACCAGAGCGAGCGACCTCCTCCACCGGCTGGCATGCCTGGAAGAGATCCTTGGTTTCGAAAGCGTGCGCCTGGACCCTCTGTCCAGTAAGAAGGGCATCAATCAGCAGCTCGTATTGTGTCATATCGAGTGGGCAGTTGAGGTAGTCGGCACCGCCGCCCTTGTTATACCTCGAAGCGGCGAACGCAACCTCCCGGTCGATGGTTGCTCCGTCGACAATCGGTGCGGCAGCGTCGAAGAACGAGAGTCGGTCGGCACCTATCAGCTCGGAGAGTGCCGTCTCCATTCCGGAACTTGTGAGAGGTCCTGTGGCGACAATCGCGGGGCCGCTCGGAATCGATGTAGCCTCAGAGTGCTCGACGCTTACCAGTGGATGCTCAGAGATTCGGCGGGTGACGAGGGCGGAGAACGCATGCCGATCGACGGCAAGCGCGGCACCAGCGGGAACACGCGCCTGTTGTGCACATTCGAGTATGAAGGAGCCGAGGCGGCGCAGCTCGTCTTTGAGGCAGCCCGTTGCAGTCGACGCGTCCGTGCCTTTGAACGAGTTCGAACAGACGAGCTCGGCGAACTCGTCTGTTGAATGAGCCGGCGAACGGCGTCCGGGACGCATCTCGACCAACGTCACAGGGACTCCTGCAGTCGCAAGCTGCCATGCTGCCTCACAGCCGGCAAGACCAGCGCCAACAACGGTGACACGGGGAGGGGTCACGTGGTTCTCCAGAGTCTACGATCCAGTGATGTCGTGTGATTGTAGCCGAGCGCTGGGTCGAGCGATGCCGTACCTCCCATCAGGGTAACGCTTGAGTACTCCTTCCGCCTCGAGTCGGGTGAGGGAACGTATGGCCGTGACGATGTCGACGTCGAGGTCGCGGGCGAGATCATCGGGACGCGAGGGGTTGGCGATCAGCGCCGCCAGCATCCTGTCCGGTGAACCTCCGGGCTCCTCTGGGATCTCTGCCGAGTGGATTCCGAGCTCCTGCGCTAGCTCCGACACATCTGTGATCGGGGTCGCACCCTGACGGATGAGGCGGTTTGCGCCGCGGCATTCAGGTGCGAAGATCGAACCAGGGATCGCGCAGACCTCACGGCCGATGCCGAGAGCATGATCCGCCGTGGAGAAAGTGCCGCTCGGAAGAGATGCCTCCACGACCAGCAGCGTTCTCGAGAGTGCAGCGATCAGCCGGTTCCTGCGTGGGAAGGCCCACCTATGAGGCCCGCTGCCCCATGGCGCCTCGGAGACCACCGCTCCGACCCGGCGGATAGTCGCGAGCGTGTCTGCGGCGCGCACGGGATAGTTCACATCCGCCCCGCATCCGAGAACAGCGACCGTAGGGCCGTCGACACTCAGGGCGCCGATGTGCGCCTCAAGATCGCAACCGATGGCAGCTCCTGAGACCACCGGTATTCCTTGTGCCGCAGCCCACGCAGAGAAGCGATGCGCACACGCACGACCGTAGGGAGTCGCCTTTCGCGCCCCGATGACCCCGAGGCCTCCTCCAAGCAGTGCAGGGTCGCCGAACCCGTAGAGGAGCTCTGGCGGATCGGGCAAGTCGTTGAGCTGTTCGGGGAACTCGGGTTCCGAGCGCGCAAGCACCCATCCCCCTTCAGGTCGCACACTCATCTCAGCTCCTCCCCCCGGAACAAGGTCGCCTCATGGAGATGCTCCCTGCCGACACGATCACAACCGTCGAGGAATGCGATCGTACGCGCGACGCGCATGAGCCGGGTTACGCCCCTTCCGGACAGATGAAGCGCGCGGCTCAACGAGGAAAGGGACTCCCTGGCAGTCACGTTCATCCCGCAGGCACGCAAGAGAGCGGAACTGCTCAGGACCGATATGGGATACGCACCCGACGCGATCGCACGATCCCTGGCCGCACAGATCCTTTCCCGCACGGTGGCGCTGGACTCGCCGGTCGGAAAGGTTACGAGGAGCGCTGGATCAACCCGTTGGAGGACAAGAAGCAGATCGATACGATCCACCAACGGTCCCCCGACCCGGGCCTGATACCGGGAGACCGAGGCCTCGGAACACCGGCACGGCTTGCAGGGATCCCCCGTGTGCCCACAGGGACAGGGGTTGGCCGCAGCCACAAGGGTGAAACGTGCTGGAAAACGAATCCTTCCCTCGGCGCGTACCAGTGTCACTTCGCCGTCTTCCATGGGTTGGCGGAGGGTCTGCAGTGATGCGGGACCGAACTCCGGCAGCTCGTCGAGGAAGAGGACGCCGTGGTGTGCCAAACTGATCTCCCCTGGTCTCAGTGGTGAGCCGCCACCGACCAGACCCGCAATCGACGCACTATGATGTGGCGCGCGGAACGGACGCTCCCCCGCCAGCACCGGCCCTTCATCCAGTCCGGCGACCGAGTGCACGACGGCCGTGTCGAGTCGCTCCTCGGCGGTCAGAGGCGGCATGAGGGGGCCGAGTCGTCTGGCCAACATAGTCTTGCCCGCCCCGGGGGGTCCAGTGAAGAGCAGGTTGTGACCGCCGGCAGCCGCGATTTCGAGCGCCCGTCTGGCGGTCTCCTGTCCGCAGACATCTGCCAGATCGGGCCACGTCCGAGCGGCCGTCGGGGCCCGTGGCGACGACCGGGCCGGGCTGCCATCGACGAGCGATCGCAAGGAGTCGACCGGTCGGAACGTCAGGTCGGGTACGGCGGTGGTCACACATGCTGATGCTGCTGGACCGATCAGTCCGAAACCATCGCGACGTGCCCCCAGTGCGTGCGCGAGCATTCCGGATACGCTGCGCACCGAGCCATCCAGCGCAAGCTCGCCTACTGCGCGACAGTCATCGGGGAGTCTTCCGTTGAGCTGTCCCGTCGCCCGCAGGATCGCGATCGCGATGGGTAGATCGAATCCGGTCCCATGTTTTCTGAGCGGGCCGGGCGCCAGATTGACGACGATCCGGGCATTCGGGAACGCAAATCCCGACGCACGCATCGCAGCCCTGACCCGCTCGCGGGCTTCGAGTACCGCTGCGTCCCCGAGTCCGACAATCGCGAAGGAAGGAAGCCCGTTCGCTACGTCGACCTGAACCTCGACGGGGACCGCCTCGGTCCCGACCACTGTAGCGGTTCCGACGACCGCCTGTCCCCTCGTGGACGTCATGCTGTGAAAGCGGCGCGGTGATGACGGAGTATCGCCCGGTTCTCGGCGATCTGAGCGATGCTGATCACGTCGAATCGGACCTCTGCGTCATCGAGTCCCGAATCGGAGACATAGTGTCGTGCGACTCGGACGAGTTGTTTCTGCTTCGTCGGTGAGACCGCCTCATCGGGGGTTCCCGCCCGAGCAGAGCGTCGGGTCTTCACCTCGATGATGACGAGCGCCGTCCCGTCGATCGCAACGATGTCTACTTCACCGGACCTGCATCGCCAGTTGCGGTCTACCACCGCAAGACCGATGCGTTCGAGATACGCCGCCGCGGCGTCTTCGCCTCGGCGTGCTAGATCACTGTTGGACATTGTGTCCTCCCTTCTCCGTGGGAAGGGTTGCACATACGTGCCAACAGGCTCTTACAGATGTCTATCCGAGCCGCTCAGAACAGGGCCGGTGCAGGCGCACAGGGTGAAAATGAGCGACGATGGACCATGCAGATGCCGTGTTTTGAGATCGCATCGAGATGCTCGGCGGTTCCATAGCCCTTGTTGATCTCGAAGCCCCAGTCACCGTAATGACGTGCGAACTCGCACATCAGGCGGTCACGGGCGACCTTTGCGATGTTCGACGCGGCTGCTATCGAAGCCACCTTGGAGTCGCCACCGGCTATCGCTGTCTCGGGCAACGCGAGGCCGAATGGGCGGCCGTCGGTGAGCACGTGGCCGGGGCGTGGATCCAGTCTCGCGAGCGCGATCTCCATCGCGGACTTCGTGGCGGACGCGATCCCGACCACGTCGATCACGTGTGCCGGAACGTGGGCGATCGCATGGGCGACAGAACACCGAAGCACCTCGGTGGCTATGCGGGAGCGGGCCTCGGGCGTAAGGCGCTTAGAGTCGTCCAGCTCCGTTATCCGGACGTCGGCGTGCAAGATCACAGCGGCGGCGGTGACGGGGCCTGCAAGGGCTCCTCGGCCGACCTCATCCACGCCCGCGATCACCTGGAAACCTTCTGCGTGAAGGGTGCACTGCAGCTCCATGAGAGAGTCGAGCCTGGCGCTCTCGGACCGTGTCCGTCCACGTCGGCGAAGTGCGCGCTGGCGCGCTCTCTGAATCCCTATCCTGGTATCGCCTACGCCCACATCGATCAACCGGTCGAGGTCTTCACCAGAGGCGCCAGCGATGAGCCGTTCATAGTTCGATACTGAGGAGCGGTCCATCGTTCTCCTTGGAATCGATCAGGATGAATCGAGTATAGCGTGCAATGCACGAAGGCCCCGCACAGTGGCGAGGTCTTCGAAACGAGCGTTATCGATAGCGGAGAGGCTCTAGTGGGACTGCTCCTTGAGGCGAGCTGCCTTGCCGACCTTGTCTCGAAGGTAGTAGAGCTTCGAACGACGGACCTTGCCCCTGCTCATGATCTCCATCTTGACGATCTTAGGAGAGTGGACCGGGAACTTACGCTCCACGCCTACGCCGAAGGAGACCTTGCGTACCGCGAACGTCTCACGGTTGCTCGAGCCGTGACGGCTGATGATGACGCCCTGGAAGATCTGGACGCGCTCACGAGTTCCCTCGACGACGCGGTAGTGGACCTTGACGGTGTCGCCGACCTGGAACTCGGGCAGGCTGTCACGGATCTGTTGCTGCTCTATGGCACGAATGATGGTGTTCATTTTCGATGTCCTCGATCGTTACTTCGCGGTCAGGAGCGCCGTCAGGCGCAAGAAGGAAGTATAGCGGAGCGTACGCCCGTGTTGCAAACCCCGGATATGCGAGCGGGACCTGGCG
>CAYGKH010000060.1:8050-9895 GCA_964350345.1 uncultured Coriobacteriaceae bacterium
CGCAGCGCTCCTATCCGGCTCATCGGCCAGTAGATCGCGAAGGCACGGCCCCGGACAAGCTCCTCGGAAATCGCCCCCATGAAACGGCTGTCCCCGGAGTTGGGCCTGTTATCGCCCATCAGCCAGACCTCGTCCTGCGCGAGGGTCAACGGGAGTGGCACCGTACCCGGTTCCGTCTTCACGTCGGCGACGTACGTTTCAGGAAGCGCGACGCCGTCGACGATCATGCGCCCGTCGGCGATGTCGATCGTCTGTCCTCCGACCGCGATCACGCGCTTGATCAACTGGGGATGACGACCGGTCGGGTCATCGAACACGACGATCTCCCCGACCTCGGCAGAGCGGAAATGAAGTGAGAGCTTTTCGGCCAGGACACGATCGCCCGTCATGATAGTCGGCTCCATAGAGCCTGTCGGGATGATGAACGGCTGGAGGACGTAGGTTTTGACCCCCTGTGCGAGGAGGAATGCGATGGCGATCATGAGGACGGTCTCGATGAGCCAGCGGGCGAAGCTGGATGTCGAGTGTTCCCGGATTTCGGTCACCTCGGCCACATCCTCATGCGGGGTCTGATCAGGCACTATCGTCGCTCCCTTCGAGCACCCGCTGTGCGAGCGCTTGTTCCGTCTCGGTCAGGTCCGCTCGCGGCAGGAGGTCCGGGCGAACGCGTGCTGTCTTGATGATCGACTGTTCCCTGCGGTACTCGGCGATACGAGCATGGTCTCCGCTCAACAGGATATCCGGAACCATCATCTTCTCGTACTCGGCCGGACGAGTGTACTGCGGATACTCCAATAGCGATTCCGAGAAGGACTCGTCGACGGCAGACCCCTCATGACCGAGCACGCCGGGAAGAAGGCGTGTGACGGCGTCAGTGATGACCATCGCAGGAAGCTCTCCTCCCGTAAGGACATAGTCACCGATCGAGATCTCCCTGTCGGCCAGTGCAAGAGTCCTTTCATCGAATCCTTCGTAGCGGCCGCAGACGAAGACAATCCGGGGTAGAGCGGCGAGTTCGTGCGCGACAGCCTGAGTGAACCGCGTGCCTCCGGGGGTCAGGAACACCGTGTGCGGCGGAGTCTCACTCGTGTCGTGCACGTGCCGTACCGCGCAAAATATCGGTTCGGGCTTCATGACCATACCCGGACCGCCTCCGTACGGATAATCGTCTGTCGATCGGTGACGGTCTGTTGTGTGGTCGCGCAGGTCGTGAACGTTTAGCTCCAGCAAAGAGCGTTCCCGCGCAAGACCGATCATCGATGTCGACATCGGGTCCGTGAACATCTCCGGGAAGATCGTGATGATGTCGACGATCATGCGTCCTCCTCGGCGATCAGACCTGGCAAGAGCCGGATGTCGACCTGCCCGAGCTCTTCGTCGATGCCCACGACGACATCGTCGATCACAGGTATCAGGACTTGCCCTACGGGTCCACCCTCGACCACCCACACGTCGTTGGCACCGGTGACAATAGTATCTACGATCCGGCCGAGGAACCCGCGATCGGCATCGACCACCTGCATGTCGGTCATGTCGAGCGGAAGCTCGTTGGCAAGTCCTGCGGGCAGGTCTTCTCGGCGAACCATAAGGGTACGACCGCGCAGGGACTCGGCCGAACCGCGATCACCGATCTGTGAGAGTTTGACGAGGGGGCCCTTCGGACCGGACCGTATTCCCTCGATCCGGTAGGCCTTAGGACCTGCGGTCGGCGGGACGACCCAGACCTCGATGTCTTCAGGAAGGAGAAAGGGAGGGCCGGCGACAAACGCCACCGAGACCTCCCCTTTCACACCGTGAACCTTGACGACCCGCCCCAGCGGGACGAAAGGTGCATCATCCATGAGT
>CAYGKH010000061.1:0-9842 GCA_964350345.1 uncultured Coriobacteriaceae bacterium
GATGCCGGGACTCACCGACGTGGTCGAGCGGGTGGGGCCCGGCGTCATCATCGCGCAGCGCGATCCCGCCGCGCTCGCCGGGGCGGTGGCACAGATCGCCGGGGATCCTGACGCGGCTGCGGCGATGGGGCGGCGGGGGAGATCGTACGCCGAGGCGGAGTGCTCCTGGTATGCGCGGAGCGAAGAGACTGCCGAGGTCATCGCGGCCGTGGCTGGTGTATCCTCTAACCGTTAACGTGAGCGTCAGACGACTGTCTTTTGGAGGAGCCTCCGTGTCGACCGATCGAAGCGTGTACGGCGTGATCCTCGCTGGCGGCAGCGGGCAGCGTTTCTGGCCGCTTTCGCGCGAGCTCTCGCCTAAGCAGATGCTCGACGTGTTCGGGCAGCAGTCGCTGATCGCACAGGCGGTGCACCGGGTCGAGTCTGTCGCTACACCCGACAGGGTCTTCGTGCTCACTGGCGATCGTCTCTTCGATGAACTGCGCAACCACCTCTCCGCCCAAGACGACCCGGCTCTGACGCGTGTGCGCTATCTGTGTGAGCCCGCGGCGCGCAACACGGCGCCTGCGATCGCGTACGCGGCGGCCACCTGCGAGGTGCTCGACTCCTCCTCGGTCATGGCAGTGCTCCCTTCCGACCACCTGCTCCGGGCCGGTCGCCTGTGGGAGGAGTGCCTCGAGTCTGCGATCGCGCTCGCCGAGGCGGGGCACCTCGTAACGATCGGCATCACGCCGACCGAACCAGCGACCGCCTACGGGTACATCCAGGGGGGCGAGCCGCTCGACGGGTTCTCGGTGGGAGAGGCCCGCCCCTTGCGGGCCGCCCGTTTCGTCGAGAAGCCCGACCACGAGACCGCAGAGACCTTCCTGGCGAGCGGCGAGTACTTCTGGAACGCCGGCATCTTCGTGATGAGCGCCGCAGCGGTGCTCGATGAACTTGGCGCCCACGAGGACACCGCCGCGATCGCGACCACGGCGAGGTGGATGGCTCGCGAAGAGGCCGCTGGCGCGCTCGATCCGGCCGAGAAGGCGGTGCGCTTCGCCGCGCTGCCGGGCATCTCGATCGACTACGCGGTCATGGAGCGCTCCTCGCGCGTGGCCGTCATCCCCGCCGCCCTCGAGTGGAGCGACGTGGGGTCGCTGGTCGCGCTCGAGAGTGTGGCCGAGCCAGACGACGACGGGAACACCCGCGTGGGTCGAGGTGTCGACGTTGACACCTCCAACACCATCATCTACGGCCCCGGCCGTCTCGTCGCGACGCTCGGCGTTGAAGACCTTCTCGTGATCGACACAGCAGACGCTACTCTCGTCGCCCACAAGGACCGGGCGCAGGATGTCCGGCTGGTGGTCGAGGCGCTGAAAGATATCGGCGCCGAGGAGGTCGTCCACTCCAAGACGAGCCTACGGCCCTGGGGCAGGTGGACGACACTGCTCGAGGCACCCGGTTACAAGATCAAGCGGGTCGAGGTCGCGCCCGGGTCGCGGCTGAGCCTGCAGTCGCACGCGAAGCGCTCCGAGCACTGGGTGGTCGTCTCGGGCACCGCCTGGGTCACCTCCGACGGTCAGCAGTTCGAACTGAGTACCAATGAAAGCGCCTACATCCCGGTCGGGCGCATCCACCGGCTCGAGAACCGCGGCGATGAGCCGCTGGCGATCATCGAGGTACAGGTGGGGGAGTATGTCGGCGAGGACGACATCGTTCGCGTCGAGGACGACTGGAACCGCGAGCGATAGCGCCACGTGCTGCCTGAAGGCCCCCGGACCTCCTCGGCGGGCTCATGCTAGAATCCTCTCACGCATCCACCCGGGAGAGGAGTCCCCGTGAAGTTCCACGGCACCGCGCACAAGTACGGCCGTGACATCGATACCGACGTCATCATCCCGGCGCGCTACCTCAACACGAGCGTGCCCGAGGAGCTTGCCAAGCATTGCATGGAGGACCTGGACGCGAACTTCGTCGCCAAGATCGAGTTCGGTGACATCCTCGTCGCCGAGGAGAACTTCGGCTGCGGCTCGAGCCGCGAGCACGCGCCGATCTCCATCAAGGCCGCGGGCATCAGTGTGGTCATCGCGAAATCGTTCGCACGCATCTTCTACCGCAACGCCATCAATACCGGTCTGGCGATCATGGAATCGCCCGAGGCGGTCGACGGCATCTCCGATGGCGACGAGGTCGAGGTCGACGCAGACGCCGGCGTCATCGTCAACGTGACAAAAGGCGAGACCTACCAGGCCCAACCCTTCCCGCCATTCATCAAGGACATCATCGAGAAGGGCGGCCTCATCGAGGCAGTCAGACAGAAGATGGCCGCCGGGTAGGGTTCTTGCGTCATGCCCTGGGCCGCGGATACCCGGGCTTGAGGCGCGCGATCGACTCCCACATCCTGTCGATGTCGCTGGCGTTCGCTGCATCTATGAGCGTCGAGACCTCCTCGGCGGTGTCCTCGCCCACGAGGCCCACCCGATCCACGCGCAGGATGTTCTCGCGGCCGCTGGCGAGCAGCGACTCGTGCTCGGCGACGAGGTTCTCGTGCACCTTCTCGCCCGGACGCAGCCCGGTGAACTCGATCTCGGCTGGGACCCCGGAGAGCGCGATCATCTTGCGTGCGAGGTCGACGATGCGCACCGGTTCGCCCATCTCGAGCACGAAGATGTCTCCCGCCTCGCCGATCGCCTGGGCCTGTAGTACGAGCCGGGCGGCCTCCGGGATGGTCATGAAGTAGCGGGTGACGTCGGGTCCGGTCACCGTGAGCGGTCCGCCATGCCGGAGCTGTTCCTCGAAGATTGGGACGACCGACCCCCGGCTTCCGAGCACGTTGCCGAAGCGCACCGCCATCACAGTGACGCTGCCGCGCCGGGCGACGTCGAGCATGACGAGCTCCGCGAGCGCCTTCGAGAGCCCCATCACGTTGGCAGGGGCGACCGCCTTGTCGGTCGAGATCAGTACGAAGCGCTCCACGCCGTGGTGCTCGCACGCCTCCAGGACCGCGCGCGTCCCGCCGACGTTGGTCTTGATCGCCTCGGCAGGTGCGAGCTCCATGACCGGGACGTGCTTGTATGCGGCCGAGTGGAGGACGACCGCAGGGGCGTGCCGGGAGAAGACCGCATCGAGCTGGGCGGTGCTCCGTATGTCGCAGATCTCCATCGCTGCAAGACCCTTGGCGCGGCCCTCGAGTTCGAGCCAGAGTTCGTAGAGTCTCGACTCGTCGACATCGATGAGCACGAGGCGTTCCGGCTCGAGGCCGGCGAGTTGTCGACAGAGCTCCGCGCCGATCGAGCCCGCCGCGCCGGTCACCGCGACCACGCGTCCGTTGATCGCCTCGCGGACCTGTTCGACGTCGATCGGGGTGGGCTCCCTGCCGAGGAGGTCCTCGACCTCGACGGTGCGCAGGTCGCGAAGGCTCACCGAGCCCCGGGCGACCACGAGCTGCGGCATGACGCGGGTCTGCACGCCGGCTTCGGCGGCGGCGTTGAGCAGGGCTCGTACCTTTTCGCGGGGCGCTGAGGGCATCGCGACGATGATCTCCTGGACGTCCGACTCGTCGACGATCCGTTTCAGTGCAGAGGTCGGACCGAGGACCGGGACACCGTTGAGTGTGCGTCCGTGTAGCGATGCATCGTCATCGAGGAACCCGATGACGGACATCCCGAGGTCGGGATGGGACTGGATCTCGCGGAGCAGGAGAGGCCCTGCGCTCCCGGCGCCGACGATGAGCACCCGCTGACGGTCGCCCGGCCTGATCGCGTGCAGGTGCAGGAACACCCGTACGGTCACCCGTGTGCCCGATGCTCCGACGAACACGAGTATCGCTTGGAAGAAGAGCACTCCCATCGGCACGGGGCGCATATCGTTCTCGAGCGGCATGAGCAGGTTGATGCCGAGGAGAAGGGCGAAGCCGATCGCCGAGGCGGCGAAGAGGCGCAGGAGTGCGTCAAGTCCAACATAGCGAAGCACGATGCGGTAGAGGCCGAAGAGCGCGAAGAGCGTAAGGTAGATGACCGTGCCCGCAGCTGCCAGGAGGGGGATCCACCGTGCGAAGTATGACGGAACTGCGCCCTCGAATCGCGCGTAGTACGCGGCGACGGTCATGACGACCACGATAGCGCCGTCGAGCGCCACGAGCATCGGGTTCGTGAGTCGACCGGCCTGAAGGACCTGTTCCAGAACGTTCTCGCGTTTCAAGCGGCACTCCAAGCCCCGGAAAACGGGCAGTTAGGAAGCGGATCACATCATATCATTCGCACGCTGGCCAAGGACGTGCCCTGTGGGCTGTCAGCCGTGCTCCAGGCCGGTGTGGCGCCCGGCGTGGGCTTCCTCGTAGAGGTCGGCGTAGGCACCGAGTACGTCGGTGAGCGCGAACCGTCCGCGGGCGCGTCCGCGGGCTGCCGCGCCCCTCCGTGCGGCCTCGGCGGGGTCGGCCGCCGCGTGGTCGATCGCCGCCGCGAGTGCGTCGACGTCGTGCTTGGGCACGATCCAGGCAGCGACGTTGCCCACCGCGTCGACGATCCCGCGGGTCCGTGTGCCGATCACCGGGCGACCCATCGACATCGCCTCGAGCACCGAGCGGGGGAGGCCCTCCCGTGCCGAGACGAGCGTGAGCGCATCCCCTGCGGCGAGAAGCGCGGGGATGTCGCGGCGGAACCCGGCGAAGCGTACGCGCTCTTCGAGGCCGAGCGCGGCGACCCGTTCGCGCACCTCCTCCTCGGCCTCTCCGGCTCCCGCGAAGACCACGACAACGCGGTCGCTCCGGACCCGGGCGAGCGCCTCGAGCAGGTGTGTGTGACGTTTGACCGGCGAGAACTCCGCGACCATGACGAGCATGAAGGCGTCGGGCGCGATGCCGAGACCTTCTCGCACCGCAGCGGTCTCCTCGGCGGTCACCGAGGAGGGGTCGAAAAGGTCGACGTCGACACCGATGCCCGGGATGAGTCGGACACGTTCGGACGGGATGGTGCGGAAGGAGCGCGCCGCGCGGAAGTCCTCCTCGTTGATGGTGACGAGGTAGTCGGTCCAGGGCGCCGCACGACGCTCCATCGTCGAGAACACCGCATGGCCGAGGAATGACTGCCCCTCGTAGAAGTGGAACCCGTGGGCGGTATAGATGAGCGCGGGCCGCTCGGCGGGAGGGAGTGAGCGCAATGCGAAGCGGGTGACGAACGCGGCGATGGGCGTGTGCACGTGCACGATGTCGTAGCCGCCTTCGATCACAATCCGTCTCACGCGAGCCCAGGTGTCGAAGTGGTCGCTGACGGCCAGCGGGTTCCGGCTCCAGGTGATGTCGTAGAGGGTGTCGAACGAGCCGAGGATCGCCGGGTAGCGGGTGGCGTCCTTGGTGAGCGCGTCGATGCGCCAACCGCGCGAGCGGAAGTGCCCGGCGAAGGGGAGGAGGAACGCTTCGAGCGTGATGGGGACGGTGGTCACGAAGAGGGCTGATGGGCTCATGCGCCGATGGTACCGCACGAACGCTACTCGCGCCGCCCCACGAGCGCATCGACCGCAGCAGCCACCTGCTCGGGCGTGAGCCCGAGCTCCCGCGCCCTGCGGCGGAACTCGGCGGCGAGTGCGAGTTCGGGACCCTGGTCGACGCGGGCGGGATCGCCGGCGCGCCAGAGGTGTCGCAGGTCGGCGAAGAGCCGGACCGGGGGAGCGCCGGCGCCCGCGATGCGTGAAGTGACTCTTGTCGGCTTGAACCCGTGCTTCTCGTAGAAGCCGGTTGTCTCCGGCTTCGAGTCGACGACCACACCGATGCATCCCGCTCGGGCTCGTATCTCGGCGGCTATCAGAACGACGCCGCCAAGCATCTCTGCACCGATGCCGCTACCTTGAATGCGCACATCGACCCCGATGCGGGCAAGGCGAACGACCGGCGCAGGGTAGGAGGGCAATTGCGCACCGGCTCCGTCGGGTAGGTCTGCCGGACGTATCTGACCGGCCGCTACCGTCGCGTAGCCGAGCACCGTATCGTGCTCGAGCGCGACGAACGTGACACCTATGTGGTGGCGGAACTGGTTCTGTCCCGCATAGCGCTGAAAGAACTCATCGATATCGGACTGGCCGGATCGGAACCCGTCACGTGGGTCCTCGGCGCGGAGCGCTCTAATCTCCATCGGTGCCCTCATCCTCGGCGGCAAGGTGACTGAGATCGAGCTTGTCCTCGAGTGACTTCCCGTCGGTGCGGAGGAACTCGTAGTGGTTCTCCCACATCTTGACGAGCGCCGGCTCCGGCTCTCGTTCCGTCTCGATCATGTCCCAGATCATCTCCCAGCTCTCGGGCGTGACCACGATGTCCGTTTCGATGATGTACTTGGCCGGGATCTCGTCGATCGCCGCCAGGTGGCGCTGGAGCGCCTCCTCGATGACACGGTTCTTCTTGAGCCCCGTCGCTTCCACGTAGCGGTCGAGGGCGGACTTGGTCTCCTCGGCGATGAACGCCGAGATCTGCACCTGCTTACGTTCGTACGACATCATCTACACCTCCTCGGCAATAATACTAAGAAAATGTAGAGTGGTCGAGTCTAGTACACTGTCGCACACGCGAACCGACGCACGAGGAGGATCCGCCCGTGACCACGCACCGCATCTGCCTGCTGCCCGGAGATGGAATCGGCCCGGAAATCACCGCCGAGGCGGTCAAGGTCCTGCACGCTATCGGCGAGCGCGAGAACGTGACCTTCGAGTTCACCGAGGCGCTTCTTGGCGGAATCGCGATCGACGAGACCGGCACCGCGCTGCCCGAGGCAACGCTTGAGGCCGCACACGCTGCCGATGCGGTGCTCCTCGCCGCGATCGGCGGCCCGAAGTGGGATACTACCGATCCGGACAAGCCGAGGCCCGAGCAGGGACTCCTCGGCATACGCAAGGCGCTCGGGTTGTACGCGAATCTGCGGCCGGTCAAGCTCTTCCCGGCGCTCATGGGAGCTTCGACACTCAAGCCGGAGGCTCTTGAGGGCGTCGACATGCTCATCGTGCGCGAGCTCACGGGGGGGCTGTACTTCGGCGAGAGCGGGCGTGAGTTCGACGTGGCCGGGGCGGGTAGCGACGGAGCTCCCGGCCAGCGCGCCTACGACACGATGGAGTACCGCGAGTTCGAGGTCGAGCGCATCGCACGGACGGCGTTCGAGGCTGCGCGCGTACGGCGCGGCAAGGTCCACTCGGTCGACAAGGCCAACGTGCTTGAGTCGAGCCGCATGTGGCGCGAGGTCGTGCACCGGCTGCACGAGGCCGAGTACTCCGACGTCGAGCTCCTCGATCAGCTCGTCGACAACACCGCGATGCAACTCATCCGCACTCCGGCGCAGTTCGACGTCGTGGTGACCGAGAACATGTTCGGCGACATCCTCTCGGATGAGGCGTCGATGCTCACCGGCTCGCTCGGAATGCTTGCGAGCGCATCCCTCGGCGACGGCACCGCGCTCTACGAGCCGAGCCACGGGAGTGCTCCCGACATCGCGGGGCAGGGGATCGCGAACCCTCTCGCGATGCTGCTGTCCGTCGAGATGATGCTGCGCTACAGCTTCGAGATGCACGCGGCAGCCGACCGGCTCGCACGCGCGATCGAGGTCGTACTCGACGAGGGATGGCGCACGCGCGATATCGCAGACGCCAGTACTTTGCCGCAGAAGACGGTCAGCACCGCGGCGATGGGCGACCTGGTGGTGGAGCGACTCCGCGTCTAGTCGACGTTGGCGGCCGAGCTCTGGCGACGGGTGACCAGCAGGGGTACGGCGGCGCCGATGATGATGGCGGCTACCGCTATGACCATCCACGGCACGGTCTCGTTGACCATCTCCTGCTCGGCGATCGGGCGCACCTGCATCGTGAGCGCGACCTGGTCGCCTGCGAGAACGCCGGCACGCTCGAACGAGTGGTAGCGGTTTCCGTCGGGCTCATCGGAGACCGCGACGACCTCCGAGGACTCGAGCGCCTCGATGTCGGACGGGAGCGCAATCGCAGCATAGACGTTGGCGACGTCGACCGGCATCGTCAGATCGAAGCCAACCTCGTAAATGTCGCCGAGCGCATCGACGAGTGTGCGCGAACCGGGGAATGACACCTCGGCCAGGCCGATGTGCGACTGGGTGAGGGTGAACACCAGCACGGGCACGCCGTCGCGAACCTCTTGGACGGCCTCAACGGGAATGTTCTCCCGCCCCTCATCGCCAATAAACTCGCCGACCCAGAACACGCTCGGGTTCTCCGGCAAGGGGAGGACCATCTCTGCGGGCAGGGGTGTCGCGTCCGGGATCCGGGCGAAGATCACCAACATCGGATCGCCTGAGGCAGCAGGGGACCCGTACACCAGCGCAAGGTTCAGCGCCGTGAGGGGGGTCGCCGCCGCGAGGACCGGCAGGCCGAGTGATGCGACGAGCATCGTGAGTGCGAGCAGTGTCGCGGTGATGGCGCGGGATGGCGTGCGTGGGAGAGCGAAGCGCATCGTGAGGCCTCCAGGCGTATGGTCGAGCGGTCGTATCGTTCCGCCAGTATAGCGAACGCTTTGCCGAGGTTTCCGACCGCGCTCTCCTGGCGTACACTGATACGCCACACATGGCATGCAGGGGTTCGGCTGAGAAGGGGTGCGGGAGATGTCACTTCCCAAGGTGGACAAGATCTGGATGGACGGCACGCTCGTTGACTGGGATGCCGCCCAGGTCCACGTACTCACGCACGCGCTCCACTACGGCTCCGGAGTCTTCGAGGGTATCCGCTGCTACGAGAGTGCCGACGGGCCGGTAGTCTTTCGCCTTCGCGAACACATGGAACGGTTCGAGCGTAGCGCTCGCATGTTGCTGATGGACCTCGGCTATTCGGTGGACGAGACGGTCGAGGCGGTTCTCGCGACCATCCGCGTCAACAGGCTCTCCTCCTGCTACATCCGCCCGCTTGCGTTCCGCGGGTACGGCGTGATGGGACTCGATCCGCTGCCCGCCCCCGTTAACGTAGTGATCGCTGCGTGGCCGTGGGACACCTACCTCGGCGAGGACGCGATCAAGCACGGCGTGGCAGTTGGAGTATCGAGTTGGCGCCAGCGCGGCATCAACGCCACGCCGCCGGCGATCAAAGCGACCGGCCAGTACATCAACTCGTCGCTCGCCCGTGTCGAGGCGAACCGTCACGGGTATGCCGAGGCGATCCTCTTAAACGAAGAGGGCAAGGTCTGCGAGGGCACCGGCGAGAATCTCTTCATCGTCAAGAAGGGCATGATAGTGACCCCGCCCGTCTCCGACGGCATCCTCGAGGGCATCACTCGCGACAGCATCATGACGCTCGCGCGCGACAAGGGCATCGAGGTCCGCGAGGCCTCGCTCGTGCGGACCGATCTCTACACCTGCGACGAGATGTTCATGACCGGCTCCGCCGCCGAGGTCGTGCCGGTCCACTCGGTCGACGGGATCGAGATCGGCGAGCCCGGCCCGATCACGCTCGACCTGCAGGAGAGCTTCTTCCGCGTGGTCAAGGGCGAAGATCCGGCTTACGAGGAGTGGCTCGACCGAGTGTAGCGGCGAGGGTGTCGCACGCCTTTAGTCTGCCATCAAGAAGGATTATTGCTCCCATTGTCGACATGGATGACCACTTCTAACAGGTCTTTCGTCACGCGTTTTTCACGCCCGTCACCGACGCTTCAGAGTATTTGTATTCCTCTAAGAAACCTGATAGATTCTGAAACGGTGCAAGTTCGTGAACGTGAACTCAAGCACCAATTTAGTGTCGGAGGGGAGGTGACAACATGAAAATGACATCAGCATTGTATCCGCCTACCTTTGGAGTCAGAAGTATGAAGAGAATCTCATTTGTCGTGACTCTCGCTGCTGTCCTTGTCTTCGCGTTCAGCGGTGTTGCGATGG
>CAYGKH010000062.1:0-9675 GCA_964350345.1 uncultured Coriobacteriaceae bacterium
ACAGCCATACAGGTGAGCGAGTCGATGCCCATCCGCATGAGCACGCTGCGCTCGATCGACGGCGACGTGTGCGTGCGTGCGAGCTCGACGAGCGGCTCGACGACCTCGCGGGACAGCTCCCAGAAGCGGGCGTCGAGCCCCGCGTCATCGAGGTCGGCGAGGTGCTTGCGGACCTCCTTGTAGGTGTCGGGACGGACCATGTGCGTGGCCTCCTATGCGAACGATTGACGGTGTCAGAGCCCCCGGATACACTCGTGGTGTATCCGTTTGATGTATCTAAGTGGGGTGGTCGCCATGGCGACGTACAAGGTGAACGTGTCTCTGCCGGAGCATCTCGTGGCCGAGATCGACGAAGTAGCTTCCGAGCTTGGCACGTCTCGCAGTGGTTTCATCGCCGAGGCGAGCGCCCGATATATCACCGACGTCAAGAACCTGTCCGCCGAGGAGCTGAGGCGGCAGAAGATCGACCGCGCAATCGCGAGCTTCAGGCGCATCGGCGCGAAACTGCCTCCGGGTGCCGTAGACGAGATGATCGCCCAGACACGTCGCGACCGAGATCGCGGCTGGCGCGGTGAGGGAGAACGATGACACCAGCGGTCATCGACAGCTCCGTGGCGTACAAGTGGCTTTCCCAGGATGGCGAGAACGGCCTGGAGCAAGCGTTTGCTGTCCTGTGGTCTCATCGCAGCAGCGAGTTCACCCTCGTGGCCCCCGCCATCATTCACGTCGAACTCGCCAACTCGCTGAGATACTCCAAGTACGTCACCGAGGAAGACACCCTCACGCTCGTCGGTGCCCTCAACGACCTCGAGATCGGCCTCATCGATTCGACGTCGTCTCGCCTCATGGCGGCGATCGATCTGTCCTACAGGCACGCCCTGAGCGTCTATGATGCCCTTTTCCTCGCACTCGCCGAGGAGCTCGGCTGTCCGCTCATCTCGGCCGACCGCAAGGCATTCGCAGACATCGCCACCGACGTGGAGATCAGGCTCATCTAGCGCTGCGAGGTTCGGCAACACCATAGCCTCACTCCCCCGCCGCGAGCCCGGCGACGATCTCTTCGACCGCCGCAGGCGTCGAGTTGGTGTCCTCGGCGAGGAACGTGAGGTCCTCGGCTGTAGGCGTGTACCCGTCTGGCGCGTGGGCGAGCGCATTTCGCACGTAGCTGCGGCGCATGCGCGCGAGGTCGAAGTCACGGGCGACGATCTGCTCGGGCGCTTCCGGGATCACGATCAAGCGGCCTGGCACGTTGTCGGCCGGGTCGCCCGCGCGCACCTCGACGCCTCTCTCGCGGGCGAAGTTCAGCTGCGCCCAGTGGTGCTTGCCCGCGCCGGTGTACTCGGTCTCCTGCACCACCACTGTCGCATCGCCCGGCAGGTCGCGTGCGAGTGACATCGCGGCGGCGAGTGCGGTGTTGCCGCTCGGCCCACGCTCGAGTCCTTCGAGCTTGGCGAGCGCCTCGGTGACGTAGAAGACCTCGCCCTGCGACACGGTGAGGTAGCGGTCCATGTAGCGAAGCGCCCGCGCGGCGTTGCGGGGCACGTCGGCGCGGTCCGGCCAGGTCGCGAACGGCACGCCGAACCCGGTGTGACCGGTCGTGAACGACTTGCGGTTGAAGTCGCCGTCGCTCGCCATGTGCAGCCCGGAAAGGTCCACACTCGCACTCACTATCTCGGTGTCGGTGGCACCGGCCCGCTTCAGTCCCCGCGCGGTGCCGGTCGTGTTGCCGCCGCCGGCGTGCGTGATCACCACATGCGTGGGCGGCGCGCCGGTGAGCGCCCGCATCTCACCTGCGATCTCGTACCCGAGCGTCTCGATCCCGGAGACCCCGAAGCTCGAGTACAGCGACGCGGCGAAGTAGCCGGTCTCGTCGAGCAGCTCCAGCATGTGTGCAAAGAGCTCCGGACCCACCGTGAGCTGGACGACCTCGGCACCGAACGCCTCGCACAGCCGTGCCTTTTCGACGATCTCAGGCTGGCCGAGGTGGCCCGAGTCGAACGCCTCCTGCACGATGATGCACGAAAGCGATGCCCGGGCGGCCTGGCTGGCGACTGCAGCGCCGTAGTTGCCCGACGTCGCCGCGACCACTCCCGCGTAGCCCTTCTCGCCGGCGACGTGGGTGCTCATCGAAGCCCGGCGGTCCTTGAACGAGCCCGCCATGTTGGCCGCCTCGTCCTTGACGAACAGCCGCGCGCCCTGCCTTGCAGGCGCGTAGGAGCGCACGAGATCGGTCAGGTTGCGAAGCTCGAGCAACGGCGTGCTGCCCACGCCTGCGGCTCGCTGGATCGCGATGATATCTTCGAGTGAATAACCATGCGCGCCCATGAGCGCCTCGTAGTCGAAGGCGATCGGCGAACGCTCGAACTCAGCGTAGTCCATGCCGAGCGCGCGCTGCATGATCTCGCCCCGGCGGGCCATGATCTTCTCGGTACGTCCGGCCACGTCACTCACCCGCCCGGGGAGCGGCGGGTGCGCCTGTACCGTCAGCGCGGTACGCAGCGAGCCGTGCCCGCAGGTCACGGCCGACTGCGACGATCTCGGGCGGAGGCGTCCCGAAGCTGTGCGTGTAGCCGGGAGCGCAGTCGGAGAGCGTTCCGCGCACCGTGCGCCCCGTCATCGTCTCGACTTCGCACTCCTCACCGGCCTCAGCCGGCGCGACCGCGAAGCCCTTCACCCACACGCGAAGCGGCTGTGCCGCAGTGTCGTCGGGCAGGTTCTCCGCGCGGTCGGCGGGCTCGAGCAAGGCGCGCTCGACCTCGACCCACTGACCTGCCGTGCAGCGTTCCTCGGCCATACCGATGCCTCCTTCGTGCGACGCGAATGCAACGGGCCCGGGACTACGAAGTAGGCGTCCAGAACCTCGGCAGAGGGAAGTCGACTACTGTGAGCAGCCCCGGGGGGGCATCACCGATGAGCGGGATGTAGTTGCCCGTACTGGCATACGTACCCTTGCCGCCCGGTACCTCGGGCGCGTTCACCATGCTGATCTCGGGATCGCCGACCACGCGGATGTAGTCGCCGGTATCTACGCCCTCAAGATGCGGGTGGATCTGCTGCGGATGGACGAACTCGATCTTGAGCTCGCCGTTGGCGTCGTAGCCACGGCCGATGTGACGGCAGCCCGCCACGTCCCCGGGCGCAACCTTCACGTGTGGGGTCTCTCGCGCGACGGAGCTCACGATAGGCTCGCGGGTCTCCTCGATGCGGGCGATCTCCCAGCCGAGCGCCCTGGCGATCAGGTGGATCGACTCAGGAAAGCCGATGTGGCCCACGATGGTTCCCTCGGCCACGCCGCGCTCGAACTCCTCGACGGTGGTGCCGACACCCTGGCTCGCCATGACGGTCGGGCCGAACGGCGAGAGGTCGTTGACGCGCTGGGCCTCGATGCGGTCGACCCGCAGGCAGACCGAGGTCCACATCACGATGAGCGCGTCGAGGATGAAGCCCGGATTGATGCCGGTGCCGAGAATCGTCACGTCGTGCTCCTGGGCGAGCGCGTCGAAGCGGTCGGCCCACTGTGGGTCGCTCGCCCACGGGTACGCGAGCGTCTCGGCGATGCAGAGCACGTTAGCGCCGGCGCGCACGCTCGGCTCGACCTGGGCGGTGATCTCGTCAAGGTTGCTTTGCGTGCAGATGCAGACGACATCGGGCTTGCTGGCGAGGACCGCCTCGGCGTCAGTGGTCACGCGCACGTCGCACTCGCAGCCAAGCAGCTCGCCAACGGTCCTGCCGTCCTTGTCCGGATTCGTGTCGATCGCGCCCACGAGTTCGCAATCGTTCGGCCTGTCGAGGATGAAGCGGAGCAGGCCCTGCCCCATCATCCCGGTACCCCACACGGCGACCTTGATCATGCGGCGGCTCCTCCCGACATCCGGTATGCAGCGACACGCGCTCCTGATGCAAAGATACCCCTTTCGCCGACACCGCGCAGCACTCTTGCCGAGGAGGTCCTACCGGTCTACGCACCGCCAACTCGGGGAATACGCTCTCTATGGGGAGCCGGTCGTCGTGCCGGCGGATCGAGGGGGTTGTCATGGGGTCTGAAGAGAACACACGCAATCGCACCGCTCTGCTGATCGTGCTGCCGTTGCTCGCCGCACTCGCCGCCGGCCTGCTGGTCTGGGCCGCATGCGGGGCACGGACCGCGGAACTCGAAGAGGAACGTGACGCGGCCCTCGAGCGGGTCGAGGAACTCGAGGAGGAGGTCTCCGCACTGATCGACTCGCTTGCGGGCGATCCCGGTGATGATCCAGCGAACGACGACGGCACCTCCGATGGCACGGGAACCGACACCGAGGAGCCGGGAGACGGCGCCGCCGGGGAGACGCCCGACGGCCGCTACTTCGGCTTCATCCGCGAGATCGACACCACCGGCCCCGCGCCGGTCATCACCATCGACTTCGCCGAGATGCTCACGGGAGACCAGGCGGTGGCGGCTGCGGCTGCGGCCGGCGACGACCCCCCGGAGGGCGACTTCTACATCAGCAATGTTAACCCGCGGCTGAGGAACTTCCCCGTCGAGACCGGTATCACCGTCGAGGCGGTCACCGAACCACCCGGGGTCAGGCCGGAGGGGTACAGCATTGCCCTCGCGGAGTGGATCGATATGTACCGGTCCGTCCCGGCGGCACGCGAGGTCCCGTACTGGATCGAGCTCGAGGGCGGTACGGTCACGGCGCTCGAGGAGCAGTACCTGCCGTAGTGGAGGCCCGCAGCAAGGTGCCCCCACGTCACCGGGCGTCAGATCTGCGGAGCCTCGTAGGGGCGACCGAGGTCCTCGCACACGGGAAGCCGCGCGAGGTAGATCGTGAACCCGACCCCGACGGCCAGGAACACGCTGACCGCCGCAGCGATGAAGCGCGCCTGCTCGAACTGGTACCAGACCGCCGCGGACGGGATCAGCACCCCGACCCAGAGCAAAACGATCGCGATACGCTTGACCCGCCGCGGCAACGGCGTGCCATAGAGGAACCCGCTGATATACGGGCCGAGGAACTCATGGGTCATCAGCCATGTGTGCAGCCGTTCAGAAGAGCGTGCGAAACAGAAAGCGGCGACGATGAGGAACGGGGTGGCGGGCAGGATCGGGAAGAAGAAGCCGGTCACGCCGACGCCCAGACTGATGAGGCCTGTGAGTACCAGGAAGACTCTCTTCACGACTTGCACGGCTGCCGCCTGTCGGATCAGGGAGGTCCGGGGGGTCCGACCGCTCGGCGCACGCGCCCTGCCGAGGTCAGAAGAAGGTACCATCATCCGCCCGCGGGCGCACGCCCTGATCCGCCGAGGATCCGGACGCGGGGGTGAGCGGCGTGCGCCCCGGCGTCGGCCGAGTCCTACCCCATCGCTTTCCTGATGAGCGCCTCGATGTGCGCCTCTTCCGCGTCGCCCAGCTCGGTCAACGCGTACGATGTTGGCCACATGGAGCCGTCGTCGAGCGCGGCTATCTCCTCGAACCCGAACGTCGAGTACCGGGCGCCGAACTTCGACGCACTCTGGAAGAAGCAGAGAACCTTGCCGTCCTTGGCGTAGGCGGGCATCCCGTACCAGAGCCGCGGCTTGAGAGACGGCGCCGCCTTCTCGACGATCGAGTGGAAACGCATCGCGATCTCGCGGTCTTCCTCGGGCATCGCCGCGATGGTGTCGAGCACCTCGGTCAACCCGTCGACCTTCTTCTTGCCGGATGTGCGCGGGCGCTTGGGCTTCACGGTGTCCTCGGCCATGGGCGTCTTTCCCTTCTCGGATGCGGGTCCTCGAACCTAGATTCCCATTTACGGGGCGGTCTCCACCCGGAGCGGACCGGGGTGCGGTATCCTCGGCAGGAGATCGGAGGACTACCCGACCCACAACCCGCTCTCCTCGCCGGCACTCTCGCTTCGACAGCCACATCGGACTCTGCCCCACGCCGAGCGGGATGACCGGGTTCGCCGAGGAACTCGCCATGTGTCGCAACATCAAGACTCTCCACAACTCAGGTACGGTCCTGCCGACGACTTCATGCACCCGATGCTCCCAGAAGGTCATTCCCTCCGGGAGCATGTGCTCTACCGCATCGGTCGGGCTGCATTCGCGGCGGTGGCGTCGCGCATCCACTGAGCCATGCCCGGGCGGATCTTCTCGTAGGTGGCGGTGAAGCGCGGGTCGGCGACGTACATATTGCCGAGGTTTGAGTGCATCTCGCGCGGGGGTCATCGGGCGCCACGCCCTCGTCGACGGCACCGGGCCCGCGCACTGGACTTCGCTCGACGATACGTTCGCTGATCTCGGGTTTCAGCGATCCATTGCCCGCCCCAAGAGCATGTCGACCCCACCGAACGGATCATCGCCGACGTGTCTGCGCTTCGCGCTCAGGGGCCTTGTGGGAACCGGAGCACGCGCCGAAGTGCTGGCGTACCTGCTGACACATGAGTGGGCGCATGGCCGACTGATCGCCGAATACGCAGCGTACAACCAGTCGGTGGTCGCAGACTACTTGAGCTCACTGTTCGATGCCGGTCAGATTGAGAAGCGCGTGCGCGGCAGACGTCTCGAGTACCGCATGGTCGGCCTTCTTCAATACGCGCTACCCAGCGCACCTGAGTCCGTGGCGTGGCACCGGGTGTGGCCAGCGTTCGTCGCGATCCTGGAGGCGCCATCCGCCGATATCAGTGAACGAGCGCAGTGGGTCCGGCTCGCAGATGCGCTCGATACGCAGAGCGAGGCGTTCTCCTCTGAGGGGCTCGAACTCGACGTGCCGCGCATGGACGGATGGATGACGCACGGCACTGCCGGGATCGAAGCCGCGGTGCACCAGGTGGCCGAACGCTGCCGCATGCTCGCTGGACACCGATAGGCGTAACCCGAGAGGTATGGGCAGCAGGGCGGGAGCCGCAGCGCTTCGCCGTAGCCCAGCCCATCAGTCGCACATCAGCTCAGGGTGTGCGGAATGCAGCCAGTCGAACACGAGCGTCTCGAACTCGCCGACTCGACGCAAGAGCACGACCACGTCCTGCTCGTGAACGAGACCTGCGGCATCGTACATCGCCGCATTGCGCCGCTTCCGGGCCGCGTCGAGCACGTCGGCTGCGCCTTGCGAGTTCGTGCCCATCACCCACGGAACCGCACTCAGCGTATCCCGGTGGTTCTCCCCACCCTTCACCCGATAACCTGACGCCCTCACCACAATCTTGGCGAGCAAGAATCCCGCTGTGTAGGCGTCAACGTATCGCCCCTCGACACTCTGTTCGACGACACGCGCATCACTCAGTGCGACACGATAACGCCCCATGAGGTCGGAGATCTCTCCAGGAGACGTGGGAAGCAGCTCCAGCGAATCAGGCGTCATCCGGACCGCCGATCACGTCGATCCTTGCACCTTCGAGCAACGCGATCACGAAGTGACTCCGCGAAGACCGCTTCGCCGCGAACTCATCCGGAAGGAAGCTCACCACGTCGATCTCACGGCCGAGCTCGCGCTGGGCGTCGGCGATCGGAGCCGCAAGCTCATCTGCCGATGTGTCGCCAACAACCGCGAGATCGATGTCGCTGCCGAGCGTATCCGTGCCCTCGGCCACCGAACCGAAGATGAACGCCCACGAGACCTGCACCCCGGTTCCCACAAGGTGGCGTCGGATGACCTCGGCGACGCCGATATCGCGAGACAGCAGGGCACGGAGATCCTCGAAGCGCCCAGTACGCACCGCGCGGTAGTATCGGCGGTTCCCGTCCCGCCGGGACTCGACGATACCCAGACCCTCCAACCGATCGAGCGCGATCTGCGCGGAACGGAGTCCGACGCCCGCCCTGCGTGCGATCGCCCGCTGGTAGAGCTGCGCGTCAGGTTCGCGGACGAACAGCGCCAGCACCGAACGGGTCGCGCCGGAACCGATGAGGCGCATCAGCCCTGCCGAGGAATCACCCGAAAGTGCGGGTGTTGCCCCACGGGCGGCATACGCGGCTCGGGACTCCCGGACGGCTGATTCACCGGCGCCGGCAGCATCCCGCAGTCCTGGCGGTGACAGTACGGCCACCGGTCGTCCGTGACGGGTCACCACGAATTCCTCGCCTGTATCCACGCGGTCGAGGACGGAGCTCAACTGGCTGGAGAGCTCGGTCGCCGTGATGGTCTTCTCGATTGATGAAGTCATTTGACTGCGTTCCTTAGTCGTTCGACTACTCCAATCTATCGCTCGCCAGTGGCACCGTCAAGGGGTGAGATGCCGAGGGGTTCGACGATGTTGCTCCCGCTCGAGATTTGCTCGCCACTGGCGAGCAAATCTCGGAGTCCGGGCACGATTCCACGGTACCCCTGCGACACAGCGCAAAAGCACCATCCCGCGCGGGCGTGAAAGGGCCGGTATCGTCGGCAACGTCACATGCTGCTCGAATTGCGTGCTCGAGTTGGTCGATCCTCACTCCGGCTCCTCCATAGCGACGTAGAGCTCATCGATGTCCCGAGCCGAGAGTACCGCGAGGAACGGCATGCTCTGGTATAGGCGCATCGCCCTCGGTCCAGCGGTCTCCAGGAAGTCCACGAGCCGCTGATCCGAGTATGCATCAAGTATCTGACGCCATTCGATCAGGTCGTGCACGGCCGCGCCCTGGTCCTGGGTGAGCAAGCGATCGAGGTGGCGCCGAGCCCGTACACGCAACGAGGGATCCCGGATCAACAAGGCGGCGACCGACCGCATGGTACGGCGTGCCCGCTCGTCACGGGTAAGACCACCGGGCAGCGTCCGGCTCGACGCCGCATCGGGGGAGCCTGCGAGGATCGTGACCTCAGACCACGTAACGTCGGGACGTTCGGCCGGCGTGTAGAGCGTGACCTCGATCACCCGGTCGTGGCGCATCTCGACGGGCAGTATCGCAGCGCGACACTCAACGCGAGCCTCAGCAAGCCGTGCGTCGTCCACCAGCGCCTCGATCTCGATGGGCTCACCCACCGTCTCAGGCCAGTTCCCAACCCAAGCCGCCCGCAGGTGAGGTATCCGGGCCAACGCGTTCTTCAAGTCGTCAACCAGCTCATGACGGACTGCCGTTTCCACGTCGAACAACGTGCGAAGTGGCGCCTTCAATGGACTGTCGTCGCGAAAGACATACAGGTTCGATCGTCCGCTACCTGACCGGATGACAACACCCTGGTCCACAAGCTGTCGCAGTGCTTTGGCAACACCCTGTTTGCTAAGACCGGTGCCGTCGACGATCTCAGAGATACTCGATGGCCGAAGAGAGTCCGCGACCAGGAAGCGCACGACGCGAACCCGTGCTTCGCTGCCGAGGATATGGTCGAGGATCCCGCTATCAACCTGCACGGCGACATCCCTCGCTCTTCATTGGCCGCTGCTGGTACGATAGCGATTGTAGCACATGCGTTGTCTTGTGGCTACATTTGTTGTCTTACGCAACTATTCGTTGCCTCGACCCACACCCCGCACGTTCCACGCGTGCACGACCAGCCGGGCGTCAGAATGGTGATCTCGGCCACCTGGTTGCCGTCGGGCACTTCGCCGTAGGGGATCCGGTTGTGGCCCACGACGAAGAGCGAGCCGGGGAACCCGTCGTCCGGCCCGTCCGGGTCGCCCGCGGGGTTGAAGGTCATCGCCTCGCCGCCGTACGCGAAGGCGCGTGGGCGCTCGCTGTCGTCGGGCAGACGGAACGCGCCGAGGTAGGCGAAGTCATCGGGGCCGAGGAGGTCCTCGG
>CAYGKH010000063.1:0-1398 GCA_964350345.1 uncultured Coriobacteriaceae bacterium
CGCTTGAGCTGCGGTTATGTCGTCACTGCCCGCGTAACTCGGAAAGTCGCGCTAGTACTCCGCAGGCTGCCTCGTTCTCTTACATGAGGCAGCCTGCTCTAGGCACGCAGTCTCTCCCGTATGTCACGTATCGCCCATTCGAGCAGGCTCATGCTCGCTGCGGCCTCGTGATAGTCGGCCCACCGTCTGGATGCGTCGTCCCAACGCTGGTCGCCCGTGAGCTCAGCCATCACTCGCGCCTGCACGACATGTATCGAGTGGTATCTCGGTGTGGCACGAATCGGGCTCTGGGCTGCAAGCGAATAGTACGTCCACTGGCCCGTATCGTAGTCATCGAGATGGTCGGCCAGTGATTGAGCGAGTTGGTCGAACGAGCGTGCAGCCTCGGCGTCATCTGTGACCAGAGCGAAGTCGCGAACGCCCCAAAGGGCGAAGATGCTTCCGTTCAGGGTATGTGGAGAGCTCGCCATAAGGGGGTATTCCTCCAACACGGGCGATCCATCCGGGAAGTCACCGAGGGTTCCACCGTCGGCCACCGGCTTCATCATGAATCGGTAGGCGCGCCTCGCGCTTTCGAGGAGATCCCCCTCCGCGGTCTCTTGATGCAGCCTGAGAAGCAGCGAGATGCCTTCGCCTTGAGCCATGGCCGATACCCAGCCGGCAGGCAACTCCTTCCACGGGAAGGAGTACCTCCAGGCCCCGTCTTGGTGTTGTAGCTCCACCAGTAGCCTTCCTGCTGCGAGCGCCTGGTCGAGGAACCTCTCATCACCCGTGTACAAGAAGCGCGCGTAGCGCCGCAGGCCGTCCTGGGCGATAGCGACAGGGTGGTCAGTCGCACCGCGTGGGGCGGGAGGTTTCCACGGCGATTCCAGTTGCCGAAGCTCGTTATCGCTTGGCTCGCTGGAGTCCTCGCCGACCCCGATCGTGTAGTGCAAACCAAGTCGTGACGGAGTCTGCTCGAGGCTCATGGATCGAGGCTGCGAGTAGGATCTGAGCGATCGGACCTGATTCAGCGCACTTTGCGGGTAGGCGCGGTATCGATATCCCAAGAAACCGAGACCAAGGATCAGCACCGCCGGGACCCACCATGTGGTGCTTCCAGGCACCAATGCTATGAGGGCGGCCAGGATGGCCATCACGACGGCCGCCATGACGAGGCGCCGGGTCCATCTTGGGCTAAACATGACAGTGCTCAACAAGTATCCCTTCGCACGATTCTGGAGCTGCTGTGCCGGAGTGCAAACATCGAACAGTCTAGCAGCGTGACACGCCTCCTGGCACTATCGCGCGGGGTCGTGTATCTCCACGGCGGGTGTCGGTGCACGCGGGACAACGTTCTGCGGCCATCAAACGTCTAGAATGGTGCAAGTCTTCGGAGGGGGCATGCTCACGACGCTC
>CAYGKH010000063.1:1408-9643 GCA_964350345.1 uncultured Coriobacteriaceae bacterium
CTCGTGAGGAGAGACTGAGTGCGTATAGGCTACATGGGAAACATGGAATCCCCGAACACCCGCGTCTGGATCGAGGAGATGCGCGCGCGCGGTGTTCATGCTGTTGCCATCTCCCAGGAGAAGCCTTCCTGGGGCATCGAATGGGCCCCACTTGTCATCGAGCCACCCCGGGTGCGCGGTATCGGCTTGGGACGCATCGAGATAGCGCGGGGACTATCACGCGCTTGCACCGAGTCGCGCATCGATATCCTTCACAATCACCAGGCGAACCGCCATGCGTCATGGGCACGCCTCAGTGGATTCCGTCCACGAGTCATCACGTGTTGGGGCTCGGACGTGCTGCGCATCAGAGAGCGCTCGCTCGCGCATAGGGCTGCCATTCGAATGGCGCTCGCCAATGCCGATGCCATCACGGCGGGTTCCGCGCATCTGACTTCCGCTGCAGTCGATGCCGGAGCCTGCAGGGAGCGGTGTTTGACCGTTGGCTGGGGCGTTGACACCCAGCGTTTCTGCAGGGACGTCGGCTCTCGCAATCGGCTTCGGACTGCCTGGGGCCTTGCAGATCGTCGCATTCTTCTCAGCACGCGACTGCTCACATCGCTCTACTGCGTTGATTCGATAGTCCGCGCGTTCTCGTTGGCGTTGGCGATCGAGCCATCCCTGGCGCTGGTGGTCGCAGGCGAAGGCCCGGAACGGGAGCGACTCGAACGCCTGGCGCACGATCTTGGAGTGGCGGAGGGTGTAAGATTCCTCGGCGGCGTGTACGGAAGGGAGTGGCCAGCGACGGCGGATGTCTATTCTGGCGCCGATGTATTCTGTTCGATACCGCTGAGTGACGGTGGCCCGCTGTCGGTTCTGGAAGCGATGTCGAGCGAGTTGCCCGTTGTGGCGCGCGATCTGCCAGTCATGCGCGAGTGGATCACACCTGACGAGACCGGTCTATTGTGGAGCGGCTCAGACGAGAGCGAGTTGGCTCGACTGCTACTTGCGGCCCTGGAGCAAGCCGAACACATGGGCACGAAGGCGCGCGCCTACGTCTGTGCCGAACATGAACGATCGCGCGAGATGGACAGGGTCCTCGGTCTCTACGAACAGCTGATGAGGAACAAGGGAGTTGGCGAGTGAGCTTAGACGGCACGCGAATCACAATGCTCGTCATGAACGACGTGCGCCGCGATGCGCGCGTTCAGAAGGAAGCGCGGTCTGCTGCTGCGGCTGGGGCTGAGGTCACAGTGCTGGGCGTTGGTGAGCCCGAGAGCGCAGTGGATTTCGTTGAGTTCGAGCTGCAGCTCGTTCCTGGATTGAAGTCCAGTACGCATCCTGTCTGGCCGGTGCGGGTCGCACAGAATCTGTTCGGCGAACGCGCAGTTGATCGCAGATTGGCGCATTCCGCCAGGCATACGAGGCCAGACATCGTTCACTGCAACGACTTGAACACGCTGCACATCGGCGCTCGAGTCGCCCGCGAGACCAGGTGTCGGCTCGTGTACGACTCGCATGAGTTGTTCACTGAGACAGCAGGACATCGATGGTGGCAGAGAGCGATTCTGCGTCGCCGCGAGCGAAGGCTCATCGGACGAGCCGACGCAGTGATCACCGTCAATCCGATCATCGCGGACGAACTGAAACGGCGGTATTCGCTTCCGGCTACACCAGCGGTCGTCTACAACGGACCGCTAAGTTGCCGCGGTGTTCCTGCTCAGGACAATAGTCCGATGCGTCTACTCTATCAGGGAGGATTCCTTGGCAACCGCGGTTTGGAGACGCTTATCTCCGTTATGGGGGAGTTTCGCGGCCGCTGTGAACTGACGCTGCAGGGCTGGGGGCCGCTGGAAGCGGATCTGCGCAGGAGGGTCGATCAGTCAGGACTGGGGGACATCGTGCGTTTCCTGCCTGCGGCTGCACCAGAGGACTTGGTGGAGACGGCGGCCAAGCACGATGTTGGTGTGATCGTTCATCGGGCGAATAGCTTGAACAACAAGTACTCGTCTCCAAACAAGCTGTTTGACTACATGGGGGCCGGACTCGCCGTGCTAGCGAGTGATCTTCCGTTCCTGAGGAGCGTCCTTGAGCAGGAAGAGTGTGGGTTGCTCTTCGATCCCGAAGTAGAGGGCTTGCTCACGCGAAGCATCTCTGAGCTTTGCGATGATCGTGAGGCGGTCGCACGCATGAAGGCACGGTCCGCTGAGGCGTGCGTGAAGTATTCGTGGAACGAGCAGGTGCGCGTTCTGGTCAGTGCATACGAGAAGACGAAGGAGTTGTAGCATGAGTTCGCGCGTGGTTCGCAAGGCCGCCATCATCGCGCTCCACAACATGACCTACAGTTCACGTGTCTTCAAGCAGGCTGACGCGCTGCATGCGGCTGGATTCGACGTGACGCTTGTGGGAATCGTCGCTCGTTCATCTGACCTGCATAGAGAAGAACACGACTTCGGGCGCATCGTTCGCGTTCGGACCACCAAGAACCTTCACACGGAGCGCATGGCGACTGAGGGTTCGTCGGGGGGCCAACCCGAACCGAGTCCGTCGTTCCTCGCCGGCGTTCGCATGGCTCTCCGCCGGCTTCGGGAGAACTACCTGCTTGCGAAGGCAGCGATCGCCACACATCCGGATGTAGTTGTGGCCTCTGATCTAACCGCATGGGCGGCTGGCTACTGGGTGTCCCGCAGAGCTAAGACCCCGCTTATGCTCGATGCGCGGGACCTCGTGTTCGATTCGGGCCGCGAGCATCCAGCTGTGTATGATTGGATGCTTCGCCGACTGGAGCGGTTCGCCATCCAGCGTGCCGATGCGGTGACGACGGTCAGCCCGCAGTTCGCTGCCATTCTCACGGCGCGGTATCCTAAGGCGCCTGCTGTGGTGGCGATCTACAGCGGAGCGTTCGAGTGTGTGAAGGAACCCCAGCCCATACACAGTCCGTTGAGGCTATTCTTCCAGGGAAACTTCGTTCCAAACCGGCGCATTGACGAGCTCATTCGTGCCGTCGCAGGCTTGGGCGATGTAGATGTGACACTCTCGCTCCAAGGCTTTGGCGCCGAGGAAGAGCGTTTGCGCCTGCTGGTGTTAGACCTCAACGCAGAAGAGCGCATCGAATTCGTGCCACGCTGTGACGCACGCGATGTGGTCAAGTGCGCCTCGAATTACGATGTCGGCGTCATCAACTACCGAGGGGACACGCTGAACCTGAGCGTTTCTGCGCCCATCAAGTTGCTCGACTATATGGGGGCGGGTCTTGCGGTGCTCGCGTCAGACCTGCCGGGCATTCGTGAGATAGTCGAGAAGGAAGGATGCGGAGTGCTCTTCGAGCCGACCGGTCCTGGGGCGATCGCTGACACCATCAGAAAACTGGTGCAAGATATCGACGCCGTCGCAGAGATGAAGGCGAACTCGGTTCGTGCGTGCCCGCAGTACTCGGCACGCGAGCAGGGTAGGCGGTTCGCAGAAGTCGTCGATAGCGTCCTGGCCGATCGAAAGTCCATGGGAGGCCAGTCTTCATGACCCGCGTCGCGATGATCGTCTTGCACGATATGGCCTGGGACCGTCGTGTGGACCGCGAAGCACGAGCTCTCGCCGATGCAGGCTACGATGTGACGGTCTTCTGCCTTCAGGGTCCTGACTTCCCTGATGCGGAGACGCGAAACGGCTACGCCATCCGCAGAGTAGCATCGCGCGCTACCGCCCCGTGGACACGGCCACTCAGCAAGATCAACCATTTCAGGCGCAGAGAGCGCGACATCGTGACCGCGGTCGCTGCTCATCGGCCCAGTGTCGTGCACTGTCACGATCTTCCTACTCTGCGTATGGGGTTTCGTGCGGCCTCCGGCTGTGACGCACGGGTGGTCTTCGATGACCACGAGCTCTACCCGGACTCGCTGATGCAGCGCAAGTTCCAGCGGTCCTATCCGGTCCAGAAGTACTGGCGCTCGATCGAGGCGAAGTACGTGCCTCGGGCCGATGCTGTGGTCACCGTATCGCCGGGCATCGCCCGCATCTTGCACGAGCGTCATGGGGTCGACCCGCTTGTGGTCCTCAATGTCCCCGAAGAACTCCTGCCACCGTGCACGGGTTCCCGTTTGCGTGACGAACTCGGGATCCCGCAGGAGACGCCGATCGTTCTGTATCAAGGCCTGTTGATGGAGGTGGGGCGCTCTCTGACGGAGTTGATCGAGGCGATGGCACGGGTGCCCGATGCCGCCCTTGTCGTCCAGGGCACGGGGGATGGTCTCGAGGGAATGAAGCGGCGCGCCGCGGAGCTCGGTCTGTCGGCGCGCACACATTTCATGGGCTGGGTCCCCACCGACGAGCTCTACTCGTATACATGTGGGGTGACGGTGGGTACCGTTTTTCTGGACGGCCTCGAACTGAGTCACCGTCACTCGCTACCCAACAGGCTCTTCCTCTACATGATGGCCGGGGTGTCGGCGGCCGTCTCCGATCTACCGGATATGGCCGCGCTCGTCGATGCCGAGCAGATCGGAGTCAAGGTGGCAGCACGAGACCCCGAGTCGATGGCCGATGGGATCAACTGGCTTATCAAGCATCCAGAGGAGCGTCAGCTCATGGCCGAGCGTGGCCGACATCTGTCGGAAACTCGTTTCAGCTGGGCAACGCAGTCACAGGCTCTCCTGGATCTCTACTCTAGCCTCACAGGTGCGCCGACCTCGGAAATCACGTAGAGTCTGCATGCAGGTCTCGCAGCTCGACCCAGGGAGCTTTCACCCATGAAGCAGGTTCTCGTCAGGTCCGGTTCGGTCGTGGTCGAAGAGGTTCCCGCACCGCTCGCCGAGCCGGGTACCGTGCTCGTTGCTGTTGACCACTCGGCGGTGTCCGTTGGCACCGAGCTGAGTGGAGTACGCTCCAGCGGCACCCCGCTGTGGAAGCGGGCGCTCTCCCAGCCCGAGAACGTGAAGCGTGTGGTCGAGATGGTGCGTACAGAAGGCCTCTCCAAGACGCGCGACGTGGTAGGCGGTAAGTTGAGCTCCGCAGCTCAGACCGGATACTCTGCCGCCGGCGTAGTGCTCGAGCTCGGAGAGGGCGTGAACGATCTCGCGGTCGGCCAGCGGGTCGCGTGTGCCGGCGCGGGGTTGGCAAACCATGCCGAGGTCGTTGCCGTTCCTCGCAACCTCGTGGTGCCGGTGCCGGATGGTGTGAGTTTCCGTGATGCTGCGACGGTCACACTCGGCGCGATCGCGATGCAGGGGGTGCGGCGTGCGGCACCCAGCCTCGGCGAGACGTTCGTCGTCATAGGTCTGGGCATCCTCGGCCAGCTGACTGTGCAGTTACTCAAGGCCGATGGCTGCCGCGTGTTCGGCAGCGACTTGGACGCGCGGCGGGTTGATCGCGCGCGTGAACTCGGTATGGACGGGGTGCTCGATCCTGCGGATCCGGATACGCTCGGTGCCGTCTTACGGCAGACCGACGGACACGGCGCAGACGGCGTCATCATCACGGCAGCGGCTCCCGGAGACGAGATCGTGTCGACCGCCTTCTCGCTCTGTCGCTGGAAGGGTCGGGTCGTGCTCGTGGGTGACGTCGGTCTCGGCCTGAAGCGCGCCGACCTCTACGAGAAGGAACTCGACTTCCTCATCTCCACATCGTACGGACCGGGACGTTATGACCCTCGCTACGAAGACGAGGGACTCGACTACCCGATCGGTTACGTGCGTTGGACTGAGAACCGCAATATGGCGGAATACCTGCGTCTCGTGCTTGACTGCCGAATCGTTGTCGAACCCCTGATCGATGCTGTCTATCGTGTGGAGGATGCACCCACTGCCTACGCTGCCCTGCAGGCCGGCGAGGAAAGTCCGCTGCTTGCGCTGCTCTCCTACGACCGCCCGACCGAGGAGCGCCTCGTTCGCGTAGTCTCAGCGCCTTCGGTCGCCTCTGTGAGGGATGGCGTCGTACGTATCGCCGTGGTGGGCGCGGGAGGTTTTGCGAAATCGACGCACCTTCCCAATCTCGCGGCACTCTCCGACCGCTACCATGTTCGCGCGATCGTCACGCGGACCGGGAGCAACGCCGCCGATGTCGCCACTCACTACGGCGCCGACTACTCGACAACCGACTACGGCGAGGTGCTGAAGGATCCAGATGTTGATGCCGTGCTGATCGCGACCCGGCACGACCTGCATGCGCGGGCGGCACTCGACGCGCTGGCGGCCGGCAAGCACGTGCTGGTCGAGAAGCCGCTCGTCATGGATCGCAGCGAACTTGACGAGGTGATCGGCTTCTTCGAGGGACGTGAGAGCGCTCCGGTGTTGCTGACCGGGTTCAATAGACGTTTCTCGCCGCACGCTTGTCGTGTGCGAGAGCTCGTTCGCGAGCGAACGGCGCCTATGATGATCGCCTACCGGATGAATGCTGGTTTCATCCCGCTGGACCACTGGGTCCACTCGCGCGAACAGGGTGGCGGTAGAAACATCGGCGAGGCATGCCACATCTACGACCTGTTCACTTACTTGACCGGTGCCCGGCTCACTGGTGTGACTGCGCGCGCCATCGCGCCTACGACCAGCCAGTACGCACCGCACGACAACTTCGCGGTGACCGCGACGTTTGCGGACGGCTCGGTTGCCACGCTGCTCTACACCGCGCTTGGAGCCAGGGAGCATCCCAAGGAGCAGATGGAGGTCTTCTGCGACGGGGCGGTTCACGTCCTCGATGACTACCGCTCACTTGAGGTGCGCGGGAGCCGCGAGCCGGGTGTCACCACGCAGCCGCAGGACAAGGGGCACAAGCGTGAACTCATCGAGTTCGCGGATGCCATCGCTGGCGGAGAGGTGCCGATTCCGCTCTGGCAGCAGGTCCAGGCGATGGAGATCGCGTTTTCGGTAGAGGACGAACTGGCGTGGCGATGACCCCTCGACCGGGATACATCATGCGTCGGATGCGCGAACTCTCACCGGGGATGGTGTTCGCGAAGGCCGCCAAGCACCTCGTCGCGAGCCGTCGGGATCGCAGAGGGCGACAGGCGGATGCCGTGCGGCCGACGTTCGCTTCGAATCAGCCGGACGGTCGTCTTGGCCGGTTCCTTACGCTTCCGGAACGTGTGGCGGGTATGGAGTGGCTGGAGCCGGTATGCGAACATTATCTTGGGCACCGGTTCGACGTGCTCGGATCGGGCTGGACTCAGGTCGTGCATGGGATGCGCTGTCGAGGACTTGAGGGAGTCCGCTTCGAGTCGGCCCCGGCACCGGGTATCGATGCCGGTGGCGCATGGCTCACCGACCGGGTCTCCTCGGCCAACCTGTCTGAGGCCCGTCGCATCTGGTCGTTGGTGAGCGATGGCTACACACCCATCGATTGGCATGTCGATATCAAATCTGGCTATCGCTGGTCCGAGAACACCTGGTTTCGTGACGTGGCTGTGGCACCCGAACGAGGTGCAGATATCAAGGTGCCCTGGGAGCTGGCGCGTTGTCATCACCTACCGCAGATGGCGCTCCTTGCCGGATGGTCCGATGCAGGTGAGCGCGACCTCCTCGCTCGGGAGTTTCGCGATCAGATACTCGACTTCATCGCGACGAACCCGCCGAGGTTCGGCGTGAACTGGGCGTGCACTATGGACATCGCGATCCGGGCGGTGAACTGGCTCGTCGCATACGACCTGTTCCGGGCTGGCGGCGCCGTGTTCGACCCCGCGTTCGAGAATGTCTTGGTGCGTTCGATACTCGAGCACGGTCGGCACATCAGGGCCAACCTTGAGGGTGACGACGAGTTCCGGGGGAACCACTATCTCGCCGATCTCGTCGGCCTGCTGTTCTGTGCGGGATACCTGCCGGATTCGGATGAGAGCTCTGAGTGGTGGACCTTCGCGTCCCGGGAGATGGTCGCACAGATCGGGGCGCAGTTCCTCGCCGATGGGTCCAGCTACGAGGGCTCCACCGGGTACCATCGACTCTCCACCGAGTTGGCGGTATGGGCTGTCGCACTCATGGCGCGAGTCGACGGGCCCGAGGAGATTCCGGCGGCAGTCGTGGCTCGTCTCGAGCGCATGGCGGAGTTCGCACGCGACACGGCGATGCCATCGGGACATGACTCGCAGTTCGGTGACACAGACAGCGGGCGACTTCTCAAGCTCGGCGTGCGCTATCAGTGGACGTCGTTAGGAGAGGCGGCCGGGCGATTCGCGAACCTCGACGGGTCAGGGGGCGACGCGCGCTCGCGGTACTGGCTCGAAGAACAACTCGACCACCGGCATGTCATCGCGGCGATCTCGGGTCTGGTGGACCG
>CAYGKH010000064.1:0-9604 GCA_964350345.1 uncultured Coriobacteriaceae bacterium
AGCGCTCCGGGCAGCAGATGCGCCTCGGTCAGTATCTGGAATCCGTTGCAGATGCCCATGACCGGACCGCCGCGCTCGGCAAATCTCACGACCTCGGCCATGATCGGGCTGAAGCGCGCGACGGCTCCACAGCGGATGTAGTCGCCGTAGGAAAAACCACCCGGCAAGATGACCGCGTCGACGTCCCCGAGGCCGGTATCGCCGTGCCAGATGTACGACGCCTCGAGGCCGAGGTGGTTCGCAGCGTGCACCACGTCTTGCTCGCAGTTCGATCCGGGGAAAACCACCACACCGAAGCGCATACGTTTACGCCTCCCCCTCGGCCACGATCCGGAAGTCCTCGATGACCGGGTTGGCGAGAAGCCGTCCACACATCTCACGGACCGTCTCGATGTCGGTGTCGGCCTCGATCTGGATGTACTTGCCGATCTTCACGCTCTCGACACCCTCATAGCCGAGATTGGCGAGCGCGCGCTCGGCAGTCGCCCCGGGAGGGTCGAAGATGCCCTGCTTGTACGTCACGTAGACCTCGTACCGTGCCATCAGGTCGCCTCTCTCTTACGCATCCTTGCCGGACGCGTCGGTCTTCTCGTCTTTTTTGCGATCCTTCTTGCCGCCACTCCCGGCCGCCTGCGCAGCCTTGTCGGCCTCGATCGCCGACTTGCGGAGCGGACGCATCTTGGCGAAGTCTACGTAGAGCGAGCCGAAGATGCACCCGTACGCGAGCGCGAGCGCGACCGCGCCGGGCATCGTGTCGCGCAGCTGCCATGCGCCAAGGGAGAAAACGATCGCGGCAGCGAGCAGCCCCATCCATATCTTGCGCCACTTCAAGAACTCGGGCGTTGTCGGCACCGGTGCCAGCAGGCGAGGGCGATTCTTCTTGCCTTTCTTGTTCTTCGCCGAGGAGGTCGACTCCGCCGCCGATTCGCCGAGATGCCGCTTGGGCTTGGCCGAGGCGGCCGAACGCCGGGTCTTCCCGACCTCGGTTCCTTTCTGGTAACGCGGGTTGGACGAACTCCTGCGGGCCATCGGCTACGCCTTCCCTTCCGGTTCGAACGTGCGGCCGGTGATCAGCTCGTACGCCTGGATGTACTTGGCACTCGTCGCCTCGACGACCTCGCGCGGCAGCGCAGGCGGGGGCGGCGTCTTGTCCCAACCGGCCGTCTCGAGCCAGTCGCGGACGTATTGTTTGTCGAAGCTCGGCTGCCCATGACCGGGCTCGAACGAGTCGGCGGGCCAGAAACGGCTCGAATCGGGCGTGAGGACCTCGTCAATCAGCGTGATGCGGCCATCGATGAGCCCGAACTCGAACTTCGTATCGGCGATGATCACGCCCCGGGCGGCAGCATGTTCGCGAGCCGCGGAGTAGACATCGACAGAGAGGCGGCGCAGATTGCTTGCCGCATCCTCGGCAACGATCTCCACCATCTGCTCGTAGCTGATGTTCTCATCGTGCGCGCCGATCTTGGCTTTCGTCGAGGGAGTGAAGATAGGCGCCTCAAGGCGGTCGGACTCGCGCAGGCCGAGCGGAAGCTCGATGCCGCTGACGGTACCCGCCTCGCGGTACTCCTTCCAGCCACTCCCTGCAAGATAGCCGCGCACGATGCACTCAAAGGGGAACACCTCGGCCTTGCGAACGATCATCGAACGCCCGCGCAGGTAGTCGGCGTGCGGGGCGAACTCGGAAGGCAAGCTCGCGACGTCGGTCGATACGAAGTGATTCGCCACCACCTGGCCGAGAAGGTCGAACCAGAAGAGTGAGAGCTTGGTCACGACTTCGCCCTTATGCGGAATCGCATCGGGCAAGACCACATCGAACGCACTGATCCGGTCGCTCGCGACGAGCAACAGATGGTCACCGAGGTCGTACAGGTCTCGTACCTTGCCCTGGGAGTCGGGGCGTAGACCCTGCGGCTGCGTCATCGCAGTCGCTCCTTTCGGGGTTTCTCACGGCTGATACCGCACCGGAACCCCGCATGCAGCGGAGCGCGGCGTACCCGCACATTGTAGGGGAAAGCAGCAGCCCGGTGTAGGACGATCGTCAGCCGCCGATCCGCCACTGATTCGCGATCACCAGCGCGAGGAACCCGTGAACTGCGGCGAGCGTGAGCAGCATGTAGGCAAGCCACCGGTGCACCTTCTGATGGGTGCGCCCCTTGAAGCGGATCACGCGCTTGCCCACGAGTGTCTGAAACACCAGGACCGCGAAGGTGAGGTAACCCCCATACATCACCAGGTCGAACGTCACCCGCATCCCGAACAGCATCACGCCCCCTATCGGTGGCTTCAGCGCGCCTGCAGGGTGGATACCCGTTCGCTTCCCGGCTCATGCCAGCGCGGCAGGCCCTCCCGTGTACAGGAACGCCACGTACCCGATGTAGGCCGCAAGCAGGAGTGCCCCTGCCATTCGTCCGATACGACCCCTCACCAGCAACAAGGCAACGAGGAGGAGCGACGAGCCCAGCATCACCCAGATGTCGAACGATGCGATCGCCTCGCTCACGGGCAGCGGATGAAAGAGTGAGGTGAGCCCGGTGATCGCGGCGACGTTGAACAAGTTGCTGCCCACCACGTTGCCCACTGCGACATCGGCATGCCCGCGAAGCGCCGCCATGACCGAGGTGGCGAGCTCGGGAAGGGAGGTGCCGACCGCAACGAGCGTCAGGCCGATGACCGCCTCGGGAACCCCGAACTCGCGAGCGATCTCTCCCGCACCATTGACGAGCATACGGGAGCCGACCACGAGCGCACCCAGCCCGATCCCGAGTTCGAGGAGGCCGAGCCAGAGCCGCTTACTCACACCTGAGAACTCCTCGGCCCCGCGCACGTGGAGTTCCGCCGAGGGGGTCTCGCCGTGAACCTCGGTCCAGTATGCGTACCAGATGTAGGTGATCAGAGCGCCCAGCATCAACCCGCCGTGCCACCGCTCGATGGTGCCGAGGATCGCAAGCCCGGTCATCAGCATGATCGCCGCAAGCATCACGAGGGTGTCCCGGCGCATCTCGGCTTTCTTCACGACGATCGGCAAGATGAGCGCCGAGGCGCCGATGATGAGAAGTACGTTAGCGATGTTGCTGCCGACCACGTTGCCGACGGCTATGTCGATCTGTCCGCGAGAGGCCGCCTCAAGGCTCACGAGAAGCTCGGGCGCCGATGTACAGAACGCCACGATCGTCAGGCCGATGAGCAACGGTGAGATCCCGAAACGCCGTGAGACGGTGACCGCACCGCGGACCAGCCACTCCCCTCCTGCGAACAGAAGTACGAATCCGCCGAGCGCGAGCAGATACATCATGGGGTGGAAATCCTTCCGGAAGGGTACCAACAGCGCACAAGTCTACCTCATTCCTCTTTGTCCCCGGCGCCTGCCGAACGATTCCGGCTTCGTAAACGTCAGAATGAATGGATACGGCCCAGTCGGAAGGAGTACCCGATGGCTCGCTACGCTCCCACGGGCATCATGCTCATGGTGACCGCCAGTGTGATCACTGTCATGCTCAGCGCATGCACCGCCGGCCCGCCGTCCGGTGAGCCCTCGATCCGGGGGATGGTGAGCGGACTTGCGATGGCCGACAGCGAGGAGCCGGGTGCCGCGATGCTGATCACCGGTTCTGCCGCCGACGGCTTCGGGTACGACATCGCCCAGGTGCGCGCGGTGTCCACCACACGGGTCTACGACTCCGCAGATCGCCTGATCGACGTGGGCGATCTCGAGAACGGAATGCTCGTGGAGGTCTGGTTCGACGGACCGGTAGCCGAGTCCTACCCGGTGCAGGCTACCGCAGGCGCGATGCGAGTCCTCGGCCGTTGACGCCCGGGGCGCTCTCCAGCAGCGGCAGGCGCATGACAAACGTGGCGCCATCCCCATCGCGCCACTCGACTGCCACCGTGCCCTCGTGGCGCTCGACGATCTCCCGGACGACCGAAAGTCCGATTCCCAGACCGCCGGTCGACGACTCGCGCGCGGCGTCGGCGCGCCAGAAGCGCGAGAACACACGCTCCGAGTCCTCCTCGGCGATGCCGATGCCGGTATCGGAGACGCGCAGCACCGCACGGTCGCCCTCGGCCACAAGGGAGACGTCGACGACGCCGCCCTCGGGCGTGTAACGCGCGGCGTTGGAGAGCAGGTTGCCGACAGCCTGGGTGAGGCGGTCAGAGTCGCCAGAGATCAGCAGCCCCGGTGCCAGACTCTCGCGCAACTCCAGCCCGCATGACTCGATGAGTATCCGGTGCGCGTCGAGCGCGGCGCTCACCGGCTGGTCGAACGGCAACGGCTCACGACCCATCGGCACCGAACCGCGCTCGAGCCTCGTGAGTTCGAGGATGCCATCTGCCAGCCTGCCGAGACGGACAGTCTCATCGCGCACGATCGCGAGACGCTCACCGTCGGCTGGCAGCACACCGTCCTGCATCGCCTCGACGGTCGCCTGGATCGCCTGCAACGGCGTGCGCAGCTCGTGCGCGACGTCTGCGGTCAACCGCCGCTCGAGCTCACGATCGGCCTCGATCGAGTCGGCCATCTCGTCGAAGGTCCTGCCGAGCAACCCGATCGAGTCCTCCCCTGTAAGCCGTGTACGGGCGGCCCGGTCCCCGGAACTCAGTACCGAGGCCGTCTCCGTGATCCGCTCGATCGGCCGCGCAAGACCTGCAGCGAACGCGAGACCCGCAAGAGAGGCGAACGTCACTGCGACAACCCCCGCGGTCCCGAGCCCGATAAGGCTGCTGCGCTGGAAGCGCAGGTCGCTCTCGGCAAGGATCCCGTCCGAAGAGAGTTGCCACACCCGCACGACGCCCACGACTTCGCCCTCGGACTTCACGGAAGCGGTGGCGACCGGGCCGCTCGGCTCGCTCATGCCGCTCGGCAGCAGGCCCATCACTCCGTGGGCGAAGCCACCCGTGACGGAGTCGTCGTAGATGATGTCGCCATCGACATCGAGCACCTGCAGTCCCAAGCCGCTCATGATCCCGAAACGGGGCATCTGAGCGAACGCTTGCATCGTCCATCCGCCCCACTCATCGTGGGATCGCGTCAGGATGTGCGCCGCGCCGTTCGCAGTGCTCTGCAGTCCCTCGCGTACGTAGGCGTCGAACTGCGCAGCCCACACGACCGACAAGATGATCGCGGCAAGCCCGGCGGTCAGCAGCGCGACCGCGGCGAACGCCGCGGCTATGCGAACCGTAAGGCGGCCCCACGCGAGGCGAAGCCGTCTCGACAGCGGGATGCGCGCGTGCACAGACACTACGCGTCCCCGCCCTCCGGAGGCTCAAACCGGTACCCGACACCGTGGACCGTCCAAATGAAGATCGGCTCCCGGGGGTCGTCGCGCAACTTGGCCCGCAGGTTCTTCACGTGGCTGTCGATGGTGCGCTCGTAACCCTCAAAGTCATACCCGAGCACCTTCTCGACCAGTTCCATCCGCGTGTAGACCCGGCCAGGGTAACGCGCGAGCGTGACGAGCAGTTTGAACTCGCTCGCGGTCAGATCGAGTTCTTCGCCGCCGAGAAACACTTTGTGGCCTACGGAGTCAATCTCCAGGTCGCCGAAGGCCAGCCGATCACGCTGGGGTTCGCTCTCGGCATGAGCCCGCCTGAGAAGCGCTCGAACGCGAGCAACGAGTTCCCTCGGCGAGAAGGGCTTGACGAGGTAGTCGTCGGCACCCAGTTCGAGTCCTGCGATGCGGTCCTCGGTCTCGCCTTTGGCTGTAAGCATGATGATGGGCACATCCGAGGAGTCCCGGATCGACCGGCATACCTCTTCGCCGCTCACCTTGGGCAGCATGAGGTCGAGAATCACCAGGTCGAACGGGTACCTGTCGAACGCGTCGAGCGCCTTCTCTCCGTCAGCAGCCGGCGTGACCCAGTAGCCTTCACGCTCAAGATAGGCGCTCACGGCATCGCGAATGGTTTTCTCGTCCTCGACCAGCAGTATCCGGCGTGCGGGTGTGGCCATCGTCTGGTACCTCCCGTCGTGTGGCACACGGGCCTCGGTGCAAAGTCTAGACCTCTGCAGAACAGGAGTCGTGTTTCCACGGGAACTCCACACCGACCCGCTCCCGCAAATACTCGGCCTTGCCGATGTCGCCGACCGGCGATTCGATCAGCCTCAACACCCTGCACTCTGGCAGGAGCCGCCCAGATTGAACGTGAAACGGGCGTCGGAGGCGCCGCACTGGGGGCATGGGACCGTCGACTCCGGTTCATCCGCTGGGTCCTCCGCCTCCACATAGAACGAGAAGCCACACGTCCCGCACGCGTAGATGTACTTGATGTCGGGACGGGGTGAATCTCCCGGGCCCTCGTCCCTGTCGGTACCGGCATCGACAGCGAGCGAACCGACCTGTGCAGCGAGCAGCTGGAGCGCACCGGGTTCGAGACAACAGTACAGCCACTGGCCGACCCGGCGCGTTGTCACGAGCCCTGCGGCCCGCAGGCGCTTGAGATGGTGCGATACAAGGGCATCGGACATCCCGAGCTCCCCGGCGATCTCACAGACACAGAGCTCACGGCCCGCAAGCAGGCGCACGAGCGCAAGGCGACGATCGTCCGCCAGCGCCTTGAGCATATCGAGGGTCGTGGCCGTTTGGCCCAGCGTCGTACTCATACAGCGATTATATCAAACGGATGTTTGAACCATCAGCCCACACGCAGACTGTTGGCCAGCGTGTCTGGCAGCCCCGCATCGAGCATCGCGCGGACCACGCTCTCGACGTCGTAGGAGACGCGGTGGATCCGCAGGCCGACCCAGGTCGCGGACACGCCTGCCGGGGCTGCGTGTTCGTCGCCGGAAGCGCTGGCGCGGACCTCCTCGGCGGAACCGATGATCAGCTCGACCCAGGTCGCACGAGGGTCGCCGTCTTTCGGCTTTCCGACCGAGCCGGAGTTGATGAAGTGCACGACGGGTGGGGAACCCGGATCGCCGGCCTGCTCACCCTCGGTGTCAGGGAACGACCGATGGTAGGGGATGTGGACGTGACCGCAGCACACGACGTCGGTCTCAGCCTCCCGTGCGAGCCGGAGCAACTGCTTCCCGGCGCGGTCGGGCATGAGGTACTCGTTGATGCGACGCGGACTGCCGTGCGTGAGGAGGATCCGCACTCCGGCCTCCTCGATACGGATCTCGTCGAGCAAGCCGACGAGCCACGCGGCGTCCTCATCACCGACCATACTCTCCGTGAACTCGTAACTCTTAGCTCCGTCGGACTTCGCCTGGCCGGTAGGGTAGTAGCATCCGCATGCCCCACTTCTGTCACCGACACCCTGGTCGTAGTTGCCGCGGATCGTGGGTACCGCTGACGCGCGGATCCGATCGATCACACCGACGGGATTCGGACCGTAGCCGACGAGGTCTCCCAGACAGTAGCGTTCCTGTATAGCCGCGGCATCCATATCGGCTACCACTGCGTCGAGGGCGGGAACGTTGCCGTGGATATCTGAGAAGAGTGCGATCCTGCGCATGAGGACCTCCGGCCCGATGTGGCGATACATAACGATGATTCCCAGCCGGGATGCCGGTCGCGAAGCAGCTTCGTTACATCCGGGTGAAGAGGCAGGGGCCGACGGAGTGTCCGCCGACCCCTGCCCATCGTAGCCGCGCGATAGCAAAGGAGTTACGGGAGATAGCCTCCGGCACGGAGTCGGTCTTCGATCGCATCTAGCTGCACCTGCGCCGGATCGTACTGGATGTTCATCACGAGCGTCGTGGTGTCCAGGGCTGCATGCGCTACACCGGGAACCTGTCGCAGGGCGTCGAACATCTTGAGCGCCTCGACCTCAGGTGGGCAGGCGCACGAGATGATGAGCGAGTACTGGACCTCGCCGTCGGCCGCGGCAGTCGAGATGCGCTGGCTCACCACGGTACCGGAGGTGTCGGTCACGCCGACCTGACTTCCATCGCCACCGGCTACGTTGAGAGCGACGACCAGCGCAAGCACAAGCACGGCGATAGCGATGAGGAGAACCTTCGGCGACAAGAACGAAGTCAGGGCGGTCGAAGGGGTGGTGTCCGAGCCAGGCACCTCGACATCGTTCTCTGCGGGCGGGGCGACACCCTTCACAGCACGCGTCACCTCGACCCCCTCGGGTATGGGGCCGAAGTCGACTTCGGCGAGAGACTCATCGGCCTCATCTGACTCGACATGCTTGGAGCGTGACGCAAGCACGATCAGCAGGGCGCCAGCCAGGACCGCGCCGATCAGAACAATCAACAGTGGGGGGACCTCGCCGGACTGCGGCTGTGTCGCGGGGACCCCGCCGGGAGGAAGAGGAGCTCCACGGTACTCGATCTGAAACGCGAGCGGGTCGCCCGGAGCGACCTCGGGAAGTTCGACATAGTAGTACACGGTTCCATCCGGAATCTCAGAGGTCAGCACTCCATCGGGAAGCGATGCAGCCTGAAAGCCCGTGGGGACCGCGACCGCGAGACGGGTTGCACCAATCGCCCCAAAAGCGCTGAGCTCGAATCCGCCGGTGCGCAGGTCATCTGCCACGACGGCGGTACCGTCCGGATACTCGATCTCTATCTGGCCGATCAGCGACTGCGTGAGGGTGAAGACCGCGACGTTGACTCCGTCACGGACCTCGAAACGCGGGGTCGAAACCGGATCGTCCTCGACGGGTCCGCCGAATATCTCACCGGTCCACATAACGCCGTCCTCGGCACCCGCAGGCACCGGCAGAGCGATCTCTGCGGGCAGTGTGGTGCCCTCGGGCAGGCGGCCCGAGATCAGCAACAGCGGTTGGAGCGAGCCCTGCGGCTGCAGAAGCAGGGTCACATCGAGGTTGGTGAGCGGGGTGGCCATCGCACTTAGCGGAACGGCGAGCGAGAGGATGACGGCCAGCATCACGGCCCTGACCAGAACCGCATGGAGTGGTGCGTGGGGGACGCTCAAGCGCATGGTGTACCTCCAGAGTAGACTGGGACTTCCGGCGTGGGCGAACACAGCTCGTCAGATCCTCAGTGGTCGATGATGCACAGGCGGCAAGTCTCGGGGGAGCAGATATGCGGAAGCCGGCCTGACTGTATCCGCGCGGTCATCACACGCGGCCCTCGGAAGCTCCGTCCGCGCTCGACCGCCCTCACGCTCACGCTCTCTCACACACGGCGCTGATCCACGGTGGTCTACCGAGATACGGCAGGAGCCGTGGGGTCGATCGACCGGGTCGCACGAAGATCCTGCTCCTGCGCACGAGGCGTGTGCTTCGGGCATCGCGACGAAGCCGGCCGCCAACATGAGAACGGCCGCCAACATGAGAACGAATGCGAGCGAGGTGCGAAACGTATGCATGACGTGCGCTGAACCTCCTGCTGCCCGATAAGCGAGACCCGTGCCGCCCTGCACTGCCCGTGCAGGGGGAGACTCGGAACACATGCAGAATACCATCCTCGAAGGGGATCTTGTCCCGCACGACCCCCGCACACGAAGGAGTCCCCCGGTGATCCCCCTCTACCTGACCGTATTCACGTGCGGCGCTGCGATCATGGGCCTTGAGCTCGCGGGCGCCCGGATACTCGCCCCGGCCATGGGAAACTCGATCTTCGTCTGGGGTAGCGTCATCTCCGCCTTCATGATCGCGCTGTCCCTCGGATACTGGCTGGGAGGCTTCG
>CAYGKH010000065.1:0-4330 GCA_964350345.1 uncultured Coriobacteriaceae bacterium
CAGGCGCGCAAGCTCGCCGGCGTCGCTGTTCCCGAGGCGCTCCGCCGCGAGCGGCGCGAGGCCATCCTGTACGGAGACGCCGCCACCATTCACCTGATTGCAGGCAGGCTTTAGCAGGCTCACACACGAAGGAGGGACCGATGACCGACGTGTTCACTCAGACCGATCTCGACGCGGCTCTTGCGTCTTGTGCTCGTGACATCATCTGCAGGCAGGGCGACTTCTACTTTGCCGGTCACCCATCGGGCAGGTCCACCCCCGTGCGCGCGACCGATACGGCTGCCGTCATCGCGAGCGGAGCCGCAACCGTCGACGCTGACGGCGCGGCCTTCGTGCTCGCGGCCGACTCCGCCGTCGTTCACGCGGCCGACTCCGCCGTCGTTCACGCGGCCGACTCCGCCGCCGCATACGGCCACGGCCACGCCGACCTCTTCGCCTACGACGATGCCACCGTGTACGCCTACGACGACGCGACCGTGTACGCCTCCGGCAACGCGATCGTGCACGCCTACGACGACGCCACCGTGCACGCCTCCGGCAACGCGATCGCGTACGCCTACGACGACGCGACCGTGTACGCCTCCGGCAACGCCACCGTGCACGGCGCCGAGCACGGCATCGTCGGGCACGTTGAAGCGCACACCTACCGAGGGGGGGACCGATGACTAGTGTCTTCACCCAGTCCGAGCTAGACAAGGCGATTGCCGACGGCGCCTATGACATCGTATGCCGCGATAATGTTTTCTCAGTTGGGGGCCGCGCCGTCGTTCACGCGCGCGGCGAGTCCGTCCTGCTCGCGTCCGGACTCGCCAAAGTCTATGCGCTCGGCAGTTCCACAGTCTTCGCGTTCGATCGGGCTGGCGTCTACGCGCTGGATTCGTCCCGCGTCTACGCGAATGGCAATGCGTTTGTCGGCGCGCACGATTCAGCCTCCGTCTATGCTTTCGGCGATGTCTTCGTTCAGGCGACCGGCCGGGCGACAGTCCACGCCTTCAACCGGGCCGACGTGCAAACATACGACGATGTCGCGGTCCACACTTACTCAGACGAAGCGACCGTCACCCGTCACGAACGGGGCACATCATGACCGAACGCACCACCGCCACCGAGCTCGCCGCCTGGGTATGGGAGTGCCGCACGCTCTTGACCGAGCAGGCCTACCCGCCGGCGACGACGCGCGAGGAACTCGCCGAGGCAATGTCACGCGCCGTCGTGCGCGCCCACGAGCGGGACTGACATGGACATCTACTGCCCTGTATGCGGTTCCGCTTGGGACCCCGATGAGCTGCACGAGATGAACGAGTGGGTCGGCGTCGATCTCACCTATGCGCAGGCCGCGAGGCGCTTCCGGCAGGACGGCTGCGCGGCATTCGGCCTTCCGCACGAGCCGATCAACCGGCAGGTCGCCGAGGCTAGCGCCGTTTGCCTTGACCTGCTCGGCGACGACATCGACGCCGTGGCGTCCATGATGGACGCGTACCTGCAGGTTGAGCCGTGAGCATCGAGGCCGTGCTTGAATACGCCGGGCTGATTGCCCTGGCGCTCTGGGTGTTTGTACACGTAACGGGAGGTTGAGAGATGACACGGTTCGCCGACACCGATGACGCACTAGCGGCACTCGTTGGTCGAGCGCTGCGCGACATACCCGACGAAACTGACGGACATTGGCCGATCGTCGACTCGCGGGGCATCGTTACCGGCTGGCTTGAGACCTGGGAGCCGGGCGAATACGCCGAGTTTGCGCGCGACGGCGTGAGGGTCTGGCCCGACGAGGGATGCACCGACTACGTGGTGCGCCTCGCCGACGTGCCGGGCTCGCCCGACACATTCTCATGCGAGACGTTCATACCCGGAGGTTGAGAGATGAACCAGAGAGATACCCGAGCCGACCGCAAGGAGGCACGCGACCGCAAGCGCTGGCGCGCCGCCGCCAACACGCGCGACCGCGCCGGCCGCAGGCACCTGCGCAGGTGTCTGCTCCAACGGGCACGTACACCACTGACGGAGGGCTGAGAGATGGCAGACGAGCGTGGCATCACCCGCTGGCCAAACGGCGCGATGTGTGACGGCGCGGTGCTGTTCGACCCGACAGAAGACGACGAATGGGAGACCCCCGATGAGACTGATTGACGCCGATGCGCTGCGCGAGGAGTTTGTGCGCACAGTAAACGAGAACGCAAACCCATTTTGGCTGATTGATGCTGCTCCAACTGTTTCCACCACCACCACAGACGAGACACACAACGGCTGGACCGGCAAGGGCACCAAGGCGTCCGCCTATGCGACGTGGCGGGTTCACTTGGAACTTGTCGCGGACTACGCCGACGATCTGCCCGAGGAGTACGACGAGAAGCCCGACCAGCACGACCTCGCCGACCACATTCAGGATTACGTGGTGGAGGCCGTCGCCGGGGACGACTACGAATGGGATCAGCTCGCCACGCAGTACGCGATGGCGTTTCTCGCCACTGTGAACTGGGGCGAAATCGCCGAGGGCATCCTCGCCGACTGGCCGTCTTCGTGAGCCTGTTCTCCGTCATCCTGGTGGCGAGCGCCGTGGTGCTCGTCGCGTGGATTTCCTACACGGAAAGGATGTAAGAGATGACCGAGCGAAGGCCCGAGATGCCGAGCGCATTTGAGATGCGCCGGGAGTTCGGGAGATATTTCCTGCTCACCCGCGACACGGAAGGGCGCGACTGGCGCTACATGCTCACGCACCGGCAGGCCAGTCACCTGCTTGACTCGGCCGCCCGTGCCCTCGGATGCGACGTCTACGACCCGGCCGATGATGCGGACAGCGAGCTGACATGATTGCCTGCATGGACACCGGCGAGTGGGTCGAGTATCCCCTTGCGGGCGCCCTCTGGGTATACCGCAGGGACTCCGACCCCGTGGTGGTGGTGTGCCCGCCGTGGATGGCCCAGCGCACGCTAGACGACGCGATCGACGCGCCCGTCCCTGGGTGGGTGCGAGAGATGATGACACGTGCCCGTGCCGGCGACTACCGGATCGAGGAGTGGTGAGATGGACAAGGTATACATGGTGTACGTGGCGACGACCGAGAGCGGCTCGCGCGACTGGCAGCTAGCCTTCGTGGCGCTCACGCGGCAGGAGGCGGAAGACGTCGCCGAGGAGATGCGTCGCCAGACATCCCAGCCGACCTACGTCGAGGAGCGTGAGCCATGAGCAAGTGGCGCATCTGGTGCATCGACGGCGACGACGCGGAGGACTTGTCCATGAGCTTCGACCGGCCCGTCCTCGCCCTCTTTGACGAGTACCTGCCCCGCCGCCCGCCCAAACCAGAGGAGATGGAACCATGAACGACCACGCCAGCTACATCAAGGGACTTCGGGAGCTTGTCGATTGGCTGGCTCGCTCGGGGCGAGAAGGAGGCGCGATGGAGGCCAAGATCATTGAAGTGAGAGACGAGGGCACGGTGATAGTTTGCCTCGGCGTCAAGTTCCGAGACCTCACCGAGTGGCAGGCCCGCGCTATCGAGCACTCCGGCTACGGCTTCACAGACGAGGGACGCGACTGGTACGTGCTGCTGGTGCCGCTGAATGGCGGCGCGCACGAGGCATACACCGACCCCTATAAATGGCACGAGTCACGGGGTAGTCGCACGCTCTTCAAGGCGCATCTCTGGCTGCGCGACACCGGCGGGGCGTGGGACTCGCTCCCGGCCGAAGGCGGCGTCATCGACGTTCAGTTCGTCCTCGGGGAGACACCCGCCCCCAAGAGCAGCGAGTTCCTCCGATGATGGACTACTCCGCCGTCATCTCAGACTACCTCGCCGCCAAGGCGGCCGGGGAACGCCGCGCCTGGACCGCCAAGAGATGGACCGTGCGCGAGAACGAAAAGCTTTCCGGGCGCGAGCGCGACCCGCTGCGCCTCTTCCTCACCGACATCGGCAAGTGCAAACGGCAGGTGGCCTACCGGCTGCGGCAGGAGGCGCGGCGACCCCTCACGCCCGCTCGGGTGATGATGTTCGAGCAGGCCCAGGACATCGAGAACACCGCCGCCGCCGCCCTGCTCTGGGCCGGACACCTCGAATCGTTCCAAGCGCCCGTCGCCATGCCCGGCGAGAACTGGGGCGGACGCATGGACATCGTTGCCGCCGGCCGCATCATCGAGGTGAAGTCGGCGCGCAGCAACGCCTTCAAGGGATACCGGGGCGACGACATGCCGAAGCCCGACCACCTGACGCAGGCGGGCATCTACAGCCTGCAGGAGGAGCGGCCCGCCGAGCTGCTCTACATCGACCGGGGAGGGGAGAACCCGCCGCAGCAGTTCGAGGCGCCGCCGGTCTCCCAACCCTGGCTCGCTCAAG
>CAYGKH010000065.1:4340-9532 GCA_964350345.1 uncultured Coriobacteriaceae bacterium
CGAGCAGGTACGCGGCTCCCTCGACACCCTGCCCGACTGCCTTCCGCCCATGCTGAAGCGGAGGTCGTCGCGCCGCTCCAATATCGTACTCGGCGACCTGCGGATAGACTGGGCGGGGGAGATATGGCTGGAGAAAGATTGGCGCTGCAGCTACTGCGACTATGACCACTGCCCGGCGAAGCGGCGCGACTCCGTGATGCTGGCCAAGCTCACAAAGTCCGACCCCTTGACGCTGACGCGTGAGGGTGAGAAGATGGAGCAGGACATCGAGCGCTACCTGCGCTCCGGGGAGAGGGAGATGTCGCTGTGAGAACCCCGGCCACACACAGAGGAGGAATCATGCTGAACGGGAACCCATGCGACGACTGCGAGCACCTGCGCACCGAGCGCGAGACGGGGGCGGGGTACTGCGACGTTTGCGACGGGGGCGAGTTCACCTGCGAGCTGGCGAGGGCCTGCGAAGGGCTGGGCGAGTTCGGTGGGCGGGTGAGCCGCCTGCTGCGCGACATTGAAGACGACGACGACCGCAGCGCCCTCATTGACGGCGTGTGCTCCCTGCTCGAAGAGACGTGCGCCGAGCACGGCGTGACTTTCAACAGCGACCTGTTCTGCCGCTGGTGCGGCGACGACAAGGAGGAGCGATGAACAGCCGGAGCATCAAGGTATCGAACGTAGAGCGCAAGGAGGGCAACTACGGCCCCAGCCTGAAGATCGGCTACAAGCCGCCCAACGGCGAGTGGGAGAACTACTTTGTCAACGACGAGGGACTGTTCGGCTACTTCACCAAGGGCCGCAGCATCACCGTCGAGTACGAGCAGAGCAAGAGCGGCTACAGCATCATCAAGGGAGTGAGCGAGCAGAGCAGCCCGCCAAGCCCAGGCCCCGGGCAGGGCGCGGGCACGGCTGACGCGGAGAAGAACGCCAGCATCGAGCGGCAGACCATCGTCAAGGCGTGGGCGACGGTGAAGGCGGGGACGCCGATCCTCGCTGCCGAGTTCGCCGCCGACGTGCGGCGCATACATGAAGACGTCTTCGAGCTCAGCCTGGACGACCTGCGCAAGTCCGCCGCTGCGACGCTGGGCGCCACCGAGGATGCCGGGGAGTGGCCTGACGATGGGTGAGGCATGAACTGCGTTGAGTGCGCCTATCGCAAAGACGACCTCGACGCCACCCCGCTCGCCGAGGAGGCGTTCCGGCTGGAGGCCCTGGCAGAGCGGCGACGGGCCAACATCAGGAGCCTCATGGGCATCGTCGCCAAACAGGAGCAGGAGCTCGCGGAGGCGCAGACGCAGCTGGCGGGATTGCGGGCGGAAGTGGGGCGGCTGAGCTGGATGCTCAAGGCCTTCTCCCGCTCGTGGCTCTTGCGGACGAATCGCCGGGCTGGCCACCGTGAGCCGGCGCGATGAACTGTGACCGTGAGTGCGAGGCGTGCCCGCACGTTGATACCTGCACTCTGCCGGTAGCGGCTGAGTACCGGGATGAGCTGTCCGCCGAATCAAGGGATGACCGCATTTGCGCTGCATGTTCGTGCCACGGGAACGTAGCTGCCCGTCTCGCCACGCTGGAGGACCGCTGGTCACGTCTGCAGGCGCTGTTCGAGCGCATGGGCGCGGATGGCTAGGCTTGGCCCGGCCGAGGAGTACGCCCTGATGCTGCGCGCGGCCGGCATCGAGTACACGCCCGAGTACCGCGTGGTCGAGGGCAGGCGCTTCCGCTTCGACTTCGCCTTCCCCGGCGAGCGGCTGGCCGTCGAGATAGACGGCGGCACCTGGGTACGGGGCAGGCACAACCGCCCGCAGGGCTACGCCAAGGACTGTGAGAAACTGAACCTCGCCGTGCTGCACGGCTGGCGCGTCCTCCGCTTCACCAGCGAGCAGGTGCGCGACGGCACGGCCCTGCGCACGACCGAACTTGCGCTGCATAAACATACAAACGAGGGGGAGTGAGTTGGTCACGCTGACGTGTGCATCATGCGGACGATCGTTCCAGCGGAGGAACGCCGAGCACGCCCGCAACCTGCGGCAGGGACGCGCCGCCTACTGTTCCCTCGGGTGCGTCCACAGAAAGCGGCCGGAGGAGGCGGGCGACTCCATCCCCTGGCTGCAACCGCGTAACGAGCACGAGCGCTGGCTCGCCGAGATGCTGACCGGCGCGGCCATCGAGTACCGCAAGACCTTCGCCGGGGACGACCTCGCTCCCGGCGCTCAGCGCACGGCGGACTACTGGAGCGGCTACTGGGCGGCGCTTGTCGACTACGGCAGGCGCGTCTTCGCCGTCCGATCGTACAACGGCCCGGAGGTGAGTGGTGGGAAGAAGAAGGCCAAGAGCTCCCGAGCGGATGACGGTGCTTCCGTACCCGAACAAGAGATGCGCGAAGTGTGACTACGGCATCGACGCGATGACCTACTACGGGGAGACCGAGGGCGGCAACTACCTCGTCTGCATCGACGAACGCGTGATAGAACACCGGACGAACCCGATGTGCGGGCAGCCGACCGATGAAGGCTTCGGCTGCATCAGGTGGGAGTCGCTTTGAGGAAGGGGGGAGCGTGAGTGATCTTCCGCCACACGACCTAGACGCCGAGCAATCGGTGCTGGGGGCGATGCTCGTAAGCCCGAACGCCATCACGGTGGTGGCGGGGATGCTGACGGCTGAGGACTTCTACCGGGAGGCGCACCGCACCGTCTACCGCGCCGTCATCGCCCTCTCCGACAAGGGTGAGGAAGTCGATATCGTCACCCTCGGCGCGGAGCTGCAGCGCGAGCGCGCCCTGGAGCGCGTCGGCGGACGCGAGTTCGTTCACACCCTCGCCGAGTTCGTCCCCGCCGCTACCAACGCGGCCCACTACGCGGGCATCGTGCGTGCGACGTCCATCCGCAGGCGGGTGATACGCATCGCTCAAGAGATGAGCGACACCGCCTACCGATCGGCTTCGCCGGAGGACGCTCTGGAGGCCGCTGAGAGCGCACTTCACGCGCTGGAAGGGTCGGAGGGGCCTGACGGCCCTACGGCGCTTAGAGAGCTTCTTTTCACGGCGACAGACCGCATCGACGAGGCCAAGAGCGGGGTCCGCAAGCTCGGCATCACCACCCACCTCGCCGACCTCAACGCCCTGGTCACAGCCATCGGCCCCGGCACCTTCAGCATCCTCGGCGCACGCCCCGGCGAGGGCAAGACGGCTCTCGCCTGCGACATCCTGCGGCACGTCGCCAAGGACGAGCGCTGCGTTCTTTTCAGTCTGGAGATGAGCAAGGAGGATATCGTCGACCGCCTGCTCTCAAGCGAAGCCGTCGTCGGTCTGACGAACATCCGCAGCGGGGACGTGGACCCGGCTGCCGTGGGGCGCATCGGCGGGGCGGTCTCGCGCATGGGCACGTGGCGCCTCTACATCGACGACAGCGCCACCACGGTGTACGGTGTGCACCGTGCCGTGCGGCGGCTGATGCGACACGCGCCGCTCGGGCTCGTCGTCGTCGACTACATCCAGCTCATGACCAGCGGGCGCGACCGGCACGACACGCGGGAGCAGGAGGTGGCGACCATATCCCGGCGGCTCAAGCTCATGGCGCGGGAGTTCAACGTGCCCGTGCTCGGACTCTCGCAGCTCTCCCGTCCCGAGCGCAAGTACGACTCCCAGGGGAACCGCCAGTCGAATCCGCAGAAGCCGACCTTGCAATCGCTGCGCGAGTCGGGGGCGCTGGAGCAGGACGCCGACCTTGTGATGTTCCTCTGGCGCCCGCAGAGTGAGGACGCGACAAGGGTGGAGCTGCTGGTGGAGAAGAACCGCTGCGGCCCGGTCGGCCGGGTGCAGCTCCTCTTCGTCCCCCACCTCGTCACCTTCAAGGGCCGGACGTGAGAAGGGGGGCCGTGAGGCCCCCCTTCCGTTACAGTACCGAGTCGGGCCAGAGGTACCGCTTCAGCCCGTACAGCAGCGCCCCGACGGCGAGCGCGACGCCTGCGTTGGTGACGCCGACGCCCTCCAGTACGCCGGGTTCCAGCAAGTAGGCGACGAGGCCGCCGATCATGGGGAACACCACGGTCCAGAACGCGCGGATGACGGCCGCGAGGATTCTGTCTGTGTCCATATTCACCCCCCCTCAGAGTGCGTGTGAAGCTATCCATGCGACGACGATGATCCAGCCGAGAAAGAGCGCGATGACGGCGAGGGCGTAGGCGGTCATCGCGCCGTGGGCCAGTGACGCCAGCCGACCGCGTCCACCGAGTTGAGGCAGCGGCGCAGCGACTCACGCGGGTCCGTGCGCCAGTCGCGCCGCGTCTTCACCCACGCCGGGGAGAACTGGAGCAGGCCGACGTAGTATCCGCTGTCCGCCCTCGGGTTCCCCCGGCTCTCCCGGTAGATGACCTTCATCAGCGTGTGCATGTGGTGCTTCGGCCAGCCGAGACGACGGGCCAGCCCGACCCATCGCCCAACGGCTCGTCCGTAAAGGGCTGAGTAGCGTGCAGTCTGACGTGCGACATAGCGTTCCTCGCGCGTGCGCTGCGGCGGTCGCTCAACCTCGGTGCGGGCAGCGGCGGGCCGCTCCGCCCCCGCAACGACCTTCGCGTGAGCAGGAGCGGGGAGAGCGCACACGCCGCCCCACAGAGCCAGCCCACAGAGAAAAAGCGCAATCTGTTCACCGGTCATCGGTTCCTTCCGTGGCTTACAGGTTCACTTCGCCGAACGCAGGAGCGTCTGCAAAGTGGTCGCCGTCGACTTCAGGTAGGCGAACCTGTCTTTCGCCGCGAGGTAGTCGTGGTACGCGCCGGAGTGCTGGCGCATGGCTGCCTGAGAGACGGCCATGTGACCGGCGATCTCCTGCAGCGCCGCCCGTATTTGCCAATCGTCAAGCGCGGCGAAGTCCTCGGCAGACAGGGCAAGGTAGGAATCACTCAAGTAGACACCTCCCGTATCCGTTCATCGTTGCCCAAGTATACGCCCGAGTCTTCGTGCAGGGCAAACATGCGCCGATGATACTCGGCCCCCAGCTCGGCGACGAGTGACGGCCACGGCCCCACGCGCTCGTCGAGCAGGCGGTGGTGGGTGCGGCAGAGGGGGATGACTTCGAGCAGGCCCCACCCGGCCCCGTGCGAGCGCCGCGCCGGCCAGTGGGCCGCGTCCACCCCGTAGGCTCCGCAGACGAGGCAGGGGTCACGGTGGAGGAGAGAAAGGACCGCCGCCCTTGGGGGAGGG
>CAYGKH010000066.1:0-9402 GCA_964350345.1 uncultured Coriobacteriaceae bacterium
GCGCATCGCCTGGGCGGAAGCGTCGGGGCGCGAGACGTACTCGATCGCTGTGTGGTCTCCCCGTACGAGCGCCTGATCGTAGTCGGTCGGGATAAGGACTGCAGCATCCAGGCTTCCGCGCTCCACCGCCAAGACGAGCGCATCGGTGTCGTCCCACTCGCTGACCTCCAGGCCGCCGACGGCGGCGATGTTCTCCGCGACTTCGGCCGCGAGGGGTCCGTCGCCGGCGACGAAGACGCCTACCCGGGGCTCAAAGCTCCCGCCGAACGCGGCCCCGAGCACCAAGATCAACATCATCGGAAGCATGAAGACGAAGAAGATGTTGGACCGGTCGCGCAGCAGGAGCGTCACCGCGATCCGGGCGATAGTCAGTGCCTTCATCGCTCGACCGCCCTTCTCAAGAACGGCCAGGCGATCCCGCCGGCGACTACTCCGAATGCGAGGAGCGCCCCCACGGCCGGATAGACCGCCGAGATCTCGCCACCGCGCAGGTCACCGAGTCCTCGCAGGAACCATGCGTGCGGCGTGATCAGGCTGAGCGTCTCAAGGAGTCCTCCGACCTGTGCGACGGAGAAGAACGTCCCGCCGAGGAACGCCAGCACGAGTGAGATGATCGCCTTGCCCAGCACGATCGTGCGCCGGTCGATCGGCGCGGCGAGCAGGCGGTCGAGTGTCCCGGCCCGCCGTTCTTCAAGCAGGCCGCTCACACCGAACGATACCGTGAAGAAGAGGAAGAACACCGACATTCCTGCGGCAAGGTAGGTCGTCTGGGGCAGCTGTTTCGTGGCTGCCGTCACGTCCTTTAGTGTTACGGGAAGTGGGGTCGTTGCGGCTTCGTCGGCCAGGGCGGCAACCCCCTCGGGATCTGGAGGCGCTTCTCCGTGCGCGAGAGCGGTCCACACGGCCACCTCTACCGCACCGACCTCGGATGCGAACCCGTCTGCGATCGAGTAGGCGACCTGGCTGGAGAGCTGAGTGCCCGCACTGCCGATGACCGTGATCTCGCCACCCTGACCCGCTGCCACCTGTTCCGACAGCCCCCTCGGCAGGACGAACGCGGCGCTGGAGGCCTCGCCGTCCCCTGCGAACGGGTCGGATCCGCGCTCCACACGCTCCGTGGCCTCTTCGACCGAGCCTACCTCCGTGATGGTCGCGATACCGTCTTCCTCGAGCGCATCGAGCAGGCTCAAGAATCCATCCGCGATCGGCCCATCGTCCTCGTTGACGACCGCGTACTCGGCGTGGAACGTCGCGCTGGCGAGGGGGCCGAACACGAAACTGAAGATGAAGGCGAGGCCGAGGGGAGCGAGAATGCCGTAGATGAAGACGGACTTGTCCCGCATGCGCAGGGCGAGGTCCTTGCGCGCTATGAGGAGTGCGGTGCGCATCTGCCTCAGTCCCTGAGCGCTCGGCCGGTGAGGTGCAGGAAGACGGCCTCGAGGTCGGGCTGGTCGACATCCACGCTCGTCACAGTCGCGTCGTGCGCGGCGACCGCCCCGAGTATCTGCGCGAGGGCGTCGGCGGCGCCCTCGACGATCAGTTCCAGGCCGCCCTCGGCCACATCCGCCTGGCGGACCGCGCTGATTGCGCCGAGAGCGTCTGCCGCACCTACGATATCCCCGCTCGCCGTCAGGCGGACCCGATCGTACTCGCCGACGAGGCGGACTAGTTCCGGGCGTGTGCCCTCGGCCACGATTCTGCCGTGGTCGATGATGCCGACGCGGTCGCAGAGACGCTCTGCCTCCTCCATGTAGTGGGTGGTGTAGAGCACGGCCATCCCTTCCGTGCCGAGGTGCTCCACGCTTTCGAGGATGGCGTTGCGGCTCTGTGGGTCGACCCCCAAGTCGGCTCGTCGAGCACGAGGAGTTTCGGTTCGTGAAGCAGTCCTGTCCCGATGTTGAGCCGACGCTTCATGCCGCCCGAGAACTCACCGGCCCGGTCCCCGGCCCGATCCTCGAGTTCGATGATCGCGAGAACCTCATCCACCCGCCTCTTGAGTTCGGCGCTCGTCAGACCGTACAGCCGTCCAAAGAAGACGAGGTTCTCGCGGGCCGTCAGGTCGGGGTAGATGGCGATGTCCTGGGGCACGTAGCCGATCGCGCGTTTCTCGGCCACGCTCTTCGGTGAGAAGGACCTTCCGAGCACCGAGACCTCGCCGGCATCACGCTCAAGAAGGCCACAGACCATCGCTATGGCCGTTGTCTTTCCAGCACCGTTCGGTCCGAGAAGACCGTAGGTCTCGCCAGCCGCGATCTCGAAGCCTACTCCGTTAACGGCGACCAGATCACCGAAGCTCTTTCGAAGGCCCGCACAGGCGAGCACGGAGGGCGTCTGTGTCGACACGGAGGCTCCTTTCGGAGGGAAACATTCTGGAGAAATATACAACTTGTCTGTCTGTCGCCTCAAACTATCTCAAAACCGCTCAGCCCCTCGGGCTGCTCCCATACCACGCGCACATCCGTTACCGTCGCACGCTCCGGCCCCTCCCCGCACCATGCCACCGCCGCCTCGACCGCCGGAAGCGACCCTTCGAACACCGCCTCGACCCGTCCGTCAGCAAGGTTGCGGACCCAGCCCGACACGCCGAGGCGACGGGCGGTCTCCCGGGTGGCGGCTCGGAACCACACCCCTTGAACCCTTCCAGCCACGAGCACATGCGCCCGTACGGATCCGTCCACGCGACCATCTCCTTTCCGTCTCAAACGCGCCTGAGGGGGACTATTCCCCCCCGTCCGTTACCTGCGCGACACCGTACGTCACGTTCACGTCATCGTGATGCCATCCCTGCACAACTCTCGCGGTCGATGATGTTCTTGGCACATAGAACAGATGATCGTCTCGGAGGTCGCAGACGTGGCACGGGTGAAGCACATAATCATAGCCCTCGGGCTATTGCTGGTAATCGGTGGCGGAGGTTCGGCTGTTGCGAGTGGCGCAACAGACGTACCCCCCATCGTGATGGCCCGTGAGGCGGAGGCGGTCACACGAGCAGTCCGAATCTGGATGAAGAAGCCGGTACCCGGCCCCGGACCTGCGATTAGCCCCCGTAGTGAAGTGGTAGCATACGTAGTACATCGCTAGTCGTCTTCTTGTGGACAGGGTGGGGCAGTGGAAAATGTCGCATCTCGGCAGGGTCATGGATCGTCGCGCCCTTACACCGTCGGCGAGGAGATCGCCAACAGTGTGACCCACGGCCTCGGCGTGATCCTCGGCATCGTGGCAATGACGCTTCTTGTCACGTTCTCCACGCTCTTCGGCGAAGGACGGCACCTCGCGGGAGCGATCGTGTTCGGGGCGACTCTGGTGTTGCTCTATACCGCATCGACCCTCTACCACAGTTTCCCGTGGCCCCGCGTGAAGCACATCTTCAAGATTCTCGACCACGCCGGCATCTATCTGCTCATCGCCGGGACCTACACACCGTTCACCCTCGTCACCTTGCGCGAGGAGAATGGCTGGATGCTCTTCGCCATCGTTTGGACTCTCGCGTTGGCAGGCGTGGCATCCGAGGCGTTTTGGACCTACCGTCCCAAGTGGCTGTCGGTGGTCGTCTACCTCGGGATGGGCTGGCTTGTGGTTTTTGCCGGACGTCCGCTCATGGAGAATCTCGATCCAGTCGGGCTTCGTCTTCTTATCGCCGGAGGGCTCGCGTATACCCTCGGCACGGTCTTTTACGTGATCAAGAGGATCCCGTACATGCACGCTGTGTGGCATCTGTTCGTGCTTGCTGGTACGACCTGCCATGTCTTGGCCGTCATGATCGCGGTCATCCCATCGTCCTGATCCGGTACGGGCAAACGATTCGGTGGCGCGGAATGGCGTGGGACGGGAGCGGACACGATGGCTCGTTATGTCCTGAGGGTGCTCGAGACGGTGCGCCGCTGTCCCGATGTCGTATCACTTCGCCTCGCGCGGCCCGAGGAGTACTCGTTTGTAGCCGGTCAGTACCTGCTTCTCACTCTCAAGACTGCCGAGGGGGCGCTGACGAAGCCCTTCACGCACTCCTCGTCACCGCACGATCCCTACCTCGAGATCACGACACGGCTGAGCGGTTCGGTCTTCAAGAAAACGCTAGAGACACTTGGCCGGGAAGATACGGTGCACGTCACGGGTCCGGCTGGCCGGTTCGCGGTTCCCGACGGGGAATCCCGGGTCGCGTTCCTGGTGGGGGGTGTGGGTATCACGCCGGCCATCAGCATGCTTCGGTGGTGGTCAGAACAGGGGGCAGGGCCGGATGACCCGGTGCTGTTCTATGGCAACCGGGATGTCGGCTGTGTCCCGTTCGCCGATGAGCTTTTGGCGCTTGAGGACGCAGGGTCGCTCCGGCGAATCCTCGTCTTCGAGGCAACTGACAAAGAGTGGTCGGGCGAGCGGGGCTTCATCACTGCAGAGGTCGTTCAGCGGCATCTGGACCCCGTTGCGCAGTGGCTCTTCGTGGTCGCGGGGCCACCGGCGATGGTCGACGCGATGGAGCGCGTGCTCGACGCGCTCGACGTGCCTGCAGGTAGACGGCTCGTCGAGCGATTCAGCACGTCAGCACGTCCCGAATATCCGGGTGAGGCGTGCGAGGCGGGGAGGGGTATATAGGGGACAGGTCGCGGCGGGCGTCACGCGCGGCCCCAGTCGACCCGACATGATCGAACGGCAAGGGGACACGCCATGGAGTTGATGACGAGGACGTGCAAGTTCGAGCGGATGAACGTCGAGCGGCTGTTTGCCCGGGGGTTCGTTGTGGCCGGAGGCGTCTTCTGGGTGATCGCCGCGTTCAGCGCCGACTACTACTACACTCGCCTGGATCTGACGGAATCCCTCTCGAGCGCGCTGCTCCCCCTCGGCATCGCGTTGCTTGCCCTCGCGATCGGATGGTTCTACGAGGTGCTCGCCTCGGTGATTCTCATGGCCGGGACAGTGGGCGCCATAGTCTGGGGAGTGATCGCCGGTTGGGAGTTCGGTGTTTGGCTCACGATGGGGGTCTTCCTTATCGCGCCGATGGTCCTTGCCGGCCTTCTGTTCTTGCTTGCGGCACGGATGCAGGTGATCTGTACACTCGAAGGCCATCCGGACGTCTGAGGTTTTTTCGCACCGTGAGCGCGCACACGAATGCCCCTGCAAGCTGGCAGGGGCATTCGAGGTGTGACGAGAGCCGGGAAACGATCGCGGTCGACCCGGTGTGGCCTTAGCCCTCTTCGATCACGAACTCGACGAGCTCGATCTCGAACGTGAGGGTCTTTCCGGCAAGCGGGTGGTTGAAGTCCAGGGTCACGTCGTCACCGTCGACCCTGGTGATGGTCGCGGCGATCTGCTCACCCTCCGGACCGAGGAGCTGGACGACTGCTCCCTCATGCGGGTCCTGAGCGAAGGCCGTGAAGGGCACGACCTGGATCGCTTCATCGTGGTAGGGGCCGTAGGCTTCCTCAGGGGCGATCGTGACTTTGGCGCTCTCGCCGACAGCGAGATCGGCTACAGCGTTTTCGAATCCAAGGATGACCTGGTTCGCTCCCACGGTGAATTCGAGAGGTTCGCCACCCCTGTTCGTGTCGAACTCAGCGCCGTCCTCGAGAGTCCCGCGATAGTGGACACGGACGATGGTGCCTTCCGCATGCGGCATGTGCTGCCACTCCTTCCTGTCGTCTCCGGCGGCACGCTAGACGCGCGGACCGTTTGCTAACCCTATCGTAAGCGCGCGATGTTCGCGAGGTCGCCCCGACAGCGAAACGGGTAAGCCGTCTGACCGCTCAATATACCGTCCGGCGGTGGAGTATACCGCTCAAGTCCCATCAGCCGCCGATGGTCTTCCGCGTGTACCGCAGATTCAGCCATACGGTACACTAGAGCCGCCGCAGGTATCTCAAAGATAAGGCGAGGGGCGGAGCCGGTTGCCGCCAGATCGATGGCGGCTTCTATCCCGCGAGGGAAAAGGGAAGGCCAACGCGTGTATGACCTAGAAGGGGTTCTCGGACCCGCGATCATCAAGTTCGTCGAGCGACACGTTCGCTCACTCCTGACCTGGGACATACTGATCTTCTTTCACCGTAACCCCGATGCGGTGCTCGATGCCGCCGGCCTTGCCTCGCGACTGGGGCGCAGAATCGAAGAGGTCGACCCCGAAGTCGAGGCGCTGTGTGTGGGCCACATCCTTCAGTGTGCCGGAGGACTGATCAGATACCGGCCGACCCCCGAGATGCGGCAGACGATCGCAGCCTTTGTCGAGGCGTGCCAGGATAGGGGCCGCCGGCTCGCCCTGATCGCTCTGGTCCTTCACAAGATCAACCCGAACACTCAGGCGTAGGGTCCCGTTCTCCTAGAGATGTTCGGAGACGTTCGTGTCGAGGCTGTCTGGATCCACTACCTCGACGATCGCGCGACCACTGGCGGCCAACGCCTCCTCGAAGGGCTCCGCGACACGCATCCCGGCTGAGTCCCAGAGCACCCGGACGACCGGTTCCAAGACATCCTCGCCGGGTTTCGACACCACGGCGACCGCGTGGTCGTTCAGGCGCACCAGCGAACCTACTGGGAATGCTCCCATCGCTCGCGCGAAGAGGCGTGCGTACATCGGGTCATGTAGCGCGCCGGCCTCCCTCAGGATTTGCACGATGGCCCGGTCGGGGGTGAGTGGCTCTCCGGCGTGCGGATGCACCAGGTTGTCGTAGCGGTTCGCGATCGCCACCATCCTGCTGAACGGATGCGGCACGTAGTCGGCTGCGCGCTCGGGAAAACCGGATCCGTCAACGTGCATGTGATGTTCGTAGGCTACGAGCATCGGCGTCCGATCCTCATCGGGCAGGCTGCCGAGGATCTCCGCGCCTACCGCGGGATGCGCGAGGTGCATCGCTTCGGACTGCGCCGGTTCCGACGCGTTGAACGCCGTCTTACCGATGTCGTGGGTAAGGGCTGCACTACCGAGCAGGGAGAGGCCTTCTTCGGGAAGTCCGATCTCCCGTCCCAGGGTGAGGGTGTGGATCATGACGTTGACCGAGTGGAAGAGTCCGCGCTCGCCGGTGTCTTGAAGTGTTGCGAGTCCCATGACGGCCGCCGGGTCGTCGGCGAGCCGAGCGAGGATTCCGGCGACGACACTCTCGGCGACTCCCAGGTCAGGGAGTTCACCATCGCTTACGTGTGTTGCCATGACTCCGATCGCGCCGGTGAGCCTGCGGTAGAGCGCCCGATCCTGTTCCCGCTGGCGCTCTCGTTCCGCCCGGTCCTCGCCCTCATCGGCGAGAAAGGCGACGCTTACGGTCGAGACGCCGCGGGACTTCAGTTCCGTCTCGATGTCAAGGTCCGGTCCGGGGCGCAGGCCGAGGACCTCGACAAGCAATATCGCGTCATCACGCGAGAAGCCGGGGTGGATACTCAGCGATTCAAGCCCCCGGGATTCGAACGCTTCGGCGATCGCGCGCACTCCAGGTACGTCAGCGGGCAGGACGCTGCTCTCGTGGTACAGGCGACCCTGATAGAGGTTGAGGACGAACGGCCCGTCCGCCGTCGAAGACCCGGTCGCGGCGACGAGCGCGTCGATCGCTTCGACGAAGGCCGGATGGGCTACGGGGTAGAGTTGTGTGGCTTTGCGGCCAGCTGCGATCGCTGCTACGACGGCGCCGGGGGAGGCGCTCATCACGAGCCTCCCTTCTGGTCCTGGATCTTGAGCGCTTGCCGTGCGAGCTGCTGTACTTCCGTGAAGTGCCCACGCTTGATGAGCGCTTTGCGGGAAGCGAGGGCCTTGAGAGCGGGGAGGGCAGCGGGTTCCTTGCTCCGCGCGAGCGCGCCGATGATCTCTCGACCGAGAAGGAAGTCGTTTCCGTCCAGGTCGAGTTCAGAGAGACGCTTTGCGAGCAGCGCGGCCGCGCCGGCGGTCCGGTGTTTACCCATCGCGCGCACGGCGATGATCGAGACGTCGATGCTCGCGTCGCGCACCATCGATGTCAGGAGCTGCACGGCCGCGGGCGTCCCTGCCGAGGCGAGCCCTGCTGCGACTTCGCGCCGCGACTGCTCGTCGGTGCGTTGGGCAGCTTGGGCGATGAGCTCGTTGAAACGGGGCTCGTCAGCGGTGGCAAGCTCGTGCACCGCTGGCTGCAGCTGGTGCCAGGGTAGCGTCGGAATTGCCGCTGCGATCAGGCCGGGAAGCTTCCTGCCGAGAAGATCTTTCGCGGTAGCGACCCCTCTCTCGCCCCGGGTGAGCGCGACCGCGAGCAGCGGCTCTCCGGAGGATTCGGGGGCGACCATGGCGAGGTTTCGAGCGTCATTCATGAGGCTTGAATCAGTCTCGACGGTCGCGATAAGCGCCTCGGCAGTGCGTGGCGACAGTGCGTTGTCAATCGCCTTCCTGAGCCGGTCGGATAGTTCCGGCCACGGCTGGTCGGTTCGCGAACCGCGGTCGGCGAGCTCTCGGATCACCCGTGTCGCGACATCGAGTCGACCGCCTTCGATCAGTCGCGGGACCATGGCGGCAAGGGAATCGGCACTGCGAACGTAGAGTTCGAAGTCGTTCTGCTGGTCGAGAAGCACGAGCATCGTCCGGACCCCGGCGGCATCCGACGAGCGGACCTCGTTCTGTGTCGCCTCCCGGACCTGGCGGATGTCCTCGTCGTCGAGCGAGAGGGCTCGTGCGACCGCTCCGTAGAGTTCGGTTTGGGGAAGCGCCGTTTCGGGTTCGGGGGAAGTGCGGACTTCGAGCATGTGCTCGAAGAAGTGGACCTCCTTTTCCGTGTGACCCGCCGAGGCCAGTGCGTCTTGGACCTGCGTTCGAATCTCAGAGACGCGCTGTTGGAGAGGGAGGTGCGTGAGAGCGCTGGAGAGCGAGAGCATGTTCTCTCCGTAGATACCGCCGCATAAGACATCCGCGATCTCGGCGCCGCCCATGTGCGAGAAACTCGCGCGCGCCAGCTCGTGGATCGGCCCCGGATCCATCGCGCAGCCAAGTACAGCATCGCGTACCTCGCGTCCCTGCGACCGGAGTGCCTCGGCGATGTTGGCGGCGAGTGTGGCAGCACCGGCGGTACCGGCTGCGTTCGCGAGTTCGCTGAGCCCCTCGGCGAGCCCGGCAGGGTCGCCTGCTGCCGCTGCGGCCAGCCACGCGGCCAGCTTATCCGTGTCGGCGGCGAGCTCACGAAGGAAGTCTTGTGCCGTCTCGCCGAGCTCGAGGACGCCGGCAGAGACGACGGAGAGCGCGACTTCGGCCACGCGCACCCCCTCGGCCCCCTCGGCGGCCAGAAGTGTCGCCAGACCACCGGAAGCGTGGACCTCTGAGGGCTCCTGGCCTATCAGGTCGAGCAGGGTCACAAGGTCTTCGGCGGGACACCCGGGGAGCACGTCGAGCTCGGCTACCCCGTGTGCGCGGAGGGTATCGGCGAGGTCGGAGACACCCGGGGCTCCCTCGGCAAGGGGTGTTCCGTCGAGATCGAA
>CAYGKH010000067.1:0-9318 GCA_964350345.1 uncultured Coriobacteriaceae bacterium
CTCGGCCAGAACCTCCTCGTGGCCTTCATGCCGTGGGAGGGCTACAACTACGAAGACGCGATCATTCTCTCCGAGCGACTCGTGAAAGAAGACGTCCTCACCTCGGTCCACATCGAGGAGTACGAGGTTGAGGCGCGTGACACGAAGCTCGGACCGGAAGAGATAACCCGCGAGATACCCAACGTCGGCGAAGATGTACTGGCCAACCTCGACGGGGCGGGCATCATCCGCATCGGCGCCGAGGTGTTCCCGGGTGACGTTCTCGTCGGCAAGGTCACCCCGAAGGGGGAGACGGAGCTTACCGCCGAGGAGCGGTTGCTGCGTGCGATCTTCGGCGAGAAGGCCCGTGAGGTCCGCGACACGTCGCTCAAGGTGCCGCACGGTGAGACCGGCCGTGTCATCTCGGTCCACACTTTCTCGCGCGATGCCGGTGACGACCTGTCGCCCGGCGTGAACGAGCTAGTGCGGGTCTATGTCGCACAGAAGCGCAAGATATCCGAGGGCGACAAGCTTGCAGGGCGACACGGTAACAAGGGCGTCATCGCAAAGATCCTCCCAGTCGAGGACATGCCTTTCATGGCTGACGGTACGCCGGTCGACATCATCTTGAACCCACTGGGCGTGCCTTCCCGAATGAACGTCGGGCAGTTGCTCGAGACGCACCTCGGGTGGGCGGCCAAGGTCGGTTGGAGTGACGGCGACGGCACGCAGAAGGAGCCGGTGGACGGACCGATCCATGTGGCGACCCCGGTGTTCGACGGTGCCCGTGAGTCGGAGATCTCCGACGTCATAGACCGTGCGAACCGGAACATGCAGCTCCAGGCCGAGGCGCGCTTCGGTAAGTCGGCCGCCCGTAAGGATCTGGTCCCGAGCCTGTCTCGTGAGGGCAAGACTCAACTCTTCGATGGACGTACCGGCGAGCCGTTCCGTGAGCCGGTCACCGTCGGGCAGATATACATCTTGAAGCTCCTGCACCTGGTCGACGACAAGATCCACGCGCGTTCGACCGGACCGTACTCGCTCATCACCCAGCAGCCGCTCGGTGGTAAGGCGCAGTTCGGTGGTCAGCGCTTCGGAGAGATGGAAGTCTGGGCTCTCTATGCGTACGGCGCTGCATACGTACTTCAGGAAATCCTGACCGTGAAGTCAGACGATGTCCTTGGCCGCGTCAAGGCGTATGAGGCGATCGTCAAGGGAGACAACATCCCTGAGCCCGGAATACCCGAGTCGTTCAAGGTGCTCGTCAAGGAGATGCAGTCCCTCTGTCTCGACGTCGAGATCCTGACCGAGGACGGCGGGGAGATCGAACTGAAGGAAGAGGACGAGGACATCTTCAAGACCGCCGAAGAGCTGGGTCTGGACCTCGGCGGTGCCGAGGAGAAAGACTCGACCGATACCGACGCCCTGGAACAGCTCATCGAGAGCGACATCTCGGCGCTCGATCTTGGCGAGACGCTCGCGTCCGACGATACGAACGAGGAGGAATAGACCTTGCTCGACGTCGATGTTACCAACTTCGATCGACTCAGAATCGGCCTTGCGTCATCTGAGCAGATCCGCCAGTGGTCCCGCGGTGAGGTAAAGAAGCCGGAGACCATCAACTACCGTACGCTCAAGCCTGAGAAGGACGGACTTTTCTGCGAGAAGATCTTCGGTCCGACCAAGGACTGGGAGTGCTACTGCGGCAAGTACAAGCGTGTCCGCTTCAAGGGCATCGTCTGCGAACGCTGCGGTGTCGAAGTCACGCGGGCGAAGGTCCGCCGCGACCGCATGGGCCATATCGAGCTTGCCGCCCCGGTGAGCCACATCTGGTACTTCAAGGGTGTGCCCTCCCGACTGGGCTACCTGCTCGACATCGCGCCCAAGGACCTCGAAAAGGTGCTCTACTTCGCGAGCTCGATCATCACGCACATCGATGATGAAGCCCGCGAGGAAGACCTTGCGATGCTCAAAGACGAGCTCACCACCGATCTCGACGGTCTGGAGGCGGAGAAGGCCGAGGAGATCGCCGAGCTGCTCGAGGAGCGCGACCGCCAGGTCGCAGTCGCCAAGGGTGAGATCGAGCCCGAGGAAGACGAGTTGCTCGATGACGAGGCCCCCGTCGCCGATCGAGTCAAGAAGATCGAGAAGGAAGTCGAGCGTGACGTCAAGGATCTCGAGGAGGAGTACGCCGATCGCAAAGCGCTGCTCACCGAGTCGCTCGACACCTTCCAGAAGATCTCGCCCAAGATGCTCATCAACGACGAGACCCTCTATCGAGAGATGCGGGTGCGCTACGGTACCTACTTCCGCGGTGGCATGGGAGCGGAGGCCGTCAAGGACCTGCTGCGCCAGCTTGATCTGGATGTGTTGGCCGAGGAGCTCCGTACGCTCATCCGTGAGGGCAAAGGCCAGAAGCGGGCCAAGGCCGTCAAGCGCCTGAAGGTGGTCGCCTCGTTCCGCGCATCGAACAATCGGCCCGAGTGGATGATTCTAGACGCGATCCCTGTCATCCCGCCGGACCTGCGCCCGATGGTCCAGCTCGACGGTGGAAGGTTCGCCACGAGCGATCTGAACGACTTGTACCGCCGCGTCATCAACCGCAACAACCGCCTCAAGAGGCTACTCGATCTCGGTGCGCCCGAGATCATCGTCAGCAACGAGAAGCGCATGCTCCAGGAGGCCGTCGACGCGCTGTTCGACAACGGTCGCCGGGGTCGTCCGGTGACGGGCCCGGGTAACCGCCCGCTGAAGTCCATCAGCGATATGCTGAAGGGCAAGCAGGGCCGTTTTCGCCAAAACCTGCTGGGTAAGCGTGTCGACTACTCCGGTCGTTCGGTCATCGTGGTCGGCCCCGAGCTCAAGCTTCACCAGTGCGGACTGCCCAAGGCGATGGCGCTTGAGCTGTTCAAGCCGTTCGTCATGAAGCGCCTGGTCGACCTCGACCACGCGCAGAACATCAAGAGCGCCAAGCGCATGGTCGATCGCGGTAAGGGCGTCGTCTGGGACGTGCTCGAAGAGGTCATCTCCGAGCATCCAGTCCTGCTCAACCGCGCACCCACCTTGCACCGCCTTGGCATCCAGGCGTTCGAGCCGATTCTTGTCGAGGGTAAGGCGATCCGCGTGCATCCGCTCGTCTGCACGGCGTTCAACGCAGACTTCGACGGTGACCAGATGGCGGTACACGTACCGCTTTCCGCCGAGGCCCAGGCCGAGGCGCGCATCCTGATGCTGTCCACCAACAACATCAAGTCGCCGGCGCATGGACGTCCACTCACCACGCCTACCCAGGACATGGTCATCGGCCTGTACTATCTCACCGCCCAGCGTGATGGAATGCCGGGCGAGGGCCGCATCTTCTATAACTTCGATGAGGTCATGCTGGCCTATGACAGCCGCAGCGGTCTGGACCTGCAGGCGACGATCCAGGTGCGTTTGACCGATGACGTCACCGTGGAGAGCGCGCCGGGCGAGCTCGTCGAGATGAAGGCCGGCGAGCGCGTCGAGACCACGGTCGGGCGCATCACGTTCAACCGCTCGCTGCCCGAGGACTACCCCTATGTGAACCACGAGATCGACAAGAAGGGTATCTCCCGGATCGTCGAGGATTGTGCGAATCGTTACTCCACGAGCCAGATGGGCGTGACGCTCGACGAGCTCAAGCGCCTCGGCTTCCACTACGCAACGCGTGCCGGTCTTACGGTCTCGGTGTATGACGCCGTGATCCCGAAGGAGAAGGACGCGATCCTCGATAGCGCCCAGGGAACGGTCGATACGATCACGGGTCAGTACGACCGTGGTCTTATCACCGATGATGAGCGCCACCGCCAGGTCGTCGACGTCTGGACCCGCGCAACCGATGACGTCGGAGAGGCGATGGCGGCGAACTTTGAGAAGTTCAACCCCATCTACATGATGGCGAACTCCGGTGCACGAGGGAACATTAAGCAGATCCGTCAGCTCGCAGGTATGCGTGGCCTGATGGCCAACCCCAAGGGAGACATCCTCGACCGCCCGATCAAGGCGAACTTCCGTGAGGGACTCTCTGTCCTCGAATACTTCGTCTCGACGCACGGTGCTCGCAAGGGCCTGGCAGACACCGCTCTGCGTACCGCTGACTCGGGGTACCTGACGAGGCGCTTGGTCGACGTCGCCCAGGATGTCATCGTTCGCGAGAGCGACTGCGGCACCGATGAGGGCGCGCGTCTCGCGCTCACGAGTATGCTCAATCCGGAAGCTCCCGATCAGAATCTGGTGGGACGCTGCCTGCTCGAGCCGGTGGTACACCCCAAGACCGGCGAGGTCTTGAGGGATGCAGGAGTCTATCTGACGCACGAGTCAGACATCGCAGCGCTGATTGACGCCGGCGTCGAATCGGTCGTCGGGCGCACGGTCATGACCTGCCACGCCAGGCACGGCATCTGCCAGGCCTGCTACGGCTGGGATCTGGCAAGCCGCCAGCCGGTCGACATCGGAACGGCTGTCGGGATCATCGCGGCACAGTCCATCGGTGAGCCCGGAACTCAGTTGACGATGCGTACCTTCCATACCGGCGGCGTCGCGGGTGAGGACATCACTCACGGCCTCCCCCGTGTCACGGAGCTCTTCGAGGCGCGCAAGCCAAAGGGTCAGGCGATCCTTGCCGAGCTCCCCGGCGTGCTCCGGATTGAGGATGGCGACAAGGTCCGCACGCTTGCCGTCACCAGCGAAGAGGGCGAGGAGAAGGCCTATCAGGTCTCGCGTCGTGCCCGTCTGCGTCCGGGTGTGGCCGACGGAGACGTCGTAGCCCTCGGCCAGCAGCTCACCGAGGGTTCGGTGAACCCCCACGATCTGCTGCTCCTCAAGGGTCCGAGCGATGTCCTTCGCTACATCGTCGAGCAGGTTCAGGACGTCTACCGCAGCCAGGGTGTCGACATCAACGACAAGCATATCGAGGTGATATCGCGGCAGATGCTGCGCAAGGTCACTGTGCTCGAGCCGGGCGATACCGACTTCCTGCCCGGGCAGCTCGTCGGTCGACTCGAGTTCGAGCTGGCTAACGACGACGTGCTCTCCAGCGGCGGCGAACCGGGCGCAGGTGCTCCGGTACTCCTCGGCATCACGAAAGCGTCGCTTGCGACCGACAGCTACCTTTCGGCAGCGTCGTTCCAGGAGACCACGCGGGTGCTTACGGATGCAGCGATCGCGGGCAAGGAGGACAACCTCCTCGGCCTGAAGGAAAACGTCATCATCGGTAAGCTGATTCCGGCTGCGACCGGCATGCAGCGCTACCGCTCCGTCAAGCTGACCTACAAGGGCCAGTCGGCCGAGTGGGCAGGTGGCGAGCAGGGTCCGCTGCCCGAGTTCGCACCTGACGAGCTGAAAGAGCTCGAGTCGCTGTTGCCCGAGCCGATCGCCGAGGAAGGACTCTCCGCCAGTGACGCGGCTGCGTTCTTCGCCGATTTCGACTCGGCAGGGAGCACTCCTGTCGTGCCGGAAGCGGTCGAGGAGGTCGACGTCGCTGCTTTCGCTGACACTGTGTTTGAGCCCGAGGCTGCAAAGCGTGCGGATGTGACGGAGGTGTCGGTCGACGAGGCTGTGCCCGCCGCGGCACTGCCTGGCGATGTGGCTTCGATGCCCCTTGGCGAACTGGGCATCTCGTCCCGATGGGTCACCAGGTTCGCGGAGGCCGGAGTCGCTACCGTGGCTGATGCGCGTTCGCGCACTCGCGACGAGTTGCTCGACGTCACCGGAATCGGGGTGAAGGCGGTCGAAGAACTCGAGGCGCGTCTGGCCGAGCACGGGGTCGTGTTCGCTGAAGCGTAGACGCTGATCGGCACTGGCGATATTTCGAATCGAACGGCTGAGATGCAAGGGGCGCCTCCAGTGGGCGCCCCTTCGCGCGCAGTCGCCAGGGCGGGTCCGTGAAGGAAGGTAGATACGCCCGGACGCGTGGCGTTTGACAACCTGTGCGCCGATTGGTAGAGTTCCTCCTTGTGACTCTATGCTCGGCGGCGTAGATTTGTCGCGCTGCCGTGTGATGACGTTTGAAGGTGCACCGAGACCGAGGAAGAAGGAGAGCACGTGCCCACGATCAACCAGCTGGTCCGCAAGGGCCGCCAGGCCAAAGTGGCGAAGAATGCCACCCCGGCACTCAAAGGCAATCCCCAGAAGCGCGGGGTCTGTACCCGCGTCTACACGACTACCCCGAAGAAGCCGAACTCGGCGCTGCGCAAAGTGGCACGTGTTCGCCTGGTGCACGGCATGGAGGTCACCGCCTACATCCCCGGCATCGGCCACAATCTTCAGGAGCACTCGATCGTGCTGGTGCGTGGCGGCCGCGTGAAAGACCTGCCGGGTGTCCGCTACAAGGTCGTTCGCGGCACGCTCGACGCGGCTGGTGTCTCGAACCGCGCACAGGCCCGCTCACGGTATGGCGTCAAGAAGTCCTAAAGAACCAGTCGAATCGCTGACCCGCTGCACGATGTAGCGGGTTTGAGAACGAAGAAGACCAGAGGAGACCGAGAATGCCAAGGCGCGCTGCAGCTGCCCGTCGGGAGATACAGCCCGATGCGGTATACAACAACCGGCTCGTCACCCAGCTCATCAACAAGGTGCTGTGGGACGGGAAGAAGTCGACCGCCGAGCGCATCGTCTACAGCGCGTTCGACATGGTCGAGCAGAAGTCAGGCGGAGACCCGCTTGCGACCTTCAAAAAGGCGATGGACAACGTCCGCCCGACCCTTGAGGTGCGCCCCAAGCGTGTCGGTGGCGCCACCTACCAGGTGCCGGTGGAAGTGAACTCCCGCCGCTCGACGACGCTAGCGATCCGCTGGATCGTCGGCTACTCCCGTGCGCGGCGTGAGAAGACCATGGCCGAGCGCCTTGCCGGCGAGATCATGGACGCGGCCAACGGCACTGGCTCCTCGGTCAAGAAGCGCGAGGATCTGTTCAAGATGGCCGAGTCGAACCGCGCGTTCAGTCACTACCGCTGGTAGCACCGCATCTGACTGCATCGAGAAACGTAAGGACGAATCACCGACATGGCGCCCAAGACGTACCCCCTCGCCAAGACCCGCAACATCGGGATCATGGCTCATATCGACGCCGGTAAGACCACCACTACCGAGCGTATCCTCTTCTACACCGGGAAGTCCCACAAGATGGGTGAGGTCCACGACGGCGCGGCCGTCATGGACTGGATGGTCCAGGAACAGGAGCGCGGTATCACGATCAGTTCGGCTGCGACCACGTGTTTCTGGAAAGACTATCGCATCCAGATCATCGACACCCCCGGCCACGTTGACTTCACGGTCGAGGTAGAGCGCTCACTGCGCGTGCTCGACGGTGCTGTCGCCGTCTTCTGCGCTGTCGGTGGCGTCGAGCCGCAGTCCGAGACGGTATGGCGCCAGGCGGACACCTACAGCGTTCCGCGCATGGCCTACATCAACAAGATGGACCGCACCGGTGCTGATTTCCACAAAGTCGTCCAGATGATGAGGGACCGCCTCGACACTCGTGCAGTGTTGCTTCAGCTCCCCATCGGGGCCGAGGACAACTTTAACGGCATCATCGATCTTGTGGAGATGCACGCGATCCACTTCAACGAGGACGACAACGGGATCAATCCGACTATCGAGGAGATCCCCGCCGAGCTCGCCGACGAGGCGGAGATGTATCGCCAGGAACTCGTCGAAGCAGCCGCGGAGTACGACGACGCGCTGCTCGAGAAGTTCTTTGCCGAGGAGGATATCTCGGCAGAGACGCTCAAGACCGCGTTGCGCAAGGCGTGCGTCGACGCCGCTATCACCCCCGTCGTCTGCGGCGCGTCGTTCAAGAACAAGGGCGTCCAGCCCCTGCTCGACGCCGTCTTGGACTACCTACCTTCGCCGCTCGACATCGACGCCATCAAAGGCCACGACGTCAAGACCGGCGAGGACATCGATCGCCCCGCTGACAAGAAGGCCCCGTTCTCGGCCCTCGCGTTCAAGGTCATGACCGATCCGTATGTCGGGAAGCTGACCTACTTTCGTGTCTACTCCGGGACGCTCGATGCCGGCTCATACGTGCTGAACTCGACCAAAGGGCACAAGGAGCGCATCGGACGCTTGCTTGAGATGCATGCGAACACTCGCGAGGATATCCAGCAGGTCGGCGCCGGCGACATCGTTGCCGCCGTCGGCCTCAGGAACACCACCACCGGTGACACGCTCTGCGACGTCGACGCCCCCGTGATCCTTGAGTCGATGGTCTTCCCCGATCCGGTCATCGACATCGCGATCGAGCCGAAGACCAAGGCAGAGCAGGAGAAGCTCGGTACCGCGCTCGCCAAGCTCTCCGAGGAGGATCCGACGTTTAGGGTCCGCACCGACCATGAGACCGGCCAGACGATCATCGCCGGCATGGGTGAGCTGCACCTCGAGGTCCTTGTCGACCGGATGTTGCGCGAATTCAAGGTCGAGGCGAACGTCGGCAAGCCGCAGGTCGCCTACCGTGAGACCGCAGGCAAGCGCTTGGATAATGTGGATATGAAGTTCGCTCGCCAGACTGGCGGTCGCGGCCAGTACGGTCACGTTGTCATCAACGTGGTCCCGCAGGAGCCCGGTGGAGGTTACGAGTTCGACAGCAAGATCGTCGGTGGATCGATCCCCAAGGAGTTCATCCCCGCTGTCGACAAGGGCATCCGGGAGGCTATCTCCTCGGGCGTCCTCGCCGGATACCCGGTCGTCGACATCAAAGTCGAGCTCGTTGACGGCTCCTATCACGAGGTCGACTCCTCCGAGATGGCATTCAAGGTCGCCGGCTCGATGGCGATCAAGGAAGGTCTGCGTAAGGCCGCACCGAAGCTGCTTGAGCCGATGATGGCCGTTGAAGTCGTGACTCCGGAGGACTTCATGGGTGATGTCATGGGTGACCTCTCCAGCCGCCGTGGCCACATCGAGGGTATGGAGCCCAGGGGCAACGCACAGGTCATTCGGGCGAAAGTGCCGCTCTCCGAGATGTTCGGTTACGCGACCGATCTGCGCAGCCGCACTCAGGGCCGCGCTGCCTACACGATGCAGTTCTCCGCCTACGAGGCGGTTCCGAAGTCCGTCGCCGAAGAGATCGTCGCCAAAGTCGGCGGCGACGCAAGTTAGGGGAGACCGATGGCTAAGAAGAAGTTCGAACGCACAAAGCCTCATGTCAACATCGGTACCATTGGTCACGTCGATCATGGTAAGACGACGCTGACCGCTGCCATAACGTCGTGCCAGGCCGCGAAGGGCTGGGCCGACTTCATGCCGTTCGAGGACATCGACAAGGCTCCCGAGGAGCGCGAGCGCGGCATCACCATCGCTATCTCCCACGTCGAGTACGAGA
>CAYGKH010000068.1:0-9193 GCA_964350345.1 uncultured Coriobacteriaceae bacterium
TGGGACCTGCGCAAACACGACACCTACTCGGTCTACCCGCGATTCGATTTCGACGTCCCCACGGGCAGCCACGGCGACTGTTACGACCGCGCTCGCGTCCGTCTCTACGAGTGCTACGAGTCGTGCCGGATCGTCGAGCAGGCACTCTCTCAGATGGAGGCCGGTCCCATTCGCACCGAGGGCCTCCCGCGACTCCTTGCACCTCGTCCCGGTGACGCGTACGACCACATCGAGTCCGCGCGCGGTTCGCTCGGCGTCTACCTGGTCGCTGACGGCTCGCCGAGGCCATACCGCATGAAGGTGCGCTCGCCTGCGTTCTGCAACCTCCAACTTCTGCCGATGCTGGCCGAGGGCCATATGCTCTCCGACCTCGTCGTCATCCTGGGCAGCCTCGACCCGGTGTTCGGGGAGGTGGACAGGTGATCGCGCTCGCATGGGGCGCCCTCTACGGTCTCGCGGCGGGACTCGTGATCGCACTTGCCGCACTGATCGGTGTGTGGGGAGAGCGCAAGGTCGCCGGTCGCATCCAGATGCGCCTCGGACCGCAGGAGCTCGGGCCTTTTGGGCTGCTCCAGACGTTCGCCGACACCGTGAAGCTGGTGCTGAAAGAGGACATCACGCCGAGGGCGGCCGACGTCCGGGTCTTCCGCATCGCGCCACTGATCGTCTTCGCACCCATCGCGATGTCGTTCGCGGTCATACCGTATGCCGCCGGATTCGTTCCGCTCAACACCAGCGTCGGCCTGTTGTTCTTCATGGCGCTCCCTGCGATCTCTGTCATCGGTGTGTTGCTTGCCGGTTGGTCTTCGCGCAACACCTACGCCACGATCGGCGGTCTTCGCGCTGCCGCGCAGATGATCTCGTACGAACTCCCTCGTACGCTGTCGATCCTGCCGTTAGTACTACTCGCCAGCTCGATGCGCCCGCTCGAGGTCATGGACGCCTGGCGTTGGTGGTGGATACCGCTGACCGCGATCGGTTTCGTCGTCTACCTCATCTCTTCGATCGCCGAGGTCAACCGGGGCCCCTTCGACCTCCCCGAGGCGGAGTCCGAGCTCGTCGCAGGATACTTCGCCGACTACTCCGGGATCCGTTGGGCGATCTTCATGATGTCTGAGTACGGCGGCATGGTCGTCGCGGCACTCTTTGCTGCCGCGTTCTTCTTTGGCGGATATCTCGGGCTACCCGGGATCCTCGGCCCGATCGCACTGATACTGAAAGCAACGCTCCTCGTGGTGCTCATGATCTGGATCAAGTGGACCTTCCCGCGCATGCGCCCCGACCAATTGATGTCTCTCGCGTGGAAGGTGCTCACGCCTATGGCACTCGTCCAACTCGTGATCGTCGGGGCGGTGATCCCGTGGCTGTGAGACCCGGACGAAACGGCAATGGCAACGGCGCCCAGGATCGTCACGACCAGATCGGCGCGCCCAAGCGTACACCCGAGGTCGTGCCGCTCACCATCGATGTGAGCAACGACTTCGAAGGCGGCATCGGCGGGTTTTTCGCGCGTTGGCAGTCCCTGCTCACCGGCCTCGGCATCACGGGGCGCCGTGCGCTGCGTCCGGTCAATACGCTGCGCTACCCTCACGAGAAGGTCACGCTGTCGCCGAGGTGGCGTGGGGCCCTGAAGCTCCGCGGTATCCTCGGCCGCGACGAGATCCCGATCGTGCGTGAGAATCCCATCGCCTACAACGAACTCATCGAGACTCTCTACAAGGGCGATCGCCTGGCTCCGTGCGTGGGCAACTGCCCGGCTAACGTCGATGCGCGCGGCCAGGGCTTCTTCCTCGGCGAGGGTAAAGCTCCCGAGGCGTACGAACTCGTCCGCGAGCGCAACACCTTACCCGGCGTACTCGGCCGGATCTGCCACCACCCGTGCGAGACTGCATGCCGGCGAAACCTCTACGACGAGCCGGTCGCCATCCGCCCTCTTCACCGGTACGCCTACGAGGAGTACGTGAAGGTGGCCGAGGAGCGGCTCACGCCCTTCGAGGTGACGCGCCCGCAGCGTATCGCGGTCATAGGCTCGGGCCCGTCGGGACTGACCGCCGCCCACGACCTCATGAAGCTCGGCTACACGGTCGCGTGCTACGAGAAGGATTCCAGACCCGGCGGCGCCCTGTACTCGGGTGTGCCGAGCTATCGCCTCCCGCGTGAGGTGCTGCACGACGAGATCGACAACCTGGTGAAGATGGGCCTCGAACTCAAACTCGGTGTCGAAGTCGGCAAGGACGTGCCGATCGACTACCTTCTCGGCGAGTACGACGCCCTGCTGATCGCGGTCGGCCTCCAGGAGAGTCGCATTCTGCCGATCCCCGGACACGATGCCGATGGCGTGTTGGGCGCTCTGCCGTTCCTGCGCGACGCGAACTGGACCCGTGACGCGGGAGTGAAGGGTAAGCGTGTGTTCGTGATCGGCGGCGGTAACGTCGCGGTCGATGTCGCACGCTGCGCACTGAGGGTCGGTGCGAGCGAGGTCCGCCTCGCATGTCTTGAGGGCGAGGAAGAGATGCCGTGCCATCCGTGGGAGATCGAAGAAGCACTCGACGAGGGTGTCATCGCCATGTGCTCGATGGGTCCCGACTCGGTGCTCACAGACGACCTAGGTCGCGTCCGCGCTATGAGACTGCGCGAGTGCCTCTCGGTGTTCGACGAGACCGGACGATTCTCTCCGCAGTTCGGTGACAACTTCGCCGAGATCGATACCGATATCGTGGTCTTCTCTATCGGCCAGGCACCGGTACTCGCCGATGTGGTCGCCGGGTCGGACATCACGCTCACGGAACGCGGATTGCTGCCGGTCGACGGTACCGTCTTCACGACCGCCCAGGAGGGGGTTTTCGCCTGTGGCGAGGTCGTCACCGGACCGGGTAGCGCGATCGTCTCGATCGCGACGGGTCACGAGGCGGCGATCTCCATCCACCGGTACCTGCAGGGAGAGGACGTCGCCGCCGACCGGGTCGCGCGTCCCGTGCCCGTCTATCCGAAGTACCAGCCCGCCACCCTCGACGGGGTCGAGGTTCAGCGGCGCCGTATCGTGCTGCCGATGGCCAAACCAGAGGAGCGCGCGAAAGACTTCCGCCAGGTCGAACTCGGATACACCCATCTCGAGGCGCTTGACGAAGCTGCACGATGCTTGCGCTGTCAGTCCGAGGTCTGCGTGGGGTGCACCTTCTGTGCGCGTACGTGTCCCGACTACGCTATCGAGGTCGAGCGAGTGGACGACCCCGGCGAGCGTCGGGTCACCCACTACGAGCTCGATCTCACGAAGTGCTGTTTCTGCGGGCTGTGTGCGGAGCAGTGCCCGACCGACGCACTCTGTCACACCGGTCAGTACGAGCTCAGCTTCTTCCACCGCGACATCGCGGTTTTCGACCGTCACGAGATGCTGCGTTCCGGGGAGGGCACCCGGGCGACTGGCCGGGATGCGGCTCATAGTGTGGCCGACGCCCCGGATGCCGCCGGAGAGGGGAAGAGCCGATGACGCTGGCAAGTGCGATCTTCTCCCTGTTGGGTATCGTGGCTACGGTCGGCGCGGTGATGACGGTCTTTGCTAAGGACGTCACGCGCATGGCGATCGGTCTGGGTACCTTCCTGCTCGCGGTCGCCGGGTTCTTCGTCTTTTGGGGTGCGACGTTTCTGGGGGTCGCGCAGCTGTTCGTCTACGTCGGTGGCGTTCTCGTCCTCGTCATCTTCGCAATCATGCTGGTGCACAGGAGCCCCGAAGGCTCCCCGGTGTTGGAGATCCGGCATGATATCTCGGCTTTCGCCGTCGCGGGTGGCTTGTTCTTGATGGTCGTCATGGCGCTGCGCGATGTTGTCCCGGACTCGGTCGACCAGGGCATCGAATCGGGCTCTGCCGAGCTGTCAGAAGCCTTCCTCGGCCCGATGCTCACGCACTTCGAGATCGGTGGCGTGCTGCTCCTCGCGGTCCTTGTCGCTGTCGTCGTGATCGTCGGGAGGGATGACCGATGAGTCTGCTCGTGCTCACACTCGGACTGTTCTCCCTCGGCCTGTATGGCGTTCTCACGCGCCGCGACCTCGTGGCAATCCTTGCCAGTGTAGAAGTCATGATGGGCGCTGCCACGCTGCTGTTGGTCGGACTTGCTGCCGCGGGAACCCCGCTCGGCGCGTCCGAAGGCGCTGTCGAGGCGACCGGCGTGATAGTGCTCGTACTCGCGGCTGCCGAGGCCGCGGTCGGGCTCGCGCTCGTGATTTCGGTCTCCCGCCGCTTCCGTACCACCAGTATCGACGAACTCAGCGAGGTGAAGGGCTAGGTGGCCGAGTTGCTCGCATACGGACCGGCTACGGTCGCCCTACCGCTCGTGGTCGCCGTGATCGTGGCGCTCTTCGGCCGCTTCACTGGTCGTCTCACACCGTACCTTGCTGCGATCGCGCCCGCATGGGTGCTCCTCTACGGTGTCGCCGGACTCGCCGAGATCGGCCGAGGGGGCGTCGGCACCCCGCTGGCCTCGGGCGGGATCGAGTGGCTCGCAGGCACGGGGCTAGCCGTCGGATGGGCTATCGACGGGCTTACGTCTGTGATGCTCGTGGTGGTGGGCCTCGTTGCGCTTCTGGTTATGGTCTTCTCCGCTGGCTACATGCACGGCGAGTCGGGACTCCCGCGCTACTACGGCGCCCTCGCGCTCTTCACCGCGGCGATGAGCCTGCTGCTGATCGCCGACGGGTTCGTCGGGCTGTTCATCGGCTGGGAGCTTGTGGGCGTGTGTTCCTACCTGCTCATCGGATTCTTCTGCACGAAGCCCGCGGCCGCCTCGGCAGCCGTGAAAGCGTTCCTCACGACCAGGGTCGGCGATGTCGGACTCTTGCTTGCACTTGCGCTCCTCTGGCGCGAGGTCGGAGACCTGTCGTATGCGGCGGTCTTCGGTGCGGCCAACGCGATTCCCGGCGAGATCGTGACCGCGGTATGCCTGTTGCTGCTCGTAGGCGCCATCGGCAAGTCTGCACAGTTCCCCCTCCAGATCTGGCTGCCTGACGCTATGGAGGGACCGACTCCGGTATCCGCCCTCATCCACGCGGCGACCATGGTCGCCGCTGGCGTCTTCTTAGTCGCGCGAACCTGGCCGCTCTTCGAACTCTCGCCCGACGCCCTTGCGATGACGCTCGCCATCGGTGGGTTTACCGCGGTCGCAGCGGCGGGAGCAGCAGCCGCCCAGCGCGACATCAAGAAGGTTCTTGCGTACTCGACGATCAGCCAGCTCGGATTCATGTTCGCCGCGCTCGGCGCGGGCGCCTGGGAGGCGGCGATCTTCCACCTCGTTACGCACGCGGCGTTCAAGGCGTTGCTCTTCCTCGGGTCCGGGAGCGTCATCCACGGTTCGGGAACGCAGGACCTCTACGAGATGGGCGGCCTGCTCAAGACGATGCCGGTCACCGGTATCACGTGGATAGCCGGCGCGGGCGCGCTCGCAGGGGTCGCCCCGCTCGCCGGCTTCTTTAGCAAGGACGAGGTCCTCCACGCCGTGTGGGGCGCTGACCCCGCCTGGGCGGCAATACTGTTCGTGGCAAGCGCGATGACGGCGTTTTACATCGCGCGGACGACACGGCTCGCGTTCTTTGGCGCTTACCGCGGTTTCGGCCATCCTCACGAGGGGGGTCTCGACATGCGGGTTCCGCTGCTGGTTCTCGGTGTTGGCGCAGCCACGCTCGGGTTTGCAGGCCCTCAGATCGCCGAGGCGATCGGCGGGCACCATGGTGAGCTCGATCTCACGGTCGCCCTCGTGTCGACTGTGCTCGCTTTAGTCGGACTGGCCGGCGGGTGGATCTCGGCGCTCACAGGTGTGCCTCCGCGCGACGGGGTGCCGTATGCGGCTGTGCTGGAGTGGGGCGCGGCCGGGTGGAAGGCCGACGCGGCAGTTGAGAGCAGTGTCGTCCGTCCGGTCCTCGCACTCTCCCGCGGGCTGGACCGCGGTGTCGACCGAGCGATCATCGATCGCATCGCCGAAGGGACCGCCGTGCTCGCACGCGCAGCCGGGAGGCGCCTTGCCGCTCTCCAGACCGGCGACGCGCAGTGGTACGCCATCATGAGCGCCGCCGGTGTCGTGGCGCTTCTCGCACTTGTCGCCTATGTCGGACGGGGGTTGGCCGGATGATCCTCGTCGACCTGCTTGTCATCGTGCCCCTCGCTGGCCTTCTCCTCTGCCTCGTCGCGGGACGTTTCTCGCCTGAACTGCCCCGGCTCGTCGCGCTGCTGTCCACGCTCGCGTTCGCGGCTGTGGTTCTCGGCTTGCTCCCCGAAGGGTTCGCCGGGGGGACCGCCATCGAGGGGTGGCGCATCGCCCGCGACCTGGTCCCGTTCTGGGACCTGCGCATCGACGGGCTCTCCGCGCCGCTGATCGCGCTCACGGCCCTTCTCGGCCCGGTGGCGGTCCTCGCGTCGTGGCGTGAGCAGTCGCGGCCCGCAGCGCACCACGCGCTTCTCCTCGGCCTTCTGGCGGCGGTGACCGGCGTGTTTCTCGCAGCCGACGTCATTTTGCTCTACGTCTTTTGGGAGGCCGTGCTCATCCCGATGTTCTTCCTGATCGGTGTGTGGGGGCACGAGAACCGGCGCCACGCAGCGATGAAGTTCTTCATCTACACGTTCGCGGGCAGCGCTCTGATGCTTGTGGGCATCCTCATGGCGGTGTTCACCATCGGCTCGACCGACATAGCGTCGCTCTCCGCCGGACGGGTGGCGCTCGGACAGCCCGAGTTGGTGTTCTGGCTGCTCGCGATAGGGATGCTGGTCAAGCTGCCGGCAGTGCCGGTTCACACGTGGCTTGCCGACGCTCACGTCGAGGCTCCCACGGCCGGCTCGATCCTGCTCGCGGGCGTACTCCTCAAGATGGGCGGCTACGGACTCTTGCGCCTCGCGATCCCGGTCGCACCGGGCGTCTTCGAGGACGTACGCTGGATCTTCGCCGTTCTGGGCATCGTGGGCGTGGTATACGGCGCAGCCGTCGCACTCGTGCAAAGCGACCTCAAGCGCCTGGTTGCGCTGTCGAGCGTGTCGCACATGGGCTTCGTCTTGCTCGGACTTTCCGCCGGGACCGCTCTGGGCTATGCAGCCGCGATGCTCGTCATGGTCAGCCACGGCGTGATCGCGCCGCTACTCTTCCTCCTGGTGGGACAGCTCTACGAGCGCACACACACTCGTGAGATCTCCCGCTTCGGCGGACTCGCTTCCATCACGCCGAGGTGGGGGACTGCACTGACCTTTGGCGCTCTTGCAAGTCTCGGACTCCCCGGTCTGTCGGGCTTTCCAGGCGAGTTCCTCTCGGTCATCGAAGCGTTCGGCGCGTGGGAGTGGTGGATCGTTCCCGCGACCGTCGGGGTCGTGCTTGCCGCTGCCTACAATCTGCGTGCAGTCCGCGAGGTCGTCCACGGTCCGGCTGCCGAGGAGTGGACGGGGATGGCCGACCTGGGCGTTGGCGATCTGGTCCCGGTCGCGATCCTCGGTCTGGCCATTGTGGTCCTCGGCGTGTGGCCGAACCTGGTTCTCGTTATGACGGGTGATGCGTTCCCCGCGATCGTCAGTATGGTTGGAGGGGGAGTATAGGTGCCCGAGGTCACGCTCATGCAAGCGTTCCTTCCGCAGATTGCGTGCATCGTCGGCGCTGCTATCGCCATAGCGCTCGACGCTTTCGGTCGCCGCGGTCCCGCGGTCATCGCGGCTGCGGTCGGTGCGGCTACTGGCGGCGTCCTCGCCGCGATCGCCACGACACGCGCACCTGTGCTCACCGGCGATGTTGTTCTTTCCGGAGTCGGCTTCTCCGGAGCCGTGTCTCTCATCTGTCTCATCGGTGCGGCGGTCATCCTCGGCTCGTATCGTGGTCTCACAGGTGCACCTCACGGTGGCGGACTCGCCGGTCTGAGCGCTGTCGTCGTCGGAGCAGCTGCTACGGCCGCGGTCTCCGCCGACATCCTCGTTCTTCTGCTCGCTCTCGAGACGATGGCGCTGTGCGCGTACGCGCTCGTGTGGTCCGGACGGACTGCCGCGTCGATCGAGGCTGCGGTCAAGTACTTCGTACAGGGCGCGGTCGCGACGGGACTGTTCGTGCTCGGGCTGGCGATCCTGTTCGGTCTGTACGGCGGATCGACCTCCTACGTCTGGATCCGCGGTGTCATGGGTGCCGAGACCGGGACTCCCGTGATGACCGCGTTCGCCCTTCTTGCGTTCGCCCTCGCGTTCAAGCTCGGCGCGTTCCCGTTCCATTCGTGGGCCCTCGATGCGTTCGAGAGCGCCCCTCCGTGGGCCGCGTCACTCCTGGCAGGCATCCCGAAGATCGCGGCGATCGTCGCGCTCATGGTGCTCTTCACTCGAGCGGTCTTCGCCGGGGTTCCGGCTGACTACCATGTCTGGGTGTTTTCAGTGATCGCTGTCCCCTCGATGCTGTTCGGTGCGCTCGGTGGTCTCGCCCAACGCTCCTACACGCGGATGCTCGCCTACTCCGGCATCACACAGATCGGATATGCGCTGATCGCCCTCGTCGTCGGTGCAGCCGGCATGATGCCAGCAGCCCTGCTCGTTTCCGCGTACGCCGTTGCCGGTTCGGCCGCCTTCCTAGCACCTGCGGCTTTCCGGGCCGTGCGCCCGGGATGGGACGGCACGATCAGCGGTCTTGCGGGTCTCGGTAGGGACAGGGTCCTGTTGGGTGTCGCGCTCTCGGCAGCCCTCTTCTCGCTTGTCGGTATGCCGCTCACTGCGGGCTTCTGGGGCAAGTTCCTCGTCTTCGGCTCCGCAGTCAACGTGGGGTACTGGTGGCTCGCACTGATCGGCGTCCTGGCCTCGGTCGCATCGTTCGGCTACTACGGTGCGGTCTTGAAGGCCCTCTACTTCGAGGAACCGCCGCCCCCTACCGGCACGACTGTCGGCGACCCCGCCACCGCGATCGGCCCCGACCGGTTCGCGGAGGGTGCCGTCGTTGCCGGGGCTCTGGCACTTCTCGGTGTGGGTACGCTGCCGCTCGTCTTCGGACTCTCCCGGGTGTTGGAGTTCCTCACCTTCGGCTAGACCTTGCGCACGCACACGCAACGTGCAGATACATCAATGCATAGGAAATCTTTCACAACGACTTGCGTTTCGCGTTCAGGCACGCTAACATCCCAGGTAAGTTGCATGCGAATGCAACCCCTTACCCCTGAGCCTCAAGGTGCCGGCCTTGGGGCTCCCCCTTTGGTACGGGAAGTT
>CAYGKH010000069.1:0-9069 GCA_964350345.1 uncultured Coriobacteriaceae bacterium
CCATCAACACGATCGTCAGGCCGAAGATCGCCATGCGGTAGCGGTCGAACTCCGTCTGGAGCGCAGCCTGCACGCCGGGCAGGAAGTCGCTTCCGAACGCTCCCGGCAGCCACGTCGTGAACGTCTGGCGGATGACCTCGGGTGTGGTGTCGAGCACGATAGCGCCGAGGAGCGCGCCCGGAATCGAGCCCATCCCGCCGAGGACCACCATGCACACCACGATCGTCGACTGCATGAACAGGAAGTACGTCGGGTTGATGAACTGCTGGTAGTAGGCGAAAATCGCGCCGGCGAGTCCCGCGATACCGGAGCTCATCACCACCGCGAGCATCTTGGCCTGCAGTGGGCGCACGCCAGAGTGGTGCGCGGCTATCTCGTCCTCGCGCAGCGCGTTCCACGCACGCCCGATGCGCGAGTTCTTGATGTTGTTGAGCAGCCACACGATGATGACGACCGAGACGAGCAGCAGGTAGAAGAACTCCATCGGCGAATCGACCGTCCAGCCGAAGATATTCGGCGGGTAGATGCCGGGGATGCCCCCGGGGCCGTTGGTAAGGCCCTCCCAGTTGTTGAGCGTCATGCGGGTGATCTCGCCGAACGCCAGCGTGACGATAGCGAGATAGTCCCCGCGCAATCGCAGCGTCGGCAACCCGATCAGGAAGCCGAAGAGCATCGAAAGCCCCATCGCGAGCGCGATGATCGCCCAGAAGTTCCACTGAATGTCGAAGCGCGGTGACGAGAGGATCGCGGTCGTGTACGCGCCCACGGCGAAGAACGCGACATATCCAAGGTGCAACAGGCCGGTCTCGCCGAGCACGAGGTTGAGTCCGACCGCGAGCAGCACGTAGACGAGCGCCCGCGTCCCGACCCGCAGCCAGAGCGTCTGCATCAGGCCGAAGTACTCGAAGAGCGGGAACGCTATCGCAAACACGAGAGCCGCGACGATGTAGACCCAACGGGGTACGCGATCGAAGAATCCGGAGATGCGTGCGGTCATGGCTGCCATGGCTACACCTTCTCCTGGATGTTCTCGCCGAGGATCCCTGACGGACGGAACATCAGTATGGCCATGAGCACGACGAACGAGATGACGTGCTGCCACTTCGATGAGAACTGCACGTCTCCGGCGACGAAGAATACCGCGGCGAGCAGCGCCAGGAGGATGTTGCCGGTCATCAGACGAGCAGCATGCTGCGCCGAAACGTGTACGAGCGCGTCGGTGCGCTCCGAGAGCAGCGTCTTGACGGCGACGACCGGCGCGAACAGGTAGACGCTGCGCACGCGACGTTCGTACTCGGGAGTGCGAAACTCCTCGGCGATATGCGCGACCCTGCTCTGCGGAGCCCGGACCAGCTGGAAGTAGAGGCCAACCCCGACGCCTGCGACCAGCAGCCATGCAAGCACACCCAGAGACAGCCCCACGCCCCAGTTCTCGGCCAGACCGAGGATGAGCGAGCCGGCCACCGCGCCGGGAATGTTGCCGATCCCGCCGAGGACTGCTGCGGTGAACGCTTTGAGGCCGTAGAGGAAGCCGGTATTGAACTGCAGCGAGCCGTAGTACATCGCGACAAGGAAGCCGCCGACGGCCGCAAGCGCCGAACCGATCACGAACGTGAACGAGATCGTGAAGTTGGTCTCGATCCCCATCATCTCGGCGGCCTCACGGTCCTGTGACGTCGCGCGCATCGCCTTGCCGATCCTCGTGCCCTTCACAATCCACGTCAGCAAGGCCATGAGCACGAGCGAGATCAGGATGATCGCGATCTGCAGGACGCGGATCCGCGCCCCGAACACCTCTACAAACCCGGTGGGGACGATCGCTGTGGGCATGATGATCGGCTGCGGGCCGAAGACGATGACGATCATGTTCTGAAGGAAGATCGAGGTGCCGATAGCGGAGAGCAACGCGATGATGCGGGATTGTTTGCGCAGTGGCCGATAAGCGAGCCGCTCGATCGTCCAGCCGAGCAAGGCGGTCAGGGTGAGCGACACGAACACCGCGAGCCCGAAGTAGGCGATCTTGAGCGACAGCGGGGTGGTCGCGTCCACGCCGATCCAGATGAGCGTGCTCGCAGCGATGTAGCCACCGATGGTGAACACCTCGCCGTGGGCGAAGTTGATCAGCTGCAGAACGCCGTAGACCATCGTGTAGCCGAGGGCGATGAGTGCATAGATCATCCCCACCGTCAGGCCCGATACCGTCAGGCTGAAGATGTGCTCTAGGGACATCGGGTCCTTCCCTGTCCGTATGAACGTTCCGTGCGTCCCGCCCTCGCGGGTAACTCGGTATCACACTCTAGCAGAGGCACACAGAGTGAGGGCCGGACGCGATGCCCGGCCCTCACGCACTATGCGCCCAGCCGACTCTAGTCGACAAGCTCCCAGGTTCCATCCCTAAACTCGAACCTCGGGATGAGCTCCGTGCCGCCGCCGCCGGGCACCGACACGTCACCGTTCTCATCGAACGTGAGCGTGCCCTGCACGCCAGCGTACTGGATCTCGTGAAGAGCCGAGATGATGTCTGCACCGTCGAACGAGCCCGACGCGGTGATAGCCTCGACGACAGCGCCGAGCGCGTCGTAGTTGTTCTCGGAGTACGGGCCTGCCTCGACTCCGGTGGCCTCCAGGAACGCGGCCGCGAAGTCAGCGTAGCCCGGCATGCCCTCCTGGGCGAAACCGCCGAAGGTGCACAGCGTGCCCTCGACGTTTGCGGCGCCACCGGCGCCCTCGGCGATCTCATTGGACTTGATGCCGTCGCCACCCATGAACTGGGCCTCGGAACCCGCCTCGCGAAGCTGCTTGAAGAGCAGGCCAGCCTCGCGGTGGTATCCGGTGAAGACTACGACACCCGGATCGAATGCCATGATGTTGCTCACCTGTGCGGAGAAGTCGACGTCGCCCTCCTGGCCCTCCTGGCGAAGAGCCTCTGCGCCACCGGCCTCGATCGTCTTCTGGACCTCGTTGCCGAGAGCCACAGCGTAGTCGCCGCGGTCGTCCATCACGACGATCTTCTCGCTCTCAAGCTCAAGGGCCCACTCGCCGATCGCCGCACCCTGCAGGTCGTCACGCAGGCAGGTGCGGAAGAAGTTCTCGTACCCCTGTTCGGTCAGGTCCGGAGCGGTTGCCGAACCGGAGATCACCGGGATACCCGCGCCCTGATAGATGGGGAGCGCAGCGTTGGCAGCACCGGAGGTCAGCGTACCGATGACGGCGACGACGCCCTCGTCGACGAGCTGCTGCGCGACGATGGGCGCCTCGGCGGGCTCGCCCTTGTCGTCACGGATGACGAGTTCGATATCGTAGGTGACACCGTCGACCTCAAAGCCGGAGAAGTCTGCTGCGGCGATCTTGAGAGCCTCGGCGGCGGCGAAACCATAGTCCGCAAGTCCGCCGGTCAGCGACGTGTGCACGCCGATCTTGACGGTCTCGGTCGCTGTGACCTCGCCGGTGTCCCCGGGCTCCTCGTCCTCTGTCGCGCAACCAGCAAGACCGAGCATGCTTGCCGCAAGCGCGATGGTGAGAACGAGCGCCAGTACCTTTCGTGTCCGCTCGTGCCACATGTCTGAACCAACCCCCTTCAACCCACGCAATACAGATACAGATACAGATGGCAATGATACCATTAGAGTTATTTCCACGCATTCTCGGGAGCGGATACCCGGTTTTCCGCCGTTCAGCTGCGGGTGCCTTCTTCAGACTTCCCGATGGCGCTTCCAGGCTATCTGCCGCTATGCTGTTCCCGAGGGGGTATGGCGTGATCATCCTGGGCCTCATACAGAACGTCGCACTGCTCGTGGCGCTGAGCGTCACACAACAGTTGCTGCTGCGCATGTGGGACCAGCGCTCCCTCGGATACAACGTGCTCTCCGGACTGCTCTACGGTGGCGTGGCGATCGCCGGGATGATGACTGCCGTGACCGTGGCCCCCGGGATCGTCTTCGATGGCCGCACGGTCGTGATCGCGGTCGGCGCTTTCTTCGGCGGGCCGGTCGTCGCGGCGATCTCGGCGACCGTGGCAATCGTGTACCGCCTGTCTCTCGGCGGCGCCGGTGTGGTGATGGGCGTTACGACAGTCGCCGAGGCTGCACTGCTCGGAACCGCCATGTACTACATCAGGAGGCGAAACCCGCGATTCGAGCGGCCTCTCTCGATCTACGCCTTCGGGGTCATCGTCCACGTCATCATGCTCGCACTGACTCTGACCCTCCCTGACGATCAGTGGCGTGAGATTCTCCCGCAGATCGCCCTACCGGTGATCGGACTGTATCCGGTCGCGGTCCTGCTCGTCGGACGGCTCATCCTCGATGGAGAAGAACGGATTCACACCGAGCACGCCCTCCGCGAAAGCGAGGAGCGACTGCGTGCGATCATCGAGCAGACCGACCAGGGGATCGCGCTCGGTACTCCAGCCGGCAAGAACGTCATCTACAACGACGCGATGGAACGCTTGAGCGGCTACACCCGGGAAGAGGTCGATGACAGCAGCTGGTTCGAGCTGGTCTACCCGACCGAGGAGCGTCGTGCGGAGGCTGTGCGCATCGCCACCGAGGCCATGGAGGGGAAGTGGCCCTACGTCGAGATGCCGATCGTGCGCAAGGACGGCGAGGAACGCTGGATCTCCTTCGCAACATCCCCCGTGAAGCTCGACGGCGAGACCTACAACCTGTCGATCCTCACTGATGTCACCGGCCAACGCCACGCCGAGGAACGCCTCCGCGAGCTCGAGGCGATAGTGGCCCGCAGTCCTGCGGTGGCGCTCACATCGGACAACCTTCCGGGATGGCCGATCCGGTTCGTTTCGCGCAGCATCCAACAGTTCGGATACGACGCCGAAGAGTTGATGGACGAATCAGTGCTCTACTCCGACCTCATGCACCCCGACGATGTCTCGCGAATCCAGCGCGAAGTCGAGTCCTTCCTCGAAGAGGGGGTGGGCGAGTTCGACGAGGAGTACCGCCTGCGGACCGGATTCGGGGAGTACCGTTGGGTCGCCGAACACACCTGGACCCGAGCCGCCCCGGGAAACGAGAAGGGTCTCCTGCAGGGCGTCCTCGTGGACATCCACGACCGCAAGTTGGCACAGATCGAACTCGAACGACACCGCTTCAACCTCGAGGAGCTCGTCAAGGAACGGACCGATGAGTTGGTGCGGGTCAATCGGAAACTCGAAGATGCGAGCCAGGCGAAAAGCCAGCTTCTCGCCAACATGAGTCACGAACTTCGCACGCCGATGAACTCGATCATCGGCTTCTCGGGCATCCTGGCCAAGGGGATGGCGGGCCCGCTTGAGGAAGAGCAGCAGCAGCAGGTCGAGATGATACACCGCTCGGGAAAACAACTGCTGCTTCTGATCAACGACATCCTCGACCTGTCGAAGGTCGAAGCGCGGAAGGTCCACGTGAACCGGGAACTCTTCGACCCATGCGAGATCGTGGCCGACGTCGCGGAGACAATCAGACCTATGGCGGATGAGAAGGGGCTCAGGGTCACTGTCGCTGACCTTCCCCCGTGCGAGCCGCTTCACTCGGATCCCGACAAGGTGCGCCAGATCCTGCTCAACCTCACGGGCAACGCTATGAAGTTCACTGACACCGGCGGGGTGGTGCTCGGGGTCGGCATCACGCCCGATGGTGGTGTCGCCTTCACCGTCGCAGACTCCGGTCCGGGAATATCTGCGGACGCGCAGGAGGAGATCTTCCAGGCCTTCAAGCAGGCTCAGCCGTCCGGTTTTGGGAAACCGTCCGGGACCGGCCTCGGCCTGACCATCTCGCGCGAGTACGCTCGCCTGCTCGGAGGTGACTTGACTGTTAAGAGCGTGGTCGGCGAGGGGTCGATCTTCACGCTCAGTCTGCCGGGAAGGTGCGGGGGTTAGCAGCGACTCGGCATGGTGGACAGGCTAGCGCTCGAAGACCAACCGGAGCCGACCGTTCTCCTCCGAAACCCGGAATATCGTAGTGTCTGCTATGCGATCCGCATCTTCGAAGAAGGAGCCGTAGTTCTCCACGAAGGCAGGCGACACCGTGTGGATGACGAGGTAGCTGTATCCCGACACTTCAGTCTCGAAGTCAGCCATCATTTTCTGGAACTCGGTTTCGGTGAGGTCATCCGGCGCAGACCTGGAGAACTCGTGAGTGACGTTGGCCCGCGCCTCCAACATGAGGTACCGAATCATGAAGCCTTCATATCCCAGGCCCTGTTCGCGAACTATGATGAGTACTCGGTCGCCGGGCGCGATGCCCGACTCGTCGATCTTCGCCGCCATGCCCTCGAAGGGCTGTCGTTGCTGAACGGAGACGGCCGCAGCGCTGGGAAGACCGCTGATTGCGCTTTGCAGAGGTGCCGCGAGCAGCAGAAACCCGCACCAAAGGCCGATAAGCACCTGAACTTCGGTCTTTCTGCGAGCCGCCCCTCGCCCCTCCCCGTTCCTGTCGAGAACACCGCTTGTGGCCATCAGCCACATCAGACACAGCGCGACGAACACTGCCACGGCGATCCAGTAGGTGCCCAGGTAGCGGTGGTATCCGGCGAGTCGCAGTGCCTCGTTCTCCCTGAACCGGAAGAGATAGAGGACCAGCATCCCTCCCGTATACGCACCGGCGCCGAGCCAGATCACCAAAGGGGTGATGATGTCGAGCCGCTTGCTGCATGCGCGAGCGATCACCACAGCCACCAGCACAAACACGACGGCCGAGACAACCAGCCAGGCAACCTGCGTCATCGGGATGCCGAGCACGGAGATGATGGGTTCTTCGAAGAACGCATCGTAGTATGCGCGGACCACGGGGCGCCAGAACGAGGGGCTACCTCCCGTGAAGAGCGTCGGCAGCTTCGACAGTTCTATCGGCTGAGCAAAGACGCGGGGCACGTCCTGGATACTCAAGACAGCGTTCCAACTCCACCTCGCCATCAGTGTGCCCGCCAACGGGAGCGCGAAGTGGGCCGATGCTCGAGCCCAGTCCGGCCCTGAGTCGGCAGTGCGCTCGTTGTGGATGAGCCTGGCCAGATAGGCGGCCAGTACCACTACCGAGAAGAACCAGCCTACGTCCTTGATGAGAACGAACATCGCGAGCCCTAATGACAGATACGCAGGGAGTCGCCAACTGCGTGGCTCTGACGTGTAGATCAGGGCCAACAGGTACCCGAACACGAAGCCGAGAAGCGGGTCGACCAGCGTGGCGGAAAGCGGATTTCGGATGAGCAGCGCCGTGGCAGTGGCCAGCAGTACGGCTGCAGCGATCCGGATGGGGTTTCGCCAGCGCAGACCTGCCATGAAAGGAATGAAGACCGCTGCCGCCAGCAGCTGATAGCCCCAGAACAGATTGCCCTCGAGCCAGCGACCGTCCAGTCTCATGACGAAGTACTCGAAGATGCTGGACGCAGGCGGATAGCTTCGGAACTGCAGATCCACCGGATTGAAGGGTCCGAGAGCGTCATGGACGAACATCGCCTTCACCACCCGGCCCCAGTGAGAGAACTCGTCGTAGTGGGTGAGCTGCATCTCTCGAGTGAAGACGAACATGACGAATGCGAACAGCAGGTAAAGGATCATGCCCGGCGAGCGAAGCCCGTCTAGCAGCAGCGTAAGGGCCTGCATCCTCAGTCGCGCGAGGACCGCCGCGGATGCTGCGGCGATTAGTAGAAGCAGTAACCAAAACCCGATGTTCAGCACGTTGAACAGCCCGAATACGTAGAGCAGAATCGTGATGCCGAACAAGGTCAGCGGCAGAGCAGTCTCGAGTCGCTCCCTCAAGAGCGCAGCGACACTGAAGACGGCAGCCAGGATCACCGCCATCACTACGAAGAACGTACTCATTGCGTGGCAACCCTGCGGTCGGGCGGCCTGAGCGCAGGGACGACGGCAGCTATGCGGCTTCTAGCGTTCAAAGGGAGTGCCCGCTGATTGGCGAAAAGCCCCTGGGAACCTTCACGAGAACGTAGCCGGGCATGCCGCGCAGGGTCCGGATGCGTGCCGCACCGGCCCGCATGTGCGCGAGTCCCTGTGCGGCGGCTTCGAGCTCGGCGCGCGGCGCAGCCAGGAGCAATGATCCTCTGTAAGTGTGCATTTTGCTACATTTCGACAGGCGAGGCTATTTCTTCACGAGGTTGTTCACCGTGTCCCGCACGCCCTTCGGCACTGCGGCATCTCCTCCGAAGAAGTGCACGGTGTCGATCTTGGTCTTGTTGGCGCTAAGCGTGTTCGCGGTCGGTGCGGGGACCGAGTTGGAGTCGGTGAGCAGCATGACGTAGCTCCTCGAGCCAAGCACCGGCCCTGCGGCGAGCGCGTCGGGGAAGTTCATGCCGGTGGTGATGCCCACGCCGTCCCACTGCATCCCGATGCCCGCACCGTAGTTGGCGACGAGTCGTGCGGTGTCGAAGCGGTTGGTTCCGGCAAGGCGCCTGACGTTGCCGCTTCCGAGCGACCGCTTGAGTGACGTCTCGATCGATGCAGGTACGGCTGCCGTACCGCCGGTGATCCACACGCGCTTGACACTTGCGGGCAGCGCCACGGATGTGCTTCGGGGGTCGGCCAGGTAGACCGGCATGCCCTTGGCGGCGGCGACAGGTGATGCTCCGAGCGCGTCAGGGAAGTTCGCTCCCGTGGCGATGAAGGCATCGCCACCGTAGCTAGTACCGAGGATGCTGATGGTGCGTGCGGCGACACGGTTTGCGGTGTCGTAGCGGTTAGAGCCTGCGATACGGACGACGTTCGCGGCACCGAGCTGGCGCTTCAGCGCGACCTCGACATTTGCCGATACCGCACCGGTCCCGCCGAGGATGTAGGCCTTGCTTGCTTTGAGACGTCCGATCTCGGTCGCGACGGCACCGGGAAGGGCTGCCTTCTCGGTCAGCAGCAACGGCGACTTCAGCGCTCCGGCAAGACCGGCTCCTCCGAGGGCGTCTGCGAAGTTCTCACCGGTGGCGATCACGACGGCAGGGGCACTCGGGAAGGCGGCCTTCGAGCCCGCGATAGCGGTCGCGTAGCGGTTGGAGCCGGCGATCACGGTCGGCAGCGGGGTATCGAGGATGATGTCGTCACTGATGAGCGCAGTCGAGGTGTTCTGGGGGCTT